>URBM01000075.1 GCA_900545995.1 uncultured Collinsella sp. | reverse complement strand
CGGCCTATACATGTTTATCGCGACCAGCATGGCTAGCGGCGGCACGGTGCTGGGCTGCTATCTTTCGGCGCGCCTGGCCGCCAACGTGGCTTGCGATATCCGCAATGCCGTGTACGACAAATCGCTCGAGCTCGCGGCCAGCGATTTTGAGCGCTTTGGCACCGGATCGATGATCACGCGCTCGCTCAACGACATCAACGTGATTCAGCAAGCGATTCTGCAGACGATTCAGCTGGTGCTGCCCGTGCCGTTTTTGGCGGTGGCGGGCATCATCTTCGCCTGGTTTATCGATCCCGCCATGGGCACGCTTCTGGGCGTAGTCGTTGCGATTGTGCTGGTGGCGGCGGTCTTTACGGTTGCCAACGCGGCTCCGATCTTTATGCGCTTGCAGAGCTTTATCGACCGCATGAACGTGGTGCTGCGCGAAAACATCGTGGGCGTGCGCGTCATCCGTGCGTTTAACAAGGAGCGTCACGAGGAGCGGCGCCTGGACGAGGTGTTTAGCGACTACGCCGCCAACGCCATCAAGGTCAACCACCTGTTTGTGGGCCTCGACAGCTCCAGCTTCTTTTTGATGAACATCGCCGAGGTGGCGGTGCTGTGGGTGGGCGGCAACCGCGTAGGCGCCCACGCCATGCAGATTGCGAGTATCTCGGCGGTGCTGGAGTATGCAATTCTGATCCTGTTCTTTGTGATGATGGCCCAGATGGTGGTGCTGACGCTTCCGCGTGCTGCCGCGTGCCTGAACCGTGCGCAGCAGGTGTTGGAGATTGAGCCGAGCATCGTCGATGGCGAGCGCACGCTGGATGACGGGGCGCGCGAGCCCCAAGACGAAGCCGATGCGGTGGCCGTGTTCGACCACATGTCGTTTCGCTTTGACGATGCCGACGAGGACACCCTGTGCGACCTGAGCTTTGCCTGCCATCGCGGTCAGACGACTGCGATCGTTGGCTCGACAGGCTCGGGCAAATCGACGGTGGCAAAGCTTCTGCTGCGCTTCCACGATGCCACCAAGGGCTCCATTCGCCTGAATGGTGTGGACCTGCGCGAGCTTACGCAAGACGAAATCCGCGGGCGCATTGCCTATGTGCCGCAGAAGGCGTGGCTGTTCTCGGGCACGGTGGCGAGCAACCTTCGCTTTGGTAACGAAGGCGCGACCGAGGGCGACATGCTCCACGCGCTTGAGGTTGCCCAGAGCACCTTTGTACTCGACCAACCGCAGGGGCTCGATACCCCGGTTGCCCAGGGCGGTACGAACTTTTCGGGCGGCCAGCGCCAGCGTTTGGCAATCGCCCGTGCGCTCATGAAGCATGCCGATCTATATATCTTCGATGACAGTTTTTCGGCCCTGGACTTTAAGACCGATGCCGCCCTGCGCCATGCATTGCAAGACGAGACGCGTGACGCTGCGGTGCTCATCATCGCGCAGCGCATCTCGACGATCTTGCACGCCGACCAGATCGTCGTGCTCAAGGATGGCGAGGTTGTGGGTCTGGGCACGCATGGCGAGCTTATGGAAACCTGCGAGGTGTACCGCGCCATCGCGGAATCGCAGATGAAGGGAGGTGAGTAGCATGACCGAGGAGCTCAAGAAGCAGGGCGGCGTTGATGACGCCGCTGCCGCGGGACTGGTCGAGGAAACGGCTGCCGCGTCGACCGAGCTGGATGACGCCGCCAAGGCTGCAGCCGAGCGCGAGGCTCGCCGCCAAGCGCTCTACGAGGAAAACGAGCGCGCCGAGGACGAGCGCGCTCGCGCTGAGGCAGAGCGTATGCGCGACGTGGACGACGAAGACGAAGACGAGAAACCCCGCGACACCTGGGCGACGGTGCGCCGCCTGTGGAGCGAGGCTGCCGGCGACCATTGGCGCTTCTATATCGTGTTCGCGAGCATTGTGTTCTATGCCATCTTTAACACCGCTGCGCCGGCATATAGCGCCCGTGTGATCGATGAGCTGTGGGGCCACATTCAGGTGGCGTTTGCCAACGACACCACCTTCAACATCACCTGGGAGAATTGCGGCAGGACCATCTTCATCTACTTTATGATTTGGACGGCCGCTGCCTCGTTCTACGCGCTCCAGAGCTTTTTGATGTCGAGCGTGGCCGAACGCCTCAACCTGCGTCTGCGTAACCGCATCGCCCAAAAGCTCAATCGTCTGCCGCTCGCTTTCTTTGATGCGCATCGTCCCGGTGAGGTCGTCAGCCGCGCGACCAACGACTTGGACAAGATGTCCGAGAGCATGCAGCGCGGATTGCTGCAGCTGCTCGTGTCGATCGGCACGGTTGTTGGTGCTGTGAGCGTGATGTTCGTGTTCAGCGTGCAGCTTACGCTCGTCTTTCTGTTCTTTACGGCACTGTCGCTGCTGGTGACGAAGGTCGTCTCGCGCCGCACACACGATGTGACGGGCGAGCGCCAGGAGTGGGTGTCCAAGATTACGAGTGCGGTCGAGGAAGGCTATTCGGGCCGTCTGGTGATTCGCGCGTTTAACCGCGAGCGTCAGAGCTCCGCTGAGGTGCACGAGGCTTCGAAGGAACTGGCTCGTGTGAGCACCAAGGCCGACTTTATGATCAACGCTGTTGGCCCCGCGGTGCGCTTTATCGGCCGTTTGGCGCAGATCGTTATTGCGCTTGTGGGCTGCAGCATGCTGGTTGCCGGTCACGTGACCGTCGGCGTGTTCCAGGCGTTCTTCCAGTTTATCTACGAGGCGTCCGAGCCCATGACGCAGTTGTCGTTTACCTTCAACTCGCTGCAGAGCGCGCTGGCGAGTGCAGAGCGCGTGTTCGACCTGCTCGATGAGCCCGAGATGGAGGCCGATTCGCTGCCGGACAAGGCCGCCAAGCTGCCGGGTCGCGTGGAGGGCCGCGTCTCCTTTGAGCATGTGCGCTTTGGTTATTCGCCCGACAAGCCGCTTATGCGCGACGTGTCGTTTACCGCCGAGCCGGGCCAGAAGATTGCCGTGGTGGGAACCACGGGCGCGGGCAAGACGACGCTCATCAACCTGCTCATGCGCTTCTACGAGATTGACGGCGGGCGTATTACGCTCGACGGCGTGGATACGAGCCGCATGGACCGCGGCGAGCTACGGCAGCAGTTTGGCATGGTGCTGCAGGACGCCTGGCTGTTCGATGGCACGATTGCCGAAAACATCGCCTACGGCTGCCCCGAGGCGACGCGCGAGGAGATTGTCGCGGCCGCTCGTGCCGCGCAGGTCGACTTCTTTGTGCGCACCATGCCGCAGGGCTACGACACGCGCGTGGCCAACGATGCCGAGAGCATCAGCCAGGGCCAGCGTCAGCTGCTGACCATCGCACGCGTGCTGCTCAATAACCCGGCGATTCTCATCCTGGACGAGGCGACCTCAAGCGTGGATACGCGTACCGAGCTTGCCATCGGTCGTGCCATGGACGCGCTCATGCGCGGGCGCACGAGCTTTGTGATCGCGCACCGCCTGTCGACGATCGTGGACGCCGACCTGATCTTGGTCATGGATCACGGCAACATTATCGAGCAGGGCACGCATAAGGAGCTGCTGGCTGCCGAGGGTGCCTACGCCGACCTCTATCTGAGCCAGTTCGCATAATGTGACAAAGGGACAGTCTCTTTGCCATATCACAAATAAGGCGCGCCGGGGGTGAATCCTCTGGCGCGCCTTTGCGTTGGCGTCAATGTTGTCGGTGGTCGTCCGCCTCTAGCGTTCGTCCACGAGCTTGGCGACGAGGGCCTTGAGCTCGGCCACCTCTCGCTCGAGTTCCTTGACGCGGCGGGCGTTCTCGGTGATGCCCTGGCGGTTAAGGGCACTCTGCTCGGCGGCGTCGTCGGGCATGTACTCGCGATGCTGCTTGGCGTCGAAACTCTCCTCAAACACGCGGCAGCCGTTGCGCTTGATGATGCGTCCCGGCACGCCCACGACGGTGCAGTTGTCGGGGACGTCCTTAACGACGACCGAGTTGCCGCCGATTTTGACGTTGTTGCCGATGCGAATGTTGCCGAGCACCTTGGCACCCGTGCCCACGGTGACGTTATTGCCGAGCGTTGGGTGGCGTTTGCCGGTCTCGTTGCCGGTGCCGCCAAGCGTGACGCCCTGGTAGAGCACGCAGTTGTCGCCCACAATGGTGGTCTCGCCGATGACGACGCCCATGGCGTGGTCGATAAAGAAGTGCTTACCAATCTGCGCGGCGGGATGAATCTCGACGCCGGTGATGTGGCGGGTGATTTGCGAGAGCACACGGGCGAGCGAGCGATGACCGTGCTCCCACAGCCAGTGCTCGGGCACGTGATTCCACTTGGCGTGCAGGCCAGGATAGGAAAGGAAGATGACCAGACCGTTTTGCGCAGCGGGGTCTTGCGCCTGGACGGTCTTGATGTCCTCGCGAATGGTATTGATAAAGCTCACCGGCCGCCCTCCCTTAGCGCCATGGCAATGCGATTCAATAAAGTATAGCGATTCGCTAGGGATTAGGAAGGACAATCTTGGCGGCATTGCGCGACAGGTGTCAGTTATGCAAACTTGCTGGTAATGGAGTCATGCTTTTGTGGGGTTGCGCACGAGGGGGCACCGCAACCGTATACTGGTCAACTTGGACGTATCCGCGCCCACAACTGAGAGGTTTTACTTCATGGGTTTCATTAATTTTATTGCCGAGCTGCTTAAGGACCCGCGCACCGCGATCGCCAGCTGGATCGCCGCCGGCCCGCTTATGGCCTACGGCTGCGTGTTCCTGATCATCTTTATCGAGACGGGCGTGGTGTTCTTCCCGTTCCTTCCCGGTGATTCGCTGCTGTTCGCCTCGGGTTTCTTTGCCCACAACGGCGGCTTTAACATCGTGGCGCTTCTGGCCACCGCATGGGCCGCTGCCATTTTGGGCGATCAGTGCAACTTTATGATCGGTCACTTCTTTGGCCGCAAGATCATCGCTTCGGGCAAGGTCAAGGCCATGACGCCCGAGCGCATCAAAAAGTCCGAGGACTTCTTGGACAAGTGGGGTCACCTGGCCATCTTCCTGGGTCGCTTCTTCCCGTTTATCCGCACCTTTGTGCCCTTTATCGCTGGCATGGGCGGCATGCACTGGCGCAACTTTGTCGTCTTTAACGTGCTGGGCGGCATTACCTGGTCGACGGTCTTTACGCTGCTGGGCTACTTCTTTGGCGGCATTCCCTTTGTGCAGGAGCACTTTGAGCTGCTGATTATCGGCATCGTTGCCGTGTCGATCATCCCGACCGTGGTCGGTCTGGTTAAGGCCAAGCTGGGCAAATAGAACGCCTAGCTCGAGCCAGCGCGCAGACCGTACAGTTGAGGCCCGTCACCGCTTACGGTGGCGGGCCTCTTTAGTTTCGGTCAAATGAAAATACTTTACTTAGTTAAAGAAAAGCGTTTTATCAGACGCGTACGGGGAGTACAATCTCGTGCATGCGAATCGACGTGCCATCGGCTTTGATGCTCTTCGCGTGTCCCGTCCGGCTCTACGCTCCGGGCGTGTGACGTTGCGACGCGGTCGGCCTCGGTCCTTGCGTGCGGGTTCGCGAGTATGCAACTGTGTATGTAAGGAGCGACATATGACTGTCGAGAAGAAGGATATCGATTGGGGTAGCCTCGGCTTTGGCTACATGAAGACCGATTACAGCTACGAGGCTCATTGGAAGGATGGCGAGTGGGACGAGGGCGGCCTGACCACCGACCACACCCTGCATGTCTCCGAGTGCGGCGGCATCTTCCATTACTGCCAGGAGGTCTTTGAGGGCCTGAAGGCCTACACCGCCGAGGACGGCAGCATCGTCTGCTTCCGTCCCGACATGAACGCCGAGCGCATGTACAACTCTGCGCAGCGCCTCGAGATGCCCCCGTTTCCCAAGGACAAGTTCGTTGAGGCCGTCAAGCAGGTCGTTTCTGCCAACGCCGCCTGGGTTCCGCCCTTCGGTTCCGGCGCGACCCTGTACGTGCGTCCGTTTATGATCGGCTCCGGTGACGTGATCGGCGTGGCTCCCGCTCCTGAGTACACGTTCCGTATTCTCGTGACCCCGGTCGGTCCGTACTTTAAGGGTGGCCTCAAGCCCGTCAAGCTGCGCGTTTCCGAGTATGACCGTGCCGCACCGCACGGTACTGGCAACATCAAGGCCGGCCTGAACTACGCCATGTCCCTCAAGCCCACGATGGAGGCCCATCGCGAGGGCTATGCCGAGAACCTGTATCTCGACTCCGAGTCCCGCACCTATGTCGAGGAGACCGGTGGCGCCAACGTCCTGTTCGTGAAGGAGGACGGCACCCTCGTCGTTCCGCAGTCGCACACCGACTCCATCCTGCCCTCTATCACCCGTCGTTCGCTCGTTCAGGTTGCTCAGGACCTGGGCATGACCGTTGACCAGCGTCCCGTTGAGTGGGCCGAGGTCAAGGCCGGTACCTTTGTCGAGTGCGGCCTGTGCGGCACCGCTGCCGTCATCTCCCCGGTGGGCGAGATCGACAACAAGGTTTACGGCGCCGACGAGACCGTGGCCTTCCCGGCTGGCTGCACCGAGATCGGCCCCGTGATGAAGAAGCTTCGCGAGACCCTGACCGGCATCCAGTCTGGTGCCGTTGAGGATAAGCACGACTGGGTCTACGTCGTCGCGTAACCCGTCTTTACCTGTCCGGGCAGAGAGCAAGTTCCCTCCCGGCGCGTCCTCGGACATGCAAGAAGCCCTCGCTGCGCACTTCGTGCGGCGAGGGCTTCTTGCGTCCTGCGGCCCTTGGCCGTGCATTTGGTATGGGCAAGAAAAGGGTCCAAGGCGATTGCCCTGGACCCTTAAAGGATTGATGTGCTGGCGGAAGCTCGGCCGTGCCTACTAGAACTTGACAGTCGGGGCCTGGCGGGCTGCTTCGGCGGCCTCGAAGCCCTGGCGCTCCTTAAACTGGAAGATGCCGGCAAAGATGACAGCCGGGAACGTCTGAATGGCGTTATTGTAGCTGAGCACGCAATCGTTGTAGCTCTGGCGTGCATAGCTAATCTTGTTCTCGGTATCCTCGAGCGATGCCTGCAGCTGCGTAAAGTTGGTGTTTGCCTTAAGATCGGGATAGGCCTCGGCTACGGCGAAGAGCTGGCGCAGCGCACCGGTCAGCACGTTGTCGGCTTCCATCTTGGCCTCGGGCGTGGTGGCCTTGACGGCGGTGTTACGCGCGCTGATCACGGCGGAGAGCGTCTCCTGCTCGTGCTTGGCGTAGCCCTTGACGGTCTCGACCAGGTTGGGGATCAGGTCGTTACGGCGCTGCAGCTGCGTATCGATGTTCTGCCACGCGTTGTCGATGCGATTACGCTTGGTGACCATGTTGTTGTAGATGCCGGCGATGGCGCAGACAATCGCAATGACAACAACGATGCCGATGATGACGGTAATCATGATGTCTCCGTTTCGAATGGCCGCGGCGGCATGCGCCAGCTGCCGTTGGTATAACGCTACTAGTATACCCGCAACGTTTTGCCGTGCCGAACTTTCCGGTAAGCGTTATGTTGTCGGTAAGGTCGACCGCTCGGCGAGGGGCGGGGTACAGGTGTAAGATATGCGACAGATTGACGAGCGTTGTCTTTGCCCTGAGGATGGCGATGCAGATGGACCTGCGCATTAAGAAAACCTACCGCGCCCTGTTCGACGCCTTCACCGAGCTTCTCGAGGAGCATCGTTTTGAGGACCTTACGGTTGCCATGCTGTGCGAGCGCGCCATGATTCGTCGAACGACGTTCTATAAGCATTTCCGCGACAAGAACGATTACTTTGCCTTTTATGTCGACGAGCTTATGTCGGGGCTGCCGCAAAAGCGGACCGGTAAGGGGAGCGCGGCGTCGGCCGACGACGTGCGCGTGCTTCGCCATGAGGTGTTTGCCGACGCCATGGACATGATTCTGGCACACGAGCAGCTCATGGATAACATCCTGGAGAGCAGCATGTCGGGCATGCTGACCAGCATGATTTGCGACCGCATTGCCCACTCCATTCGCGAGCGCGTGATGAGCACACTTGACGAGGGCGCCTTGGCACCCGTATCGCTCGAGATGACATCGGAGTTTATCGCCGGCGGCATTATTCGGCTGTTCACAAACTGGTGGGAATCGGGTCACGATCTTGAGCGCCGACCCGAGATTGCCGACGTGGTCGATGCGCTGTTTGAGCGGACCATGACGCCGGTACATCACTAAGAGTGGCGGAGAGAGGGGGATTCGAACCCCCGGAACGCTCTCGCGCTCAACGGTTTTCAAGACCGCCGCATTCAACCGCTCTGCCATCTCTCCGTGAGTCGTAATGATAGCATCGTTTTGAATTTGCAACAGGGAAGGCGAACGATGACGATCACCGAAATCGACGAGAAGTTCATGCGCGAGGCGCTGGCCGAGGCGCGCGCTGCCGCGGCGGTGGGCGAGGTGCCCATTGGTGCCGTGGTGGTGTGCGCGGGCGAGATAGTCGCGCGGGCGCACAATCGTCGCGAGCTCGATCAAGACCCTTCGGCGCATGCTGAGTTTGCGGCTTTATGCACCGCCGCGCAGGCGCTTGGCCGTTGGCGCCTTTCCGACTGCACCGTCTATGTGACGCTCGAGCCCTGCTGTATGTGCGCGGGCCTTATGGTCAACGCGCGCGTGGGGCGCTGCGTGTATGGTGCGGCCGATGCCAAGGCGGGCGCGCTGGGTTCGCTATACGACCTCAATGCCGATTCGCGTCTGAACCATCGCTTTAATGTGACGGCCGGCGTGCTGGCAGACGAGTGCCGCGATGTGTTGAGCAGCTATTTTGCCGGTTTGCGTGGTGCGGATGCCGGCGGTTGCGGCTGCGGGTCCGATCTTGAGGCGCATGCCGCTCATGCCGCGGCGCTGGCTCATGCCGACGAGGTTGCTGGTGCGGCGGTCGACTTTGGTCCCGTGCTCCGCCGACCGCGTCGTGTGCTGCTGGCGATTGACTCCTTTAAGGGCAGCGTTTCGAGCGCGCAGGCGGAGGCGGCGGTTGCCGAGGGCATGCGCCGTGTGTGGCCCGATGCCGAGCTGAACGCTTTGCCGCTGGCAGATGGTGGCGAGGGAACGCTCGACGCCATCGCCGCGTGCGGCGGTGAGATTGTGACCTGTGAGGTGGCAGGTCCCTTGGGCGATCGCGTGTCTGCCCGGATGCTGGTGGACGACGAGCGCGACTCGGCTGTAATTGAGATGGCCGAGGCGGCGGGTATTGGGTATTCGAGCTGTACGGAGTCGGCGGCGTTGGCGGCTTCGACCTATTGCGTGGGCGAGCTTATGCTTCGCGCAGTTCGCACGGGCGCAAGGACACTCTATATTGGTCTGGGCGGCAGTGCCACCAACGACGGTGGCGCCGGCATGCTGCAGGCGCTGGGCGCGCGTGTGGTCGATGATCGGGGCTGCGATGTCGCCCCCGGTCTTGCCGGCCTTGAGCAGGTGGCGAGCGTTGATTTGGCGCCAGCGCTGCAGGCTTTGGGTGGCTCTCGTATCGTTGTGC
>URBM01000074.1 GCA_900545995.1 uncultured Collinsella sp. | reverse complement strand
GGTCTTTCATGCAGCAGGGGCTCTCAATGTTTTTATGTCCTGCTCATATCGTCTGGGCCGGCCGTTGGGGACAGCCCTTGACGATTCAGCTGTGGACAGCCGCCTTACAGCTCCAGCGCCTCGGCGACTTCGGCAGCGCAGGCCAGGGCGTCGGCCATGGCGCTCACTACGAGCGAGCTGCCGTTGCGGGCGTCGCCGGCCACATACACCGGCGCGGCATCTGCGGCGACGCCGTCGACACGCGCCGCAAGATGCGAGCCCTCGGCGACCATCACAGGCAGCGGGCGGCCCGCCGTGGCAACAGGTACGCCGACAGCTTCGAACACGCTGCGCTCCGGACCCGTAAAGCCACAGGCGATGAGCACCAGCTGGGCCGGCACCTCGTGCTCGGAGCCCGCGATGCGTTCGGGCTTGCCGGCCGACCAATCCAGATCGACCACGCGCAGGCCCGCTGCCGCGCCCTTCTTGTCCAGCAGCACCTCGAGCGTATCCACGCCCCAGGCACGCATCTCGCCGCCCATGGCAGCGATAGCCTCCTGCTGACCGTAGTCGGTCTTCTTAACGTTGGGCCACTGCGGCCAAGGGTTGCTCGCCGCACGCTTATCGGGCGCGGCCGGCAAGAACTCAAACTGGCGCACACTGCGCGCACCCTGGCGCACCGCGGTGCCCACGCAGTCGTTGCCGGTATCGCCGCCGCCAATGACCACAACGTCCAGGCCACGCGCGTTCACCGCGGGCTCACCACCATCGAGCACCGAGACGGTCGAAGCCGTCAGGTAGTCCACGGCATACACCACGCCCGGGGCATCCACATTCGTAGCCGAAAGACCGCGGGGTGCACGAGCGCCGGCAGCCACCAAAACGGCGTCAAAGCCATTGAGCTTGGCCGCTACCGCAGGGTTCGTAACGTCAGCGCCCAGCTCAAAGACAATACCCAGCTCGCGCATGAGCGCCACGCGGCGCTCGACCACAGACTTCTCGAGCTTCATGTTGGGAATGCCGTACATGAGCAGGCCGCCCGGACGGTCGTCACGCTCAAACACCGTCACGCGGGCGCCGCGACGCGCGAGCTCCCATGCTGCCACCAGACCAGCAGGACCGGAGCCCACCACGGCGACCGTGGGTGCGCCCTCCCCCGCCGGCTCAAAGCGACGCGGACCGCCATTTGCCCACTCATGGTCGCTGATCGCACGCTCGTTGTCATGAATCGTCGTGGGCTGGCCGTCGACCGAACCCAGGTTGCACGCGGCCTCGCACAGCGCCGGGCACACGCGGCTCGTAAACTCGGGCATGGGCGAGGTGAGCGACAGGCGCTCGGCAGCCTCGTCCCAGCGGCCGCGGTACACCAGCTCATTCCACTCGGGAATCAGGTTGTGCAGCGGGCAGCCACTCGGACGCGCCTTGCCAAAGCTCGCGCCCATCTGACAAAACGCCACGCCGCACATCATGCAGCGGCTCGCCTGGGCACGGCGCGCATCGTCATCGAGCTCCACGTACAGCGGATCAAAATCATGGCTGCGCTCCTCCACGGGGCGAAGCTCGTGGGTCACGCGATCGATATCAAGAAAAGCACCGGGCTTACCCATGGCACTTACGCCTCCTTCTTGGTCGAAGCAACAGAGCCGACAGCGCCGCCCGCGGCATCGAAGCGAGCGACATCCGCGGCACTCGCGCGACCGGTCACAATGTCAAACGCCAGCTCCTCTGCCTGCGCATGCGTCTTGCCGGCAGCCTCGGCGGCGGCGACAATCGCCAGCACGCGCTCGTACTCGGTTGGAATGACCTTCACAAAGTGCTTGCTCATCGTCTCAAAGCTGTAGAGCAGCTTAATGCCGCGCGGGCTCTGTGTCGCGTCCACGTGCTCCTGGATGAGCTCGCGAATCTGCGTCAGTTCGTCGGCCGTCGGGGCCTTGAGCTCCACGCTCTCGTGGTTCACACGGGCATCGAGCGTACCGTACTGGTCAAAGACATAGGCCACGCCACCCGTCATGCCGGCGGCGAAGTTCTGCCCGACCTCGCCCAGGATGAGCGCCAGACCGCCCGTCATGTACTCGCAGCCATGGTTGCCGCAGCCCTCGACCACCACGGTGGCGCCGGAGTTGCGCACGCCAAAGCGCTGGCCTGCCAGGCCGTTAATGAAGCCGCGGCCGCTCGTGGCGCCAAAGAACGCAACGTTGCCCACGATGATGTTCTCGTCGAACTTGTAGGTCGCATGCGGGTTAGGGCGCACCGACGCCTCGCCGCCCGAAAGGCCCTTGCCAAAGTAGTCGTTGGCGTCACCGCACACGTTGAGCGTAATGCCGCGCGGCAGGAAGGCGCCAAAGCTCTGACCGGCCGAACCATCGCAATCGATGGTGATGGAGCCGGCGGGCAGGCCCTCGGGATGCGCCTTGGTCACCGCGTTACCCAGGATGGTGCCCACGCAACGGTTGACGTTGGCGATATCGGCGCGGAAGCGAATCGGACGCAGGTGCGCACGGGCATCGGCCGTATAGGGCACAAACAACGTGGAGTCGAGCGTCTTGTCGAGCTCGCTGTCCGCGGCCATTTGCGGCAGGAAGTGACGGCCGTCGGCACCCGGGATATGGGCACCAAACTCACAGGTCGCACTCGCCAGCACGGGCGACAGATCGAGCAGGTTGGCCTTGCGGTTGCCCGGGACCTCGATCTGGCGCAAGCACTCGGGATGGCCGACCATCTCATCGATGGTGCGGAAGCCCAGGCTCGCCATGACCTCGCGCAGCTGCTCGGCAACAAAGAGCATAAAGTGCTCGACGTGCTCTGGCTTGCCGCGGAAGCCGCGACGCAGGCGGCAGTTTTGCGTAGCGATGCCGGCCGGGCAGGTATCCTGCTGGCAGTCGCGCTGCATGAGGCAGCCCATGGAGATGAGCGGCATGGTCGCAAAGCCAAACTCCTCGGCACCCAGCAGGCAGGCGACGGCGACGTCGGTGCCGTCCATGAGCTTGCCATCGGCCTCGAGCACCACGCGTGAGCGCAAACCGTTTTGCAGCAGCGTCTGCTGGGCCTCGGCAAGGCCAAGCTCCAGCGGCAGACCCGCGTGCCAGATAGAGTCGCGCGCAGCGGCACCCGAGCCGCCATTGTGGCCGCTGATCAAAATCTTGTCGGCAGCGCCCTTGGCCACGCCGGTGGCGATGGTGCCGACGCCGGCCTCGCTGACCAGCTTGACCGACACGCGCGCGCCGGGGTTGGCGTTCTTAAGATCGAAGATAAGCTCCGCCAGGTCCTCGATGGAGTAGATGTCGTGGTGCGGCGGAGGCGAAATCAGGCCGATGCCGGGCGTGGACTGACGGACCTCGGCAATCCAGGGGTAGACCTTCTTGCCGGGCAGGTGACCGCCCTCACCGGGCTTGGCGCCCTGGGCCATCTTGATCTGAATCTCGAAGGCGCTGCACAGGTAGCGGCTCGTCACGCCAAATCGCGCACTTGCCACCTGCTTGATCGCGGAGTTCTTGGAGTCACCGTTAGCCAGCGGGGTCTCGCGGCGCGGGTCCTCGCCGCCCTCGCCGGAGTTGGAACGGCCATGCAGGCGGTTCATGGCGATGGCCATGCACTCGTGTGCCTCTTTGCTAATGGAACCGTACGACATGGCGCCGGTGTTAAAGCGGCGGACGATGTTGAGCGCGGGCTCCACCTCGTCGAGCGAAACCGGCGTGCGGCCGCTGCCGTCAAAGTCGAGCAGGTCGCGCAGGCGCACGGCACGGCCGGTGCGGTGCAGGCGAGCGCTGTACTCCTTAAAGGTGTCGTAGCTGTCCTCGCGGCAGGCGGTCTGCAGCAAGTAGACAGTCTGCGGATCGATGAGGTGATCCTCGCCGCCGAGCGGGCGCCACTTGGTCAGGCCCAACGTGGGCAGTTGATCGGGAGCCGGGCTCTTAAGGATAGCGAGCGCGGCGTCGTAACGCTCGTTTTGCTCGCGCTCAACGTCCTCGACACCCATACCGCCCACACGGCTCACCGTGCCGGCGAAGTACGCGCTGACGAACTCCGGCGTAAAGCCAACGGCCTCAAAGATTTGCGCGGAGTGGTAGCTCTGCACCGTGGAGATGCCCATCTTGGACATGATGGAGACGATGCCCGCCGTCGCGGCCTTGTTGTAATTGGCGATGCCCTGCTCGGCCGTCACGTCCAGGTCGCCGCGTGCCGCCAGATTGCGGATGCACGCATGCGCGTTGTACGGGTAGATGCCGCTTGCGGAGTAGCCCACCAGCGCCGCAAAGTCGTGCGGAGACACGGCATCGCCGCACTCCACCACGATATCGGCAAAGGTGCGCACACCGGCACGGATCAGGTGGTTGTGCACGCAGCCCACGGCGAGCAGCGACGGCACGGGTACCTCGCCCGCAGCGGCACGGTCGCTCAGCACCACGATGTTCACGCCATCGCGAACCGCAGCCTCGACGTCTTCGGCAAGCTGCTTGAGCGCAGCCTGCAGCGCGCCCTCACCCGCGTCGCGGCGGTACACGGCACGGAACCGGCGGGTCTTAAAGCCAACACGGTCAATCGCGCAAATACGCTCGAACTCCTCCTCGCTCAGCAGCGGACGCTCCAGACGCACCAGCTGGCAGGCCGTACGGGAGTCCTCGAGCAGGTTGCCGTGGTTGCCCAGGTAGAGCGTGGTCGAGGTGACCATATGCTCGCGCAGGGCGTCGATCGGCGGGTTCGTGACCTGGGCAAACAGCTGATAGAAGTAGTCGAAGAACGAGCGCGTCTTCTTGGACAGGCAGGCCAGCGGCGCATCGATACCCATCGAGGCGAGCGGCGCCTTGCCCTGCTGGGCCATGGGACGCACGACTTCGTCAACATCATCCCAGTGATACCCGAGCTTGGCCATGCGCACGGCGGCGGGCACCTCGGTATCCTCGGCGGGCGTGGGCGCGACGGGCTTGTCGAGCGCGTCGACGGTCAGCGTCTCTTCGGCGATCCAGTCGCGATAGGGCTTTTCCTTGGCGTAACGGGCGCGCAGCTCGTCGTTGTAGATGACGCGGCCGCGGGCAAAATCGACCTCGAGCATCTGCCCCGGTCCCAGACAGCCGCTCGTCAGGATGTTCTCGGGGCTCACCTCGATGGTGCCCACCTCGCTTGCCAGCATAAAGCGACCGTCGCGCGTCACATAGTAGCGGGCGGGACGCAAGCCGTTACGGTCGAGGGCGGCACCCAGCGTGCGACCGTCGGTAAAGGCGATGGCCGCCGGGCCATCCCACGGCTCCATGAGCATGGACTGGTAAGCGTCGTAGGCGCGGCGCTCCTCACTCAGGCTGTCGTTGTGGTCCCACGGCTCGGGCAGCAGCATGGATGCGGCACGCGTGAGCGGACGACCGTTCATGACCAGGAACTCGAGCACGTTGTCCAGAATCGCGGAGTCGGAGCCCTCGCGGTTGATGATGGGCATCACGCGCTCAAGATCGTGCTGCAGCACGGGGCTGTACAGGTTGGGTTCGCGGGCGCGAATCCAGTTGACGTTGCCCTTGAGGGTATTGATCTCGCCGTTGTGGATGATAAAGCGGTTGGGATGTGCGCGCTCCCAGCTGGGTGTGGTGTTGGTGGAGTAGCGCGAGTGGACGAGCGCCACGGCCGTTTTGACGGCGGCGTCGTTGAGGTCGATGAAGAAGCGGCGCATCTGCGTGGCCACAAGCATGCCTTTGTACACGATGGTGCGCGAGCTCATGGAGCAGACGTAGAAAATCTTGTCGCGCAGGGCAAACTCGGCGTCGGCCTTCTTCTCGATGGTGCGGCGGCACACGTACAGGCGGCGCTCGAATGCGTCGCCGGCCGGCGTGTCGTCGGGGCGGCCCAGAAAGGCCTGCAGGATGGTAGGCATGCAGGCGCGGGCCGTCTCACCCAGGTCGTGCGGGTCGACGGGCACCTCGCGCCAAAAGAGCAGCGGCACGCCGGCCTCGGCGCAGCCCTCCTCAAACACGCGACGGGCATCCTCTACGCCCTTGTCGTCCTGCGGGAAGAACAGCATGGCCACGCCATAGTCGCCCTCTGCCGGCAGAATCTGGCCGCACTTTTGAGCCTCTTTGCGGAAAAAGTGATGCGGAACCTGGAACAGGATGCCGGCGCCGTCGCCGGTGTTCTTCTCGAGTCCGGTGCCGCCGCGGTGCTCCAAGTTGACCAGAATGGACAGTGCGTCGTCCAGGATCTGGTGATGGCGCTCGCCGTTGATATCGGCAAGCGCGCCGATGCCACATGCATCGTGGTCGAATTCGGGGCGATAAAGGCCCTGCTGCTGAGCGGAATCTGCCTGCATCGCGATCCTCCCCTAAATATTAGACAATCAGTTGAATAGGCATACTAGGAGCATCACCGGCCCGTTGTGTTTCCCGCCCGTTTCGAAACAATCGCGTAACGCACGCCCTACGAGTGGACACCGCCGACCTCAAGGACGACAACAAGGGCCCCAAGTTCGGCCTGTAAGCTCACCGCTTCAAACATCTCAATCTGTAACAGGAAGACCCAATTTTGGCGCCTAGATGTTACAGATTGAGATGTTTTCGAGAGACGGTTCCGAATGTCTCGATCTGTAACACGAAGGGCCGGTTTTTGCAGCTAACTGTTACAGATCGAGATTTTCCATAGGACCATTTCTTCCTGTCTCGATCTGTAACACCTAGGTCCAATTTCCATCCCTAGTTGTTACAGATCAAGACATTTCGGCAACTCCTTTCCCCATCCTATTCAAATACAACAATTTTGTTAGTCTCGGTTAACCTTTAAGCCTAAAACGGGTACCCTTTACGGCGTCAAACAAACGGCACGCAGGAGTGCACCATGCTCAACCATCTCAAACAACACTTTGGTTCCCGGCGCACCGGTGGTCACGGAGGCCTAGACATTGCGCGGCATATCGGCCCCGGGCTGCTCGTGACCGTCGGCTTTATTGACCCGGGCAACTGGGCCTCCAATATGGCCGCGGGCTCGCAGTTTGGCTACGCGCTGCTGTGGATCGTCACGCTGTCCACGATCATGCTCATCGTGCTGCAGCACAACGCGGCGCACCTGGGCATCGCCACGGGCATGTGTCTTGCCGAGGCCACGACGCGCCACCTACCCCGCCTCGTCGGGCGTGCGATACTCGGCAGCGCGTATCTAGCCACGGTCGCCACCGCCATGGCCGAAGTCCTGGGCGGTGCGATCGCGCTTCAAATGCTCTTTGGCCTGCCCGTACGCGCCGGCTGCATCATCGTGGCGGCGGCATCGATTGCCATGCTCATGACAAGCTCCTACAAACGCGCCGAGCGATGGATCATCGCCTTCGTAGGCGTGGTAGGACTTTCGTTTTTAGCCGAGCTTGCACTAGTCAAGGTCGACTGGCCGCAAGCCGCCGCAAGCTGGATCACACCCTGTATGCCCACCGGCTCGGCCGCGATTATCGTAAGTGTCCTAGGCGCGGTCGTTATGCCCCACAACCTCTTCCTGCACTCCGAGGTCATCCAATCCATGCACTTTGAAGGCCAAGGCGAGCAGGTTATCGAAGAACGTCTGCGCTACGAGCTCTTCGACACGCTCTTTTCGATGGGCGTGGGCTGGGCAATCAACTCGGCCATGGTCATCCTGGCCGCAACGACCTTCTTTGCGCACGGCATGGTCGTAGACGACCTCGCCGTCGCAGCGGCCACGCTCTCCCCCATTCTGGGCCCGGCAAGCTCGACCATCTTTGCGGTGGCACTGCTGTTTGCGGGACTATCGAGTAGTGTGACGGCGGGCATGGCGGCGGGCACCATCACCGCGGGCATGTTCGACGAGGAATACGACATCCACGACCGACATTCCTCGATCGGGGTGGCGGCCTGCTTCGTCGGCGCAGTGGCGGCGTGCTTGGTCGTCCCGAATCCTTTTGAGGGTCTCATTTGGAGTCAGGCGCTGCTGTCGCTTCAGCTGCCAATTACGGTCTTTGTGCTCATACGACTCACCAGTTCGCCCCGCGTCATGGGCAAATACACCAACTCGCGCCCGCTCAACGCGCTGCTCGTAGGAATCGGCGTCATCGTGACGATTCTCGACATCGTGCTGCTAACGGGGATGTAATTGGGATGGCGTAACTGTCCAGATATAACGTCTCAATCTGTAACACGTGAGACCGTTTTAAACCGTCAGATAAATCAAAAGGGCCCCGGCCGAGAATTCGACCGAGGCCCTTGGACAGAGCTATATGTTGCCGTGAGCCGCGTGCCGACGAGCTACTCCTCGACGAGCTCAAACTGATCGGGACCGACGCCGCAGACCGGGCACACGTAGTCCTCGGGCAGCTCGGGCGTGTCGACCTCAACCTCGTAGCCACAAACGATGCACACGAACTTATACGTCTTCTTCTCCTCAGCCATGATGTTCTCCTCTCGAACGCGACTGGTGATGTACTTCGCTTATTAGTATATGTTATCAATAATATAATGCAAGTACTTTTAGAACATTTCTAGCCTTGATACGAGGACGCCTTCGGAGGCGTCTTGCCCTTCAGGACCTTATGGTAGTAATCGTAGGTGAGCGGCGTCTCGTCACTCAAGCGCTCGGCATCCTCGACCTCGCCGATAAACAGCAGATGCGTGCCAACATCCACAGTGTCGATCAAATGGCAGCTAAACAGGGCCGCCGCGTGCTCGGGCACATAGGGCATGCCCAGAGCCGTCTCGCGGGTCTCGTATTTGGCAAACTTGTCATAATCGCTGCTGGTGCGGAACCCAAAGTTACCGATGTAGAGCATATCGGCGGTCTGATCGATCACGGTCAGCGCAAACGCTTTGGCCGAAGCGATGACGCCCGAGGTGACGTTGCCCTTGTTCACGGCAACCGAAATGCGCGGCGGCATGGACGTCACCTGCACCGCAGTGTTGATGACGCAGCCGGCACGCAGCCCGTCTGCCGCGGCGCTCACCACGTACAGACCGCTCGGCATGGTAAAGAACGCAGTTTTGTCCATAACGATCACTCCCCTAGCTCGGGTTGGAACCTCATGGATGTATGTACCCACAAAAAAGGCAGCGCCCATAACGGACGCCGCCTTTGAAACATATGTGTCAGAACAGTAAGAAAGATGAGACGCCCGCAGTTGCGGTGAAATAGGGACTGAATAGCCCCCTCAAACAGGCAAACCAGTCCGTATTCCACCGCAACTTATGAAGGACGGTCAGCGGTTGCGTTCCTTGAGGGCGCGGTCGATCTCGCGCTGGACATCGCGCTTGGCCATATCCTCGCGCTTGTCGTAGAGCTTCTTGCCGCGGCCCAGACCAAGCAGCAGCTTTACGCGGCCATCGGTATTAAAGTAGAGCTCCAGCGGCACCAGCGCATAGCCGCGGTTGCGCAGTTTGCCGTCGAGAAAATCGATCTCCTTGCGGTGCAGCAGCAGACGACGACGACGGTCGGGATCGCGATTCCACACGCCACCATGGCTATAGGGGTGGATATGCAGGCCCACGAGCCAGCACTCTCCGCCACGGATCAATGCTCGGCGAACTCCTCGTCGCTCCACTGGCAGTTGACC
>URBM01000073.1 GCA_900545995.1 uncultured Collinsella sp. | reverse complement strand
AAACCGGCCCCGTTCCCGTTGTGGTCAACTTCGCAGCCGTCGTGGATAACGTAGTTGCAGCCGTCTACGATGCCGTCGTTGCGGCCTACGCATTCTGGTACTCGGCAGATAACGACGGCACCGGGGCAAGTACGGCACAAAACTAGTCGCCAACCCATCGAGCAATCACCTCGCCTATCGCTGCATGCGATTGACTGCGCAGCCCTAGCCAACGCCCAGAGCGCCTTGAAGAGCTGCTTGTAAAATTCGCTCATTCAACAACGCGATCTCTTCACCAATCTCGGCCGGCCCGACAGAACTGCACACCAGTCGGACCGGCCAGACCCATAAAACGCTGCGTCCCGTCCACACCACACCTCACGAAACTCGCGCTGCCACCACATGGGCGATTCGCGCCTCGATGTTGCGGCGCGATACTATCACGAATAGTCCCCGTCCAACAAGGCTATCCCTTCCACAGGCGTTTCAACTGTCAGTGGTAGCATTAAACTGAACGGTGAAAAATACACTAACACTAACAGCGGAGATGACGACGTCGATGCCCTTCATGCAGCTGAGCACGTCCATCGTCGGCTTCCATCGGGGCTGTTCCGACTGGGACTCCACCTTGGATTCCAGGTCCTTCTTCTCGTCTACCGCCCGCTTGACGCGCTCCTTATAGCAGTCGAGGGTCTGCTGGGCCGTGGGGTCGGCCATCTCCGCGGCTTCGATCCAGGCCCAGTGCGCCCTGGTCCACGTCCCGAGCCTCCTTCTCTGGTCGTCTCCGCCGGGGTGGCACTGCCCATTCCTGGGCAGGTACTTGGAGAGGCGCTGCTTGACGGTAACACGGTAACCTCTCCCGGGCATCGGCGGGGGCCTGGGAGAGGTCCCTGGCGCCCTCGCACTCGCAGTCGGGGACGTGGACCTCGACGATTTCGTGCAGTGCGAGCTGCTTGGCCGAAAACTCGGCGTCGCGCTTGTCGGTCTTGCGTCGCTTGTCGGCCGCGGGCCTCTGCATCTTGGAGACCGCGCCGATGACGCAGTCCACGCCGAGGCAGCGCGGCTCCCTGCAGAAGGGAAAGCCGGTGACGCCGGACTCGTAGACTGCCCCGGGCGACTCGATAGAAAGGATCGAGTCGGCGACGGAGGCGGGGTCGTAGGAGAAGGGGCTTCCCGCCGATCTCGCCCGTGAACGGATTGAAGGCGCATCCTTTGATGCTGCGGGCGTGCACCTCAAGGCCAATAGAGGCAACATGTGGCATTGTGAGCCAGTCTCGCATTGTGGCAACCTGGCTGGCTGCCGGATTTTAATGACGACGACCATTGTCAGCCTTGGCCCACGAATCAAAAGACGATACGAAGCAGGGGCTCACATTGTTCTGCTCATATCGTCTTTATGGCGCACTACCATTCACCGAAATTCGGCAACTTTTTCATTCTCTATATACATGTTTAAACAACATGTTCTACAATAGGGACAATAGAAATGGAAACTCGGGACGAGCCGTCTATCCATCTACGGCGCAGCCCCTTATTCAAAAGGACGGTGAGTGCATCCATGGAGCGTGCAAGCGGTGTTCTGATGCCCGTTTCGTCATTGCCCGGACCATACGGAATCGGCGGCTTTGGCTGGAATGCCTACGACTTCGTCGATTTTCTCGCCTCGTGCAAACAACATTACTGGCAGATTCTGCCCCTTACGACGACCAGCTATGGCGATTCGCCCTATCAGTCGTTCTCGGCCCGCGCAGGCAACCCCAACTTTATCGACTTTGCCGAGCTTATCGAGGCAGGGTATCTGGAGCAGCGCGATATCGATGGCGTGTATCTGGGATCCGACCCCAGCAATGTCGACTACGGTGCCATCTTTGGCGGCCGCCGTCAGATTCTCGACCGAGCCGCCGAGCGCTTTGCTGCCGACAAGCCGGCCGATTTCGATGACTTTATCCAGGCCAACGAGGACTGGCTCATCCCCTACTGTGAGTTCATGACCGTCAAAGAGGAGTGCGGTCTCAAGGCGTTTTGGGAGTGGCCCGCGGAGCTCCGCACCCGCGGTGAGGCTTCCGCCAAGGTCTGCGCCGACCATCCGGCGCGTATGCTCTACCACCAGATGACGCAGTACTTCTTCGATCGCCAGTGGAGCCGCCTCAAGGCCTATGCCAACGAGCGCGACATTCTCATCATCGGCGACCTGCCCATCTATGTCTCGCGTGACTCCGTCGAGATGTGGGCGACGCCTGAGCTCTTTAAGATCGACGCCGCCGGCAATCCCGTGAGCGTCGCCGGCACGCCGCCCGACCAGTTCTCGGCCACCGGCCAGTACTGGGGCAACCCCATCTACGACTGGGACGCCATGGAGTCCGATGGCTTCTCCTGGTGGGAGGGCCGCATTCGCGCCGCCCTCGACATGTACGACGTCATCCGCCTGGATCACTTCCGCGGCTTCGAGGCCTATTGGGAGGTGCCGTTCTCCTCGCCCGATTCGTCCTACGGTTCGTGGACGCAGGGCCCCGGCCTCAAGTTCTTCAAGACGCTCGAGGAAAAGCTCGGCACGCTGCCCATCATCGCCGAGGACCTGGGCTTCCTCACCCCCGGCGTCATCGACATGCGCGACAACTCGGGCTTCCCCGGCATGAAGATCCTGCAGTTTGCCTTTGAGGGTACCAACTCGTACTACCTGCCGCATAACTACATCGCCAACACCGTCGCCTATGTGGGCACCCACGACAACGAGACGGCGCGCGGTTGGTTTGAGGGAACGGCCACCCCGCGTCAACGCGAGCAGGCAGCCCTGTACACCCATCAGCAGGCCGGCGAACCCATGGCAGATGCACTCAATCGCACCATCGCCGCCAGCGTGAGTGACACGTGCATCTACACCATGCAAGACCTGCTCAACTTGGGCAACGAGGCGCGCATCAACACCCCTGCCACGCTGGGCGGCAACTGGACCTGGCGCATGCTCGACGGCGCCATCACCCGCGAGCTCGAGCACAAACTCACCGACTGGACCGAGACCTGCTTCCGCATCCCGTCGGAAGCCGAAATCGAGCTTCCTCAATAGGAGCTACCGCGCCCGGCCCCTCCCCACCGTGCGGACGCGCTTGCTTTTCCCGCGCGAGGCCACCCCAATCCCCTCGCGCGGGCTTCTTATGAATTGCAGACATGAAACAACCCATCACAGGAGAAAACATGCCCCAAATTAACCTCATGGAACTCGCCGAGCAGTCTTTTGGCACCTCGCTCGAGCAGCTCGACGACCGTCGCATTTACAAGCTGCTGGTCAAACTCGTGCAGGAGCGCTCTGCCACCTGCCCGCTCAACAACGGCAAGAAAAAGCTCTATTACATTTCCGCCGAATTTTTGATCGGCAAGCTGCTCATCAACGACATGATCGACCTCGGCATCTACGACGAGGTTAAGGACCAGCTCACCGCCGCAGGCCACGACCTCAACAAGATCGAGGAATTCGAGGTCGAGCCGTCACTCGGCAACGGCGGCCTGGGCCGCTTGGCCGCATGCTTCCTGGATTCCATCGCCACGCTGGGCTTGACCGGCGATGGCGTGGGCCTCAACTATCACTACGGTCTGTTCCGTCAGCGCTTTGTCGACAACCAGCAGAAGGCCGTCCCCGACGAGTGGCTCGGTGAGCAGGACATCCTAGTCGACGATGACCGCTCCTACACCGTCGAGTTCGGCGATTTTGCCGTTACTTCCAAGCTCGTCAACATCGATGTGCCCGGTTACGGCCAGCCCACCAAGAACCGCCTGCGCCTGTTCGACCTGGCGAGCGTCGACGACGGCCTGGTCCCCGGCAGCTCCATCGACTTCGACAAGACCGAGATCGCCAAGAACCTCACGTTGTTCCTCTACCCCGACGATTCCGACGAGCAGGGCCGCCTACTTCGCATCTACCAGGAATACTTCATGGTGAGCAACGCCGCCCAGCTCCTGATCGACGAGGCCGTCGAGCGCGGCAGCAACCTGCACGATCTGGCCGATTACGCCGTTGTCCAGATCAACGACACGCACCCCACCATGGTCATCCCCGAGCTCATTCGCCTGCTCACCACTGAGCATGGCATCGAGTTTGACGAGGCCGTGACCATCGTACGCTCCATGGTCGCTTACACTAACCACACGATTCTTGCCGAGGCGCTCGAGAAGTGGCCGCTCACCAGCCTGCGGAAGGTCTCCCCTGCCATCGCCGACATTATCGTCAAGCTCGATGAGATCGCGAAGGCCGAGCACGATGACCCGCGCGTCGCCATCATCGACGAGCACGACACCGTCCACATGGCCCACATGGACATCCACTTTGGCTTCTCCATCAACGGCGTAGCCGCCCTCCACACCAAGATCCTGGAGGACACCGAGCTTCATCCGTTCTACGAGATCTATCCCGAGAAGTTCTCCAACAAGACCAACGGCATCACCTTCCGCCGCTGGATCCATGGGGCCAACCCCGCGCTCGCCAGCCTGCTCGACGATGTAATCGGCACCGACTGGCGCAGCACCGGCGATCTGAGCAAACTCGCCAAGTTCGCCGACGACAAGGACGTTCTTGAGCGCCTGGCCGCCACCAAGGTCGAGGCCAAGGCCATCATGCGCCAGTTCATGGCGCTCGAGCAGGGCGTGACCATTCCCTCCAACGCCATCATCGACGTCCAGGTCAAGCGCATCCACGAGTACAAGCGTCAGCAGATGCTCGCGCTCTACATCATCTGGAAGTACTTCGATATCAAGAACGGCAACAGGCCTAAGCACCCTGTCACCATCATCTTTGGCGGCAAGGCGGCGCCTGCCTACACTATCGCGCAGGACATCATCCATCTGATCCTGACGCTGTCGCAGTGGATTGCAAACGACCCCGACGTGGCTCCCTACCTGCAGGTTGTCATGATCGAGAACTACAACGTCACCGCCGCCGAGCGCGTGATCCCCGCCGCTGACATCTCCGAGCAGATCAGCCTGGCCTCCAAGGAGGCGAGCGGCACCTCCAACATGAAGTTCATGCTCAACGGCGCCCTAACCCTGTGCACGCTCGACGGTGCCAACGTGGAGATTGCCGAGCTCGTGGGCGACGAGAACATCTATACCTTTGGCGCCTCGTCCAAACAGGTCGAGCAGCTCTACGCCGACGGCACCTACAACGCCGGTGCGCTCTACCGCAAGCCCGGCATTAAACTGCTGGTGGACTTCATCACCAACCCGGCCTTTATGGCAACCGGCAACGCCGAGCGCCTGCAGCGCCTGCACGACGACATTAAGGGCAAGGACTGGTTTATGGCCCTGCTCGACATTGAGGAGTACATCCAGACCAAGGAGCGCGTGCTGGCCGACTACGAGGACCAGGACGCCTGGATGCGCAAGGCGCTCATCAATATCGCCAACGCCGGCACCTTCTCGTCCGACCGTACGATCTCCCAGTACAACGACGAGATCTGGCACCTGAGCTAGCTCATTCCCCTTACCCATCCTCTTGAGAAACGGAGTCGTGGCAACACGGCTCCGTTTTTTGTGCCCGCACGTTACCCTGTGATCCGACTCGGCCAAACAATCTCGATCCATAACAACTACTCAACCAAAACGGTCCCAGCCGTTACAGATTGAGACATACCGGCCCCTCCCCTCGGGTTTATCTCAATCTGTAACATCAAGCAGGTGAAATTCGCCTTTGGTGTTACAGATTTAGATGAAATGGTTAGCTCAGCGGAACCGTCTCGATCTGTAACATCTAACGTCCGAAATCGGCCCTATCCGTTACAGATCGAGACAAACGACCGGCCAGACAGTCCCAACACAAAGAAAGGCTCCCCTCTCGCCCAGTGGACGGGAGGGGAGCCTTATATGTGACCGCGGCAAAAGGATGGCAAAGCCGCAGTCGCCCAAAGGGAGGGCCTGGATGCACCGGGCCTAGATAAGGTTCTTGCCAGACACCTTATCGAAGAGATGAGTCGCGTTCTTCTCGAACTTGAACCAGATGGGGTCGCCAGCCTTGAGCGCGCCCTTGGCCTCGAGGTCGACGACGGGGATAATCAGGACAAACTGGCCGTCGGGAGCGGTCACGTGGACATGCTCGGTCGAGCCCATGAGCTCGGTCACCTCGACGGTGCCCTGGAGCGCACCCTCCTCGCCCTTGTCGGCAAGCAGGATCTGCTCGGGGCGCACGCCGGCCGTAATCTCCTTCACGTCGCCGCCGTCCCAGTTGAGGGCAAGCTGAGCGCAAGTCTCCGGGGCGAGCGCCACGTTCATATCCTCGGTCTTGACGGTAAAGCCGTTGCCCGAGCGCACCAGCTGGGCATCGAAGAAGTTCATCTGCGGCACGCCGATGAAGCCGGCGACGAAGATGTTCGCGGGATGGTTGAAGACCTCCTGCGGCGTGGCGATCTGCTGGACGACGCCGTCCTTCATGACCACGATGCGGTCGCCGAGGGTCATAGCCTCGGTCTGGTCGTGGGTAACGTAGATGAAGGTGCCCTTGATCTCGTGACGCAGCTTAATGAGCTCGGCGCGCATCTGGTTACGAAGCTTGGCATCCAGGTTGGACAGCGGCTCGTCCATCAGGAAGACCTTGGGGTCACGCACGATGGCGCGGCCGATGGCGACGCGCTGGCGCTGGCCGCCAGAGAGCGCCTTGGGCTTACGGTCGAGGTACTCGGTAATACCCAGGATCTCGGCAGCGGAGCGAACCTTGCGGTCGATCTCGTCCTTGGGGACCTTCTTGAGCTCAAGCGTAAACGCCATGTTCTCGTACACCGTCATATTGGGGTACAGAGCATAACTCTGGAACACCATGGCGATGTCGCGGTCCTTGGGCGCCACGTCGTTGACGCGCTTGCCATCGATGAACACATCGCCGGAGGTGATGTCCTCCAGGCCGGCGACCATGCGCATCGTCGTGGACTTACCGCAGCCAGAAGGGCCAACGAGGACGATGAACTCCTGGTCGTGAACGGTGAGGTTGAAGTCCTCTACAGCGAGCACACCGTCCTCGGTAACCTTGAGGTTGTGCTTCTTCTCCTCGGTCTTCTTCTTTTTGCCAAAGAAGCCCTTCTTTTTTGACTCGTTGTTGGGATACACCTTCTGAACATGTTTGAGAACGATCTCGGCCATGTCTTTACCTTTCGATACGCGGCGCCGCGCTGAGAGGCGCCGCCAAAACTTGCAAAACAGTTACGGCATCAGCCCTTGACGGCACCTGCCACCACACCGTCGATGATGTACTTCTGGCAGAAGATGTACATGATGACGATGGGGATGACGACCATCATGATGCACGCCATCATGGGGCCGAGCTCGACGTGGCCATAGCCGCCACGGAAGTACTGGATCAAGATAGGAATGGTCTTGTACTTGGTGGAGTCGAGCGTAAGGTAGGGCAGCAGATAGTCGTTCCAGACCCACATGGTCTCAAGGATGCCGACCGAAAGATAGGTGGGCTTCATAATGGGAAGGACAATCTTAAAGAACACTTGGACCGGGTTGCAGCCGTCGATCATGGCCGCTTCCTCAATCTCGAGCGGGATGTTCTTGACGAAGCCGGCGAACATAAAGACCGCGAGGCCCGCGCCAAAACCAAGGTAGATGAAGCAGATGTTAAACGGCGTGTTAAAGCCGATGCGGTCCGCGAGGTTGGACAGCGTGAACATGAGCATCTGGAACGGTACGACCATCGAGAAGACGAACAGGTAATAGAAGAAGTTCGAGATCTTGCTGTTGACGCGCACCACGTACCAAGCGCACATGGAGCAGCACACCAGAATCAGCACGACCGACGTGACCGTGATGATAAGCGAGTACATAAACGCCGAGGCAAAGCCCTGCTCGTTCAGAGCGTGCACGTAGTTTGCGAGGCCGTTGAACGTCTCGGGCGTGAGCAGATCGAACGCCGTGGTGGTGCTGATTGCGGTCGCTTTCTTAAAGGAATTGAGCGCAATCATGAACACGGGGTAGATCCATGCGAGCGACAGGATCGTAAAGAAGATCGAGAGCGCGCGGTTGATAGCCTTATCGCGTTTCATTACTGCTGCACCTCCTTGGACCTCGTGGCCTTAAGCTGGATCATAGAAATAGCGACAACCAGGATGCAGAAGATAACTGCCTTGGCCTGGCCAATGCCCTGCCATGCTATGCCGGCACGCGAATAGAACGTGTTGTAGATGTTCAGGGCGAGCATCTCGGTGGAGTGCGCCGGGGCGCCACCGGTAAGGGCGAGGTTCTGGTCGAACAGCTTAAAGCCGTTGGTGATGGACAGGAACAGGCAGATGGTGATGGTCGGCATCAGGTTGGGGATCTTAACCTTCCAAAACGTCTGCCATGCCGTAGCGCCATCGACCTTGGCGGCCTCGATGTAGTCAGACGGAATGGACTGCAGACCGGCGATGTAGATGATCATCATGTAGCCGACCTGTTGCCACAGGGTCAGGATGATAAGGCCCCAGAAGCCAGCGGCGGAGTTGAGGGCGATAAGCTGGGCACCCACGTTGGAGAGCAGGCAGTTGATCAGAATCTGCCAAATGTAACCCAGTACAATGCCGCCAATCAGGTTAGGCATAAAGAAAATCGTACGGAAGATGTTGGTGCCCTTGAGCGCCTTGCGAGTGAGCGCCTGCGCAATGGCCAGCGCGATCACGTTGATAAGCACCGTCGACAGGAAGGCAAACGCCACGGTAAAGAAGAACGACGTGGAGAACTGCGGGTCGGTCAGTGCGCGCACGTAGTTCTCGATACCGACAAAGTGCGCGTTATTGATGGTAATAAACTGGCAGAACGAGAGATAGAAACCCTGGATAAAGGGAATCACGAACCCGATCATAAACGCCAGGCACGTGGGCAGCATAAAGAGCGGCCACCAGCGTTTGAGTGCTTTGCCCATAGAAGGGTCCTTTCAATATGCAGGGGGCGGGCAAACCTACGTCTGCCCGCCCCCTGTCGCTAATCAGATAGCTTGGGCAGCAACTGCTTACTCGGAAGCAGCCTTCTCGGTCTTCCAGCCATCGACGAAGGCGTTCTTGACGCCGTCCCACTTGGTGTTGTCGGCAGCATAAGCGATGAGAGCCTGCTTGAGGTTCTTCTTCCACTCCTCAGAGGGGATGTAAACGAAGTCCCAAGCAACGGTCTTCTTGCCGTCCTTGGCCATAGCAACGGCCTGCTGCGAGAAGACGTTGGTGGTCTCCTTAGCGCTCTTGAACGGGGCGGTCAGACCCATCTTGTCAGCGATGATGCTGGTGGCGGTGTCAGAAGTGACGCACCAATACATGAAGTCCTCGGTGGCCTTCTGGGCATCCTCGGAAGCCTGGGAGCTGACGCACCAGTAGTTCTCGCCGCCGGAGCACAGGCCCTGGTTCTCCTCGCCGTCGACGCCGATGTAGATCGGCAGCATGCCGAGCTGGTCGTCGGTCATACCGGCCTTGGTGAGGTCGGCGTAGGCCCAAGAGCCGTTCTGGTAGAAGACGGCCTTGCCGGTTGCGAACTCGTTGGTGGCGTCGTCACCGGTCTTGGAGGCGAGCTGCGAAGGATCGCAGGTGGAGTCGGTGATATACAGGTCGAAGATCTGCTTAAAGTTGTCGAGATACTCGCCCTTGATCTCGTCGTCCTCCTGATTGTGCTCCTTCTCGAACTCGTAGTAGAGCGGGAGGTTGGCGAGGTGCGTGGTGTAGCGCCAGCTGGAGGAGTCATCCATACCGGCGGAAGTGAAGGCACCGTCAACGCCCAGCTCGTCCTTGCGGGCC
>URBM01000072.1 GCA_900545995.1 uncultured Collinsella sp. | reverse complement strand
AGATGTCTCGTGGGCTCGGAGATGTGTATAAGAGACAGGCCTCGAAGTGCGTGAAGTCAAAGCGCAGGTGCTCGGGCGTCACCAGCGAGCCAGCCTGGGAGACATGCTCGCCCAGGACCTGCTTAAGCGCAGCGTCGAGCAGGTGGGTGGCGGTGTGGTTGCGGCGCAGGAAACCACGGCGCTCGGCGTCGAGCGCGGCGGTCACGGTAGCACCGACGGTCAATGTGCCCTCGGCAACGTGGGCGACGTGAGCATACAGGCCATTGTGGTTCTTGGTATCGGAAACGGTCAGCGCAACGCCCTCGGCGAAAAGCTCGCCGGCATCGCCCTGCTGGCCACCCATCTCGGCGTAGAACGGGGTGCGGTCGAGCACGACCTCGACGTCCTCGCCGGCGGCAGCGGACTCGACGGACTCGACGTTGCGCACGATGGCAACAACCTTGGCGCCTACGATCGCATCGTTGTCATAGCCGTCGAACTCAGTCGCGGCGACCTTGTCGGAAAGTTCGACCCACACGTCGTTGAAGCTGCCCCAGGCGTCGCCCTTGGCATTGGCGCGGGCGCGGGCCTTCTGGTCCTCCATGCAGGCGGTGAAGCCGTCCATGTCGACGTCGTGGCCAGCGGTGCCGGCGATCTCGACGGTCAGGTCGATGGGGAAACCAAAGGTGTCGTGCAGCTTAAAGGCAACGTCGCCCGGAAGGACAGCACCCTCGGCAAGCGCGGCCAGGGCCTCGTCCAGGTAGACGCGACCGTTGTCGAGCGTCGTGGAGAAACGCTCCTCCTCGGAAGCGACGATACCCTTGACGAGCGCGACGTTCTTGAGCAGCTCGGGATAGGCCTCGCCCATCTGGGCGTTGACCTCATCAATGAACTTGGTCAGGAAGGCGCCCTCGATGCCCAGCAGGCGACCGTGGAACACGGCACGGCGGAGCAGGCGGCGAAGGACGTACTCGCGACCCTCGTTACCGGGGAGAATGCCGTCCGAGATCATAAAGTCGACGGCACGAGAGTGATCCGCGATGATGCGCAGGGAGCGGCTGGCACCGGAGTAATCGTCGGCGTCATAGGTCTTGCCGCTGATCTTCTCGCCCAGCTTGATGAGGTGCTGCATCAGATCGCCGTCGTAATTAGCGGTCTTGTGCTGCATGATGGCGGCCATGCGCTCCAGACCCATGCCCGTATCGAGGTTGCGGTGCGGCAGCTCCGGCATGGAGCCATCCTCCTGGCGGTCGTACTGGGTAAACACGAGGTTCCAGAACTCAAGGAAGCGATCGCAGTCGCAGCCAGGCTTGCAGTCGGGGCTGCCGCAACCGACCTCCTCGCCCATGTCAAAGTAGATCTCAGAGCACGGACCGCAGGGACCGGTGGGGCCAGCGGCCCAGAAGTTGTCGTCCTCGCCCAAGCGGGAGATGTGGTCCTCGGCAACGCCCAGGGAGCGCCATACGTCATGGGTCTCGTCGTCCTCGGTAAAGACGGTGAAGTACAGGCGATCGAGCGGCAGCTTGAACTCCTTGGTGATGAGCTCAAAGGCCCAAGCGCAGGCCTGCTGCTTGGAGACGCCGCCAAAGGAGAAGTCGCCGAGCATCTCAAAGAAGGACAGGTGACGGCCGTCCTCGCCGATGCAATCGATGTCGTTGGTGCGGACGCACTTCTGGCAGGAGATCGCGCCGATCTCCTTCATGGTCTTCTTGCCCTGGTAGTACTCCTTAAACTGATTCATGCCGGCGTTGGCAAGCAACAGCGAAGGATCGTCGGGGACGAGGGACGAAGAAGGATAGAGCTTAAGACCGCGCTCCTCAAAGAAGTTGAGGAACTTAGAGCGAATCTCGGCCGTAGTCATTGACGGGTAGTCAGCACTCATAGAGGGAATCTCCTCGGTTTCACATCGAAACAGTTCAAACGTTACGATATTACCATCCCACCGCGCCTGTGCAAAAAAGAGGGCCGCCAAACAGCGACCCTCCAGCGAAAGTGCACGTTATTTAGTACTGTGCGATCCTTTGAAAAAGGACTGCTGTAGAATTACATATAAGAGTCACCCGGAAGGAGCGATCGATGAAAAGCAAACGATTTTTCCTCAATGCACTTCTGTTAGCGGCACTTTTAACGCTATTGGCTTTCTCCTGCTGGTACGCAAACCAACCAGCATTTGGCTACGTGTTGTATGCAGTAATGTCCGGCGATAAGGCTTATTACACTTTACGCGCAATTGACATTCTCTTTTTCTATGTTGCCGGTCCCTTATCAATCGCTTTGCTCGCGTTTCTTGTCATTTACAACTTCAAGAAACGTTAATGGGGCCTATTTAGAATCCGAATCGTCCATGGACCCGTCGATGCCGGTTTTGGTATCGTCATCAGAGTTGGAATCGTCATCCTTGGCGAAGGGATTCTTGAAGAAACCCGTGGCATCGGGCTGAAGACCCGAGAGCTTGATCCAGGGATTATCGAGCTCGGGCTTGGGCATAGCCTTGGCCTCGGGCGCGGTCTCGTTGCCGATGAGCTCGGACTCATAGATGAACGTATCGTCCCCGAGCGCGTCATAGGCGGCGACCGGGTTGCCATCGGCATCGCGGTACGGCGTGCCCTTAAACACGGCGCCGTCATAGGCCACAAGCTGGCGGCCGGTCTCGTTCTCAAAGTAGTAGACGAAAATGCCCTTGAGGGCTGCGCACAGCGGAATGGCAATGATCATGCCAATAGGACCCATGAGTGCCGAGCCAATAACGAGCGCCGTGAGGCTCATGATGGGATGCACCTGCACCGAGCTCTGCATGACCTTAGGCGAAATTACGTTATCGGTGACGTTTTGAGCGACCATCGTCACGATGAGCGTCCATAACGCCAACATGGGGCTGAACATGAAACCGAGCACTGTGGCGATTGCTGCGCTCACCCAGGGACCGACGACCGGAACCAAATGCATGATGCCGGTAAAGATGGCCATGAGCGCCGCATACGGATGGCCGATGATCATAAAACCGATAAAGGCGAGGAAACCACCGCAGATGGACGTCACGACCATACCGCGCATGTAGCCGCCGACAGAGCGAGAAAGGATGGCGACCATAAAGCGGTACGAGGTCTCCTTCTCCTGACCGATGATGGTGCAAATCTCGTGGTGCATGCGAGGGTAGTCGCAGGCCATCCAGTACGCAAGCACCAGACCAAGGAAGATCACGAACAACTGCGAGGCTGTATTGGTGATGAGCGGGAACACACCGCGGCCAAGCTCGGCAGCGATCTGAGACACATACTTCGATGCCACGGCAACCAGCGACGAAAGATTATCGTCCAGATACTCCTTGAGCGGCGTGTTGTTGAGCGTCTTGGCATGCGAGATCATCTCGTTGAGGTCGCCACCCGCAACACGAAGCTGCTCGGGCAGGCGGCTCAGGACTTCCATGATCTGACCAAAGAGAATCGGCGACAAGATGCAAACGACACCGACGAGCACAGCAACGACCACAATAAGCGCGATAAGCGAACCGATGCCGCGATTCACGCCATGGTGCTCGAGCCAGTTGGTGATCGGGGACATCACAAAAGCAATGATGGAGCCGACGGCAAGAAACTCAATAACCGGTGCCAGGATGCCCATAAGGTTAAAGATGACGGCGGCGATGACGATGCAACCGACGACAGCCCAAATGCGAAGCGTCAGAATGCGGGTATCGCGCAGCGTGCGGTCGGTTTGTTGGGGGTGCTCACTCATGAACGAACCATTACTCCGTCAGGGTCAATCTTGTCTTGAATCTTCTTGAGGGTGCGGCGCAGTAGGCGCGAGACCTGCACCTGCGAAATGCCCAGCTTCTTGGCGATCTCGATCTGGGTCATGCCCTTCACAAAGCGTAGCTCGATCACCTCACGCTCGCGCGGCGAGAAATCGCGGATGGCTTCCTCGATTACCAGGCGGTCATCGGTAAAGTCGAGCTCGTTGTCGTCGTCGGCATAGCGATCGAGAATCGAGGGAGCATCGTCGGAGTCGGACGCGCCGGGAGCCTCGATGGGCACCGAGGTGTAGGCCGAGGACGATTCCATGGCTTCGAGCACCTCGTCGACGGTCACGCCAAGGTAATCGGCGATTTCCTCAACCTTGGGCGAACGCTGAAGCTCGTTGGTAAGCTTGTCGGTAGCCTGGTTAACCTTGGCAGAGAGCTCCTGCAGACGACGCGGCACGCGCACACTCCAGCCCTTGTCGCGGAAGTGGCGCTTAATCTCGCCCAAGATGGTGGGCGTGGCAAACGTCGTGAACTCGAGTCCGCGCTCGGGATCAAAGCGATCGATAGCCTTGAGCAAGCCCAAGTACCCGACCTGCAAAAGGTCATCGAGCGGCTCGCCGCGGTTCTTGAATTTGTTGGCAAGAAACCTTACCAGGTTCATATGGGACATGACGAGCTGCTCGCGAGCATCCGGATCACCGGTCTCCTTATAACGACGAAACAGCTCGCGGGTTTTCTCCTTGTCCCAAGCGGTCTTGCCGCTCCGGGAGCGTTCGGTCATATTAGATATCCGCCTTGAGGTCGAGGGAAAGCGTTAGGGGCGCTGTAGTCTTTTCGTAAGAGTCACACACGCTCGCCAAAATGAGCTCGGCATACACGGCAGCCTGGTCATCCTCATCGACAGTCGCCTGGTCGCCAAAGGTAAAGGTCATGCCCACATGCGATTCGTCGACATCGAATTTGATCGAGATATCGTCGGAATCAACAGCCGTGCAGCCAAAGATGAAGGCTTCTTCGGCAGCCATACGAATGTCCTCGATGCGATCAACGGACATAGAGCACAGGGCGCCGACGTTGGCGGCCGTCATGCGCACCAAGCGCGCGAGACGCGGATCACCGGCAACGCTCAGCGTAATGGGGCAGGTTGCTTCGCTACTCATCGCAGGACTCCTCGGAGGTCTCGGCAGGCGTATAAGTGTAATACTGAGCAGGCTTAGCAGCGGGCTTCTGAACATCATCGTCGTCAGCAGCGGCATCGTCATCGCCAATCAGAACGCGCTCAGTAGGCTGCTCGGCCTCGGCGGCGGCAGCGGCGAGCTTGCGATCGGCGTCGGCTGCAGGAGCCTTCACCTTATTGAAGAGCTTCTGCACGGCGCCAGCAGCAGAATCAGTCACGCTCGATACGGCATTGCTGGCCTCAGCCACGCTGCCCGTGACCTCGGAGATGTCGCGAACGACCGCCTCAACCTCAACGAGGTTAGACGTCAGAGCATCAACGGCAGTCTTGCTCGACTTGAGGAGCGGCTCAACCTGTGCCAGCGCGGGGGTGAGCTCATCGACAGCGCCGTCGAGCTTTGCCACCACAGGCTGTGCCTCGGCGAGCGTATTGTTAAGGTCACTCACCGTCTTGTCGAGCGAATCAACGACGGTGCGGGTCTTGCGCAGCGTGAGCGCGAGCTCGACAACAGCCCACACGCCGGCAACGGCGAGCAACAGCAGGGCGATTTGAATGGGACTCATACAAGCCTCCCAAAGGAATCGAAATACAGACGCTGTTCATGGTACCCCAAAGGGGACCGAACATGCCAAGCGTGAGATCCTGGGACAAAATAATCAGCAGTTACTTCGGAGCATTACCGCTACGGTCGCGTTCGCTTTGCTCAACACGCCACTCTTCCCAACCGCGGCCGGCAGGCTGCCAGAACGCGCCGCGCTCCAACCCCTCGGGCAAATAGCGCTGATCGACCCAGCCTTCGGGATAATCGTGCGGATACTTATACACGCCATATTCATCGCTGCCTGGGCGATGACGATCGCGCAGGTAGCTGGGCACCTCGCGAAGACCACTGCTGTGGATATCGGCCAGCGCCGCATCGATCGAGGCCTCGCACGCGTTGGACTTAGGCGCCAGGCACACATAGAGCGCAGCCTGAGCCAGGTTGATGCGACACTCGGGATAGCCAATGACCTCGGCAGATTTAAATGCGGCATGTGCCACCAAAAGCGCCTGCGGGTCGGCGTTGCCAACATCCTCGGAAGCCTGAATCATAATGCGGCGAGCGATAAACTTGGGATCCTCCCCTGCATCGATCATGCGCGCGAGCCAATAGATCGTGGCATCGGGATCGCTGCCGCGCATAGATTTAATAAACGCACTGATAATGTCGTAGTGCATGTCACCGTTTTTGTCATACGAAAACCCACGACGTGGATTGGCGATCTTCACGTCATCCACGGTAATGGGATAGCGTTCCCCCGCCGCCGGCGCTGGCGTTCCCTCAGTATCGGGACGCGTAACGGCAATCTCACTCGCAAGCTCGAGCGTCGTGAGCGCCGAGCGCGCATCACCCGCGGCCAGCGTGCAAATGGTCTTGACTGTATCCTCATCGGCCGAGAACTTACCGTTTAAACCCTGCGGCGCCTCGAGCGCACGCTCAATGAGCATGGCGATATCCTCGTCCTTCAGGTGCTCAAGCTCTACCACACGCCCACGCGAGAGCAATGCCGAGTTGACCTCAAAGTACGGGTTTTCCGTCGTGGCGCCAATCATAATGACGGTGCGGTTCTCGACCGCATGCAGCAGGGCATCTTGCTGCGACTTCGAAAAGCGATGGATCTCATCGATAAACAGAATGGTGCGGCGGTCGTAGGTGTTCAGACGGGTCTTAGCCTCATCGATTACGCGGCGCAGGTCCTTCACAGTGCCCGTCACGGCGCTGACCTCGACAAACTCGCTCTTGGTATGGTTGGCGATAATGTGGGCCAGCGTCGTCTTACCCGTACCGGCCGGCCCGTACAGAATCACGCTCGAAAGCACATCGTGCTCGATCGCGGCACGCAACCATGAACCCTTACCGACGGCCTTTTGCTGGCCCACATACTCGTCGAGCGAATTAGGGCGCATGCGCACCGCAAGCGGCGCATTCTGAAAGGAACGCTCGCGCGTCGAAGCAGAAAAAAGGTCGTCCATAGCCATCCCGTGCATCAATCAAAAACGTTTTCCACAAACAGTATACCGAATAAATACGAACTACCGTTCGTTAATATAGGTACGATGCGGAAACTTTAGACCCGGGAACAGCTTGCTCGTCAGCTCGCAGAAATAACCGTCCGTCATGCTCGCGATGTAATCCACCACGGCTTGATCCTTGTCGTCCTGCCAGGCATAGGTACGATCGTAGTAGGAAAGCTGCTGCTCAATGCGCGAAATATGGTGCTTAAAGATATAAGAGGACTCGTCGCCACTGTTTAGATCCCGCAGGCAACGGTCGTAGAGCTTTTCGAACGCCTCGCGCAGCTCCTCCTCGGAATCGCCTTCGATACCGCCCTTGCTATAGATCTTCTCGTAGTTCTCGCGCTTGGCTCGGCGAATTTCCTCAAACAGGTCCTCGCTCATCTCGATGCGCGGCTTACCATAGCTATGCTCAACGATATCGATGGAAGCGTGCGTGAGGATCCAGCTGTTATAGGCGCCGCCCCGACCATCGTCAAAAGCGTCGGGCGAAAGCAGACCCGCCGCGATCGCATCCTGACGGTCACGACCGACGTAGGCAAGAATATCCGAGATGCGAACGACGCAGCCCTCGAGCGTCATGGGACGCAGGTGCCCAATGGCGCCATAGCCCGTGGCGATGCAGTCCTCGACCGCCTGATCGAACTGGTCAAAGGAGCCCATATCCGACAATTCAAACACGCGTTGCTCGTACTCGCCGTTATGGCATAGCACGCCGTCGAGCGTCTGGAGCGACACGTTGCGGCCATACAGGGCGTCGAGCACGCGGACCGACTGCACGTTATGGAAAAAGTAGCGACCCGTGCGCTCATGATAGATATCGTTGAGAAAACGCTCACCGGCATGGCCGAAAGGCGTGTGGCCCAAGTCGTGGCCTAAGCCAATCGCCTCGATCAGATCGCAGTTGAGCCCCAGGGCGCAACCGATATCGCGCGCAATGCGCGAAACAAGCTGCACGTGCAGGCCACGACGCGACAGGTCGTCGTTGCTGCGAAAACTGAAGACCTGTGTTTTGCCGGCATAGCGAGTGTACGCCGGAAGATGAAGAATCTTTTCGGTATCGCGCATAAACGCCGGACGCATAAGCGTGCCTTTGTCGGAGGCGCGATCAATACGACGAATGACCTGATCGTCGTTGCAACGATACGGGTTAACATAGCCCGAAGCACGATCGGTGGCAATGCGCTCGAAAAGTTCGGGCGACAACGCCGAGGGAATTCGGTCCATGCGCGCCTTAATGACGGCCGTTTCTTGATTAGTTGCCATGGCATGCTCCTTAAAAAGGATGCGCAATCGGTTACAATGTCCAGCCCACGACCTCGATTATGGCAAATATCGGCACCAAAAACGGGAGCAATGGCAGGGAGCGCGATTTTGTGAAGAGGCAGGAGAGGGCCAGGACCAGGAGCGCGACGGCAAATGCCACGATGCCGCCCAGAGGGTCGAGCGTGCAAAGCGCGAAAAGCGCCTTGGCATCCCCCATGCCGATGCCGGGGGCCTGGCGGAAACGCCGCCAAAGCGACTCGGTCAGCACAAGGGAAAGGTACACGATAACGGCAGGACCGGCGTGGTCAAGCGCCGTGTTCAAGCCCCTGTCCAGCCAAACGCCTGCAAACGCCGCCACGGCGCATGCGGCGGCAAGCGCGTTGGGAAACCGCCGTTCACGGACATCAATCACCGCACCGGCAAAGGCGCAGATCCAAAAGGGAATATAGACCATTGAACACCTCCCGGGGCAGTCTCTAAAAAGCAAAAACCACCACAGAGGTGCCTGTCCCCTTTGTGGTGGTTTTGGTGGTGGTTATTTAGCGCCCTGCATGACCTCGTCGAGGGTAACGTTGACGGCATGCTGCGTCGGGACCCAGTCGACCTTCAGGAACAACGCAGCCACCGTAATGGGGATATAGCTGAACATAAAGATCGGGAAGGTAAACAGGTTGGTCACCAGGCGCCACTTTTGCGCGCAATGGATGTGCTTGTACTCGAAGATAGTCGTGAGCAGCGCCAGGATAAAGAAGGTCTGATACATCATCGCGAAGGTCATAATGAGCGAGGCGGCACAAGCCTGCATCTCAACCTCGGTGGCCAAGAAGCCGTGCGAAAGCCCGCCCACGATGAGGAAGGTCGCGTTGGCGAGCATGGAGATCAGGGACAGCAGCATACCCGGAGCAATCGTCATAAACATGTCGTAGGCGGCAAAGCGGTGATAACGGAAGGTCGACTTGACCAGATGCTTACCGTAGGTAAAGAACACCTGGTAGAAGCCCTTGGTCCAGCGCATACGCTGCTTCCAGGACGCCTTAAACGTCACGGGCTGCTCGTCAAAAAACTCCGCCGGCGCATAACCGATGCGAATGCCGTGAATGGCACAGAACGTAGTGAACTGGATGTCCTCGGTCAGCGTATGGAACTGCCAGCCGTGCATGCCCTCAATAACGCTAGCCGAGATAAGGTAGCCCGAACCCGATACGGCGCAGGACGTCTTGCAGATGTTGCGCGCGTTGTTGAGAAAACGCGCCTCGCGCAGATACCAAGTGGCATTCGCTGCCGAGATCCACGAGCTTCCGAAGTTCTTGGAGTTACGATAGCTCGTGACCACATGGAAGCCCTGGTCAAAGGCATCATTCATCTTGGACACGTAATCGCGGGCGATAACATTATCGGCATCGAAGATAAAGTAACCTTCAAAGGTGTCGGGATACTCGTTAAGGATACGGTCGAAACCAAAGTCCATGACCCAGCTCTTGCCTTTACGGGCCAGGTCGTTTCGCTCGTACACGACAGCGCCCGCCTCGCGCGCGAGCTGCGCGGTGTTATCGGTGCAGGCATCGGCGACGACAAAGACCTCGATGAGCTCGGACGGA
>URBM01000071.1 GCA_900545995.1 uncultured Collinsella sp. | reverse complement strand
CGCACCATAGACGAATCCGCGCGCTCACCCAAAATAAGCTTGAGGGCCGAGAGCAGCGCGGTCTTGCCGGCACCGGTCTCGCCGGTCAGGACAGTCAGGCCGGCACTCGGCAGCAGCGTCGCCTCGCGAATGAGCGCAATGTTAGAAACCTGCAGCTCATCGATCATGACGGACTCCGTAGAATACGCGGCTCACCGAGTTATAGAAGCTCTCGGGGCCGTAATCCAGCAGCAGCACATCACCGGGCCCGCGACGCACCGCCACGCTCTCAACGGTGCCATCGCAAGTAATAAACTGTCCATCGATAGCGATCGCCGGAACGCTCGGGCGATCATCGGACATAAAGATTTCGACGACATCACTCGGCGAAGTCAAGAAGGCACGGGCCTGAATGGTGTGCGGCGCAATGGGTACGCAGACCATACCCGTATAGTCGGGGCTCACAATGGGGCCACCTGCACTGAGCGCGTACCCCGTAGAACCAGTCGCCGTGGACACGACCACGCCGTCGCCACGCAGTCGATCGATATGGTGGCCCGACACCGTGATGTCGAACTCAACCATATCGGACAGGGGGCCGCGCGTGAGCGCCATGTCGTTGAGGGCGAACGTGCGCACGACATCCTTCGTGCCATCGTCGCGCACGGACACGATATCCGCGGCGATGGTGGCGCGACGGCTCACGTGCAGCTCGCCGGAAAGGGCGTCGCTCACGACCTGCAGAATGTCGCGCTCCTCGGGGCTCGCAGCAGTTAAAAAGCCTAGGTGACCATAGGAAAGACCGAGGATAGGAATCTCGCGATGGTTGAGGATGCGGGCAGCGCGCAGCAACGTGCCGTCGCCGCCGAGCGTAATGACCAGATCGGAGCCGTCAATATCAGGCGTGCTTTGAATCTTCGATCGCTGGTCGGCAGCCCATGCGACCTCATAGCCCTGGCGCGTCAGCCAAAGCTCGAGCATCAGGCCGCTCTCGACCGCCTCTTGCTTGTAGTAATTGGGAACCAGAAAGACCTTCATAGCGTTGCAGCTTTCTCGCTCATAACCGATACCTGGGATTGCAGCTCGTCTTGCGAGCGATCGCCGGGGTCAAATCTCGTGCCGTACAGGAAAAACTCAACGTTGCCCTTGGCACCATGAATGGGCGACACGCACACATCGACCGGGAACAGGCCCTTGGCAGCAAAGAGTTCAACCGCCGCCACGAGTGTATCGCGGCGCACGGCGGAATCGGTCACAATGCCGCCCTCGCCCACCAGCGCCGCCGGAGCCTCAAACTGCGGCTTTACGAGCGTGCAGAATGCACCCGTAGGCGCCAGGCACGCCAGTACCGCATCGATAATGTTCGCGATGCTGGTAAACGAGACATCACACACAGCCAGGTCGATAGTGCCGGCATAGCCAAGCTCAGGCAGCTGCGTCACGTTTGTGCGCTCATGCAGCGTCACGCGATCGTCCTGGCGCAACGACCAATCGAACTGGGCGCGACCCACGTCCACCGAGACAACGGTCGCAGCTCCGCGCTTGAGCAGACAATCGGTAAAGCCGCCGGTAGAGCAGCCCACATCCAGACAGGCAAGGCCCGTCGGATTGATGCCAAACGCATCAAGCGCGCCTTCGAGCTTAAGACCGCCGCGGCCAACATAGGGAATGCGCCCCTTCACATGCAGCGGCAGCCCCGGGATCACCTTAAGGCCCGGCGAAGTCAAGCGCTCACCGCCACTCGAGACCAAGCCGGCCATAAGAGTGCGAAGGGCATCCGCGCGATCGGCGCAGATGCCCTGTGAAATCAGTTCGTCATCAAGACGCACGCGTTTCATGAATGCCATCAACCATTCGTATCCGGAGATGCGGCCTAGCTATCCTGGGATTCGTTTGCCGCATCCTCATCGTATTCCTGTTCGAGCTTGTCGGCCTCACGCGGCGTCAGCTCAAACTTGTCGACCATGTCGACCGCACGGGAGCCCAGCTCAATCGCCTCGTCAAACAGATCGAGCGAACGCTCCAAGGACGTATCCTTAGAGCGAACGGTAGCTATGATCTGGTCCAAGCGGTCCGAAATCTCGTCGAAGTTGCGGACGGAACCCTCTGGCATGGCTACTCCTCGACGGTACCGGTCTCGGCCTCGGCGACCTCAGCGTCCTCGTCGAGAACGCCGGCCTCGGCCTGAGCAACCGCAACCTTTGCGGCAGCCTCGGCAGCCTGTGCCTCCTCGCGAGCGCGATCCTCGGCCAGCAGCTCCTGGTATAGGTCCTCGCCCGGCAGCTCCTCGCTGCGAGCGATCTTACCCAGCACGCCGTTGACGAACGACGCGGACTGGTCGGTGCCATAGGCCTTGGCAAGCTCAACGGCCTCGTTGATCACGATGGCGTCCGAGACCTCCTCGTCGGTGAGGAAACGCATCTCGTAAACGGCGATACGCAGCAGGTTGCGGTCGGCGCCGGGCATGCGCATAAGATCCCAGTTCTTGGCAACGGAGCGCAGAGCACAGTCGATGCGGTCGATATGCTCGTAGGCACCTCGGCACAGCTCCAGAGCATAGGGATCGAGGGGACCCTTCGAGATCAGGAAATCACCCTCGAGGACGCGCTCGAGCGGGCTGTCCGTGGCCTCGGCCTGGAACAGCAGCTGCAGCGCCTGACTGCGGGCAAGCGTACGCCCGCGATAAACCTTAAGGCTCAAAGGTTACTCCTTGGGGAAAACGAGGCCGTCGATGCAAACGTCAACGCGCTCGACCTCAACGCCAACCTGGGCATCGATGGCGGCGACCACGGCAGCGCGAACGGCCTCGGCGAGTTTCTTGAACGGATAGCCAAAGAACACCACGACGCGCACGGTGAGTGCGAGCTTGTCGCCGACGACCTCGGCCTCGACCGCCGGCTCAGAAGCCGGGGCCTTGGACGAGAGCATCATGGAGACAAGGTTGGTGGCAAGGTCCTTGACGCCAACGGAGGCGATGCCCTCGACATCGGACACGGCGCGCGAGACGATGGCGGTCAGAACATCGGGCGAAATCCCGATGCCGTCAATCTTGATTTCCTGGGGCATGAGTCCTCCTAGAAGAGTTGGTTGCTAGACGCGGGAGACGAACTTGCCGTCGCGGGTGTCAACCTTGATGACCTCGCCCTCGTTGAGGTACATGGGGACCTGGATGACAGCGCCGGTGTCGATCGTGGCCGGCTTGGTGGAACCCTGGACGGTGTCGCCCTTAAAGCCCGGGTCGGTCTGGACGATGGTGGTCTCGATGAACATCGGCGGGGTCACGCCCATGAGCTCATCGTCGGCGAAGAGCAGCTGGCAGATGTCGTTCTCGCGCAGCCACTTGGAGTTCTCGCCCACCATGTCCTCGGGAACGGGAACCTGCTCATAGGACTCGTTGTCCATGAAGATGTAGTCGGTGCCATCGTTGTAGAGGTACTGGAACTCACGGGTGGTGAGCATGACGCTCTCGAACTTGGTGCCGGCGTTGCAGGTGTTCTCGACGACGCGGCCGCTCTTGATGTCGCGGGTCTTGTAGCGCACAAACGCGCCGCCCTTGCCCGGCTTGACATGCTGGAACTCGACGATGGTGTAGACCTTGTCCTTGATGCGGAGACCGAGGCCGTTCTTGAAGTCGGCGGTGGAAATGGTAGGCATAGCGACCTTTCTTGTTATGGGCAGAACGCACAAGCGTCCAAATTACATACGACAGAAATTATACACTTGCAGACGGCGCCTGCGGCGAGCGCATAAAAAGAGAACGCGGGGCGTCCGAATCAATCCGGACGCCCCGCCCCAAACTATCTACTGAAGTAAACTAGCAGTCGATAACGTGCAGGTCGTGCGGGGTCTTGGTGAAGGGCTCATAGCCGTTCTCGGTGACCACGCCGTAGTCCTCCAGGCGCACGCCGCCCACGCCGGGCAGGTAGACGCCGGGCTCCATGGTGATAACCGAGCCGACCTCGATGATATTCTTGCTGCGGTTAAAGTTGGGCAGCTCATGGATGTCGATGCCCACGCCGTGACCCAAGCCATGATTATAGTAATCGCCATAGCCGGCATCGCCGATGATCTTCTTGGAGAGCTTGAAGATGTCGTTGCCCTCAACGCCCGGATGGATGGCGGCGACGCACTCCTCGTGCGTACGGCGCACGAGTGCGTACAGGTCGAGCTGCTCCTGGGTGGGCTCGCCCATCACGACAGTGCGCGTCATGTCGGAGCGGTAATCGCAATAGCCCGCGCCGTAATCCATAAGAACGAAATCGCCCTTCTCGATCACGCGGTCGCTCGGCACGGCATGCGGGTTGGCGGTGTTGGGGCCGCTCGCGACGATGGAACCGAAGGCCAGGCTGTCGGCACCGTTGGCGAACATAAAGTTCTCGAGCTCGTTGCGTACCTGCTTCTCGGTCATACCGGGCTTAATAAAGCCGAGCATGTGCTGGAAGGCGGCATCGGTGATCGACTGCGCATGGCGCATGAGCTCAATCTCCTCGGCGTCCTTGATGGCGCGCATCTTGCGGATATCGTCGTGCATCAGCGGCAGCATACAGGCGACGGAACGGTCCTCCAGGCCGCGCTGAATACCCTGGTAGAAATTAATCTGCATATCGTCCTCGACAGCGCAGACGCGGCATTTGTTGGCCGCGATCTTGCCGGCGACCCAACCGGGGATGGTGCCCTCATCCATGTCGTAGACCCAGGGGCTGCCGGCTGGCGTGTTCTCCTCAAAGCTGTTGAGGTAGCGCGAGTCGGTGTGGAACAGGCACTGGTCGGCCGTAATAAACGCAGCGTGCGGGAACTCGAAGGTGTAGTCGAAGACGCCCTTCACGCCCGTAAGCCAACGAAGGTTGGCCTCGTCGCGCACCACGATGGCGTCGTAGCCACGCTCGACCATCAGGGCACGGACACGCTCGATACGACCGGCAGGACCGGCAGCAAACTCAGACATGCAGATTCCTTTCTTGTTGTCTCAATATAGACGGGACGGGTCTCAACCGAACGACGGAATCGCATGCGATCCGCAACCGATTGAAAACCCGCCCCTCAACATGATACGAAAGACGATGGAAGTCAATAAATCTTAGAGAAGTTCTTTACGAGAAGCCAAGTAGGCGTGAGCATGGCGCTCAAGAACCTCGTCCTCGACGCTCGTTAGGCGAATGGCGCCGAGCGCCGCGGGCAGCGGCAGCATGCTGCGGTTCGAGCGGACAAACTGCTGTCTGCGGAACTCCTCGATATATGCGGCAGGCTCCAAGTCGAAGGCAAGCTCCTCGATGCCAAAGTCCTCCAGGCAGTCATCGAGATCAAACACATAGTCGATATCGAAGTCGCAGGCATCGTGTGCTAGGCGCGCCTCAAAGCGCATGCCCTCGGACAACAGCTGGTAGGCAGGGACCTGCGAAGCGGCATCGCCCAAGCAAGCGCGCAGGGTGCGCTCCCCCGTCTTGCCAAAATCGAGCGCATGGCGAGCGCTCGGGTTCGTGGCCGTCAGCACGTCCTTGCGGGCAGTCTGAGACCATTGAACGGCATTGACGAGTGCGACCTCCTCGCCCGCGAGAATCTCGGGGACGGTCTCAGTAAACTGATTCCAGCGGGACTTGCTGCTCGAAAGCATGGTGCCAACAAGTACCGCATAGCCGAGCTTGAGGTCCTCGGGGTCCGCCTCGCGAACAAGGTCGAGGTCACACACGACCAAGCCCGGTTCGGGACGGAACGCGATAGCGGGAAGCGCATTCGACGACGAGGCAATGAGCGGCTTCATGGTCGTCGCGACCGTGAGCATGGCGTCGAAGGTCGTCGGCAGCAGCGCGCACTCGGTTCGGCCACACCACTGGTTGGCGCACCAGCTAACAACCGAGCAGGTTGCGGCATCGCCAACGGCGACAACCAGATCGTCGCAGGTAATGCCGTTGGCAGACAAGGCGCCAAAGACGGTATCGGCATCGGCCAGCGTAGCACCGGCAGGAGAAACCTCGAGGACGAGCAGCGACACGGCAAAACCGGCGTCGACCAGCGCATGCTCGACGACCTCGCCAAAACGCTCGGATGTAGCGTCGTTCCAAACCACCATCGCGCGCTTAGGCTTGCCCACGGCCGAGGCAAACATGCGCGACAGCTCCTCGAACGCGCCCAATCCAACGCGGACATCGACACTGCGGTTTTGGAAATTGATAAGTTGACGGCGAATCATAGCAGTCCACGCTCCAAAAGCATCTCGGCACAAAGGTAGGAAACGTCCTCGAAGGACTTGTTGCGAATATCAAGGGTAATATCGGCGGCTTGGCGATACAGCGGACGGCGATGCTCAAACAGGCGCGCAGCGTGCTCGGGCGAGCGGAAATCGGGCCGGGTATCGGAGCGGCGAATCTGGCGCAACGAGTCCTCAAAGTCGCCTTCGAGGTACACGCATATACCCATCTCATGCATCAGCTCAATGTTCACCGGCGTCTCGACGATGCCACCCCCGCACGACACCAGCAGGCTGCGCTCGCTTTGAAGCGAACGGAGTGCCGAGGTCTCAAGCTCGCGAAAACGATCCTCGCCCTCGGTCTCAAATATCTCGGTAACCGACTTGCCACATCGACGCACAACCAAACGATCGGTATCGATAAAACGCCGCTTGAACATAGTGCCGACGTTGCGCGCGAGCGTCGATTTGCCCGCGCCCAAAAAGCCGATAAAGAAGATATGGTCGCAGCCGTGTTTGATGTGCTGAGACATGGCGAAACCTATTCCTCGCAGGGAAGGTCGCGCAGGGCCCGGCGCTCAAAGATACGGAAGATCTGCGTGTACCACAGGTCCTGGGTTGCCTGCGGCTTGACCAGAATAGTGTCAACGCCGGCAAAGTTACCGCTCCACACGTCCGTGTACAGCTGATCGCCGATCAGCACCGCCTCGTCTGCCGTGGCGCCAAGGCGCTTAAGACCCGCCTTCAAGGCAAACGGGGCGGGCTTCATGGCGTGGCTGATGGCCTCGAGTCCCAGCTCGCGTGCAGAGCTCATGACCTGATCGCGATGCCAGTTGTTGGACACCATGCACAGCTTAAAGCCTTTGGCGCGGGCGGTATCGAGCCAAGCGGAAACCGCGGCGGGAACCTGCTCGGTGTCGCGCGGAACCAGAGTGTTATCGCGATCGAGCAGAATGGCGCGTTTGCCGTCGGCCCACAGGGTATCAAGGTCGATGCGATCGACCGAGGCAACGTATCGTTTGGGGCTAAAAATCCTCATGCTAATTCCAAGACAGTTGATGCTCTTCGTAGGTTTGCGAGAAGTACTCCTCGTCCTGCGTAATGTAGAAATACAGGTCATCGGAGTCGGTTGGCTCAAGCGTGGCCTTGAGTGCCTCGAGCGACGGAGAGCAGATGGGCGTGGGTGGCAGGCCCTCGTGCTTATAGGTGTTATACGGGCTATCGCTCTGCAGGTCGTCGGCGGTAACCTCGCCACCGGTGACATACATCATGGTCGCATCGCTGTTGAGATAGCGCAGACCGTCGAGCTTGCCGGCAAGGCGGTTGTAGAAGACCGAGGCCACGTGTGCACGTTGATCGGCGTTGAGGCCCTCGCGCTCAACGATAGAGGCCAAGTTGACGATGTCGTAGTCGGACATCTCCACACCGTAGCGCTCCTTGATCTTGGCTTCGCAGCTCGCAAAGTCAAGCGACTTGTACTCGGTCTTAAACTGATCGAGCATGGCGCGAATCACGTCATCGGCCGTCGGCGAATCACCCAACGAATAGGTCTTGGGGAACAAAAAACCCTCGAGCGAGTCGTTGGCGGCGCCCTTAAGGAAGCTATAGTCGTCCACGTAGTTGGAGGCCTTGGCCTGGTTGAGGAAGTCTTCCTTAGAGATGCTGTCGTAGGCCTGGGCCACGCGGTCGGCGACTTGATCGACTGTCAGACCCTCAGGGATAGTCAGCGCATTGGAGCCCGCGTTGGGGCCTTCCATGAGCTGCTGAACAACCTTGGTCGCATCCATGAGTGTGGTGAACGAGTAGGTGCCAGGCTTAAGCGACATATCGGCGTTAAGCTTTTTCACCGCCGCGTAGTAATCCTTGGGATTTTCGACGATATGGTTCTCGGAGAGAATCGAGGCGATCGTATCGCCCGAAGCACCGTCGGGAATGGTCACCGTAACTTGCTGGCCAGCAGCGACTTTCGCATCCTCACCGGCAAAGAAGCCCTTAACGGCAGGTACGACAAAGAAAGCGATAGTAGCAAGCGCGATTACGGCCACCACAACGCCGATGATCATAGGAACCGGAGAACTCTTCTTTTGAGCACCGCGACGAGCATGCGTGTTGTAGCTCGAGCGAGTCGCCGGAGCAACGCCATGCGACCCGCGAGCGTGATGCGAATGCGATTGGGGGGCCTGCGTTCGCTGGGTAGGTGCCTGTTGCTTAAAGCGAGCACCGCCTGCAGGCTGAGCCGAACGAGCAGTGGGCTGCTGAGCCGCGTGAGAAGCCGGATACTGAACCGAACGAGCAGAAGGCTGCTGACCCGTCCGTTGAACAGGTTGGGCCGAACGAGAGGAGGACTGCACCGGGCGCGCGGCAGACTGAGCTGCGCGCTGGGTCGGCTGTGCCGGACGCTGGCCAGGCTGGGCAGGGCGCGACGCCGACTGACGTGTACAATTCGGCTGGCGCGGATCGGAAGCGCTAGGCATGCGAAACCTCCTCGTTTTTACGATCAAGCCACGTCTGCAAAAACAGGCTGGCGGCAATCATGTCAATCTTGCCCCTCATCTGCTTTTCGTTGAGGCCCTGCTCGCGCAGGATACGCTTTGCCTCTTGCGAGGACAGGCGCTCGTCCTCAAACTCCAACGGAAGATCGAGCTCGTCGGCAATCTTTTGCGCAACAGCGGCAACGCGCTCGGCCTGGGGACCGGGCTCACCGGCCATGGTCAGGGGACGCCCACTTACCAGGATATCGGGCTCATAGTCCTCAACCAGGTAGCGGAACGTCTTGGCCATACCGGTGACCTCTGCAGCCGGGAGCACCTTGACAGGCATCGCCATCTTGCCATCACGGCTCGAGACGGCGATGCCGATCCTGGTCTCCCCTATGTCCAGCGCAAGCGCGACCACAGCGACTACCTAGATTCTTAGGCGCCGAGCGCGGTCTTAGCGGCCGCGAGGGCATCGGCGATGCCGGCGGCGTTCTTGCCACCGGCCTGGGCCATGTTGGGACGGCCGCCACCGCGACCGTCGACCAGGCCCGCGATCTGCTTGATCACGTTACCGGCGTGGAAACCGGCCTTGACGGCGTCATCGGAGCCGGCGGCGAGCAGGGCCGGGGTGCCCTTCTCGGTCACGCTGGCGACGACGCAGGCGACAGGACCGGCGACCTTCTGGTGCACGGTATCCCAGACGTTGCGCAGGTCGGCAGCCTCAAGGCCCTGGAGCTCAGCGACGACGAGCTTGTAGCCGTCGAGCTCGACGGCGCCCTCGATGGCGCTGGAGATAGCGTCGGAGGAGCCACCGGTCAGTGCCTTCTTGAGCTTGTTGGAAGTCTCGCGCAGCTCGGCCTGCAGGTTCTCCACGCGGGCGGGAACCTCATCCACGCGGCACTTGAGCGCAGCAGCGGCGGCGTCGACGAGCGCCAGACGGTCGGCCATGTAGTCGAGAGCACCCTTAGAGGTCACGGCCTCAATACGGCGGACGTTGGAGCCCGTAGAGGACTCGGAAATGATCTTGAACAGGCCGATCTCGGCGGTGTTGGCGGCATGGGTGCCACCGCAGAGCTCACGGGAGAACGGCTGGTCCTCGGCGCCCACGGAGACAACGCGGACGACGTCGCCATACTTCTCGCCAAACAGGGCGACAGCACCGGCGGCCTTGGCCTCGTCGATGCCCATGACGCGGGTCACGACCGGCTTGGAGGCGAAGATCTGCTGGTTAACCAGGTCCTCGACAGCCTTGAGCTGCTCGGAGGACAGGCTGTCTCTTATACACATCTCCGAGCCCACGAGACATCTCAGGATCTCGT
>URBM01000070.1 GCA_900545995.1 uncultured Collinsella sp. | reverse complement strand
GAGATCCTGAGATGTCTCGTGGGCTCGGAGATGTGTATAAGAGACAGGTCAAGATTCACGGGTATGCGGTTTTGACCTGCGGTCATAAGGGTTTATGCCTCCCGTGCGGCCTCGTTGCCCAGCTTCTGCAGCAGCGCAACCTCGGCAGCGGGATCTTCGGACTTAAATACGGCAGAACCGGCCACGAGCACGTTGGCGCCGGCCTTGACGACCTCGACAATGTTCTTGGAAGAAATGCCACCGTCGACCTCGATGAGGGGCGAAACGCCGTGACGCTCGCACATGGCCCTGAGCTCGTGGAGCTTAGCGATGGTGCCCGGGATAAAGCTCTGACCGCCAAAGCCCGGGTTCACGCTCATGAGCAGCACCATATCGACGACGTCGATGATGCTCTCCAGCACGCACACGGGGGTGGCGGGGTTGAGCACCACGCCGGCCTTAACGCCGCGCTGCTGCAGATGGGTGAGCGTGCGGTGCAGGTGCGTGGAGGCCTCGTAGTGTACGGTGATCATATCGGCGCCGGCGTCTGCGTACCAATCGACCGTCTCGTCGGGGTTCGACACCATGAGGTGCGCGTCGACCGGTACATTGGTGGAGCGCTTGACGGCCTTGAGGATGTCAACGCCAAAGGTGAGGTTGCCGGTAAAGTGGCCGTCCATGACGTCGAAGTGCACGTAGTCGGCACCGGCGATCTTGTCGAGTTCGCCCTTGAGGTTGGCCATGTCGGCCGAGAGGACGGACGGAGCGATTTTAATGGAACCCATGGTAGTAGCCTTTCTGCGCTAGTCGGTGAGTCCGTAGAACTCTTGAGAAGGGACGCGGTCGGTGAGAATCTCGAGCGCCCTATCCAAAGTAACACCGTTGTAGAGCGTTTGCTCCACGGCAAAGGTGAGCGGAATGTCTACGCCCAGTGAACGGGCGAGTTCGCTCACGCTGCGGGCTGCGACGGCGCCCTCGACCACCATATGCGTACGCGTCTGGTACTCGTCGAGCGACACGCCGTGGGCAAACTCGTAGCCAAAGGTGCGGTTGCGCGAATGCTCCGAGGTGCAGGTGGCAATGAGGTCGCCCATGCCGGCAAGTCCCATGCAGGTCATGGCCTGGCCGCCGCGGGCGTGCACCAGACGGCTGATCTCGGCCAGGCCGCGCGTCATGATGAGGGCGAGCGTGTTGTCGCCCGCACCAGAACCGGCGGAAATGCCGCACACGATGGCGATGACGTTTTTCATAGCGCCGCAAACCTCGACACCGGTCATATCCTGCGACAGGTAGATGCGGAAGGCCGTGGACAGCAGCAGCTCCTTAAAGGTCTCCCCCACCTGCTGGTCCTCGCTGGCGATGACGGCGGCAGAGAGCCCGCCGCGGCAAATCTCCTCGGCATGGTTGGGGCCCGAGAGGGCCGCCACACGCCGCTCGTTGCCGATCTCGCTGGCAATGACCTCGCTCATGAGCAGGCCAGACTCGGGCTCAATGCCCTTGGTAAGGCAGAGCACCGGGGTGTTGGCGGCGATGAAAGGCGCTGCCTGATGACATACGCTGCGCAGGTGTGTGGAGGGCACGGCAAAGATGATGGCGTCGGCGGCGTCGAGCGCTTGCGCCAGGTCCGTCGTGGCGACGACGTTGCCGGGCAGCTCGTAGTCCACCAGATACCGGGGGTTGCAGTGCTCGCCATTGATGCCGGCGGCCGTCTGCTCGCTGTGGGCCCACATGGTCACGCGCTCGGCTCGCGCGGCGGCAAGGCCGGCGACGGCGGTTCCCCAGGAGCCGGAGCCAATCAGCGCAACATTCATGACTCTCTCCTACTTATCGTCGGGCTCGGTGACGCGCTTGGTAAACGAGAGCTTGGACTCCTTACCCGTCATGAGCTTTTGGATATTCGCGCGATGGGCCCACACCACGGTAATGCCGATCATCGCCATGCAGAACTTGAGGCCCAGGCTGCTGTACGGAAAGACCGCGCAAGCAGCGATAGGAAGTCCGATGGCTGCGGCAAGCGAACCCACCGACACATACTTGGTGATGGCAACGGCTACGATAAACATGCCCAGCAGCGACAGGCCAATGGGCCAGTACCAGGCAAGGATCACGCCCAGACCAACGGCGATACCCTTGCCGCCGTGGAAGTTGAGATAGGGCGAGAAGATATGGCCCCACACGGCTGCCAGGCAAATGACACCGAGCATCCAGTCGCCGGGGGCTCCGGGCGCCATGATGCTTACGGGGAAGCCATAGCCCACGCCCGCGATGAGCGGACGGGCGATAAGGACGCAGATGGCGCCCTTAAGGCAGTCGAGCAGCAGCGTGAGCGCGGCCACCTTGGGGCCGGCCACGCGCAGCGCGTTGGTGGTGCCGATGTTGCCGGAACCCGCCTTGCGAATGTCCGTGTGGTTGAACACGCGGCCCAGGATCAGGCCAAACGGAATCGCCCCGATAAAGAACGAGACCACGGCGCAGATGGCGGTCAGCAGAATCGGATTATGCATCCTTTTGTTCCTTCTTCCTAAAGAAGAGTCGAATGGGCGTGCCGGCAAAATCGAAAGTCGAGCGCATGCGGTTCTCCACGTAGCGCTGGTAGGTGTCGTTGACCAGGTCGCTGTGGTTGACGAAGAACGTGAACGTCGGCGGGTTGATGCCCGTCTGAGTCACGTAGTGCATGCGCAGGCGGCGCTTGCCGTCCACCACGGTGTGGCCGAACTCGCGAAGGTCGGTGAGGAAGGTGTTGAGGCGCGAGGTGGTGATCTTTTGCGAGCGCGTCTTCTCGGCGGCGTCGACCATCGCCCAGATCTTCTCCACGCTGCGGCCGGTCAGGGCAGAGATGCGCAGGTACTGGGCCCAGGGAGCCATAACGCCCAGACGGCGGTCGACGGTCTCCATGCAGGCCTCGCGCTTGCGGTCGTCGTCGAGCAGGTCCCACTTGTTGAGCAGCACCACGATGGCGCAGCCGCGCTCGATGGCCAAGCCCATGACCTTCTGGTCCTGCTCGGTGACGCCCACAGAGGCGTCGACGACGAGCAGTGCCACGTCGGCGCGATCGATGGCGCGCAGGCCGCGGACCATCGAGTAGTACTCGATGTTCTCGTACACGGTGCTCTTCTTGCGAATACCCGCGGTGTCAACCATGCGGTAGTGCTTGCCGTTGCGCTCCACGACGGTGTCGATGGCGTCGCGCGTGGTGCCGGCAATGTTGGACACGATAGAGCGATCGGCGCCCAGGATGCGGTTGAACAGCGACGACTTGCCGGCATTGGGGCGGCCGATGATGGCGACGTTCAGGGCGTCGGGGAACTCATCGGCGACCTCGTCCTCTTCCTCCGGAAGCAGGGCCACGATATCGTCGAGCAGGTCGCCCGTGCCGTGGCCATGCAGGGCCGAGAGGGGCGTGGGCTCACCGACGCCGAGCGAATAGAACTCCCAGATGCTGTCGTTTTCGCGATCGGGGTTGTCGAGCTTGTTCACCAGTAGAAAGACCGGCTTGTCGCAGCGCTTGAGCATGCGGGCGACCGACTCGTCCTCCTCGGTGACGCCGGTGCGGCCGTCGACCACAAACAGGATGACGGCGGCTTCCTCGGCGGCGGCGAGGGCCTGGTCGCGGATGGACGTGGCAAAGACGTCATCGCTCTTGAGCGGTTCGATGCCGCCCGTGTCGACGATGGTGAACTCGCGGCCGTTCCAATCGGCCGTGTGGTACGAGCGGTCGCGCGTGACGCCGCGGGACTCGTGGACGATGGCGTCCGAGGTCTGGGCCAGGCGGTTAACGAGCGTGGACTTGCCCACGTTGGGGCGTCCGACGACGGCGACGATAGGTTTCATCTGCTCTCCTTTAATGGGTAGGGTCAGTGGAAGTGTTAGAGTCTGCGGGCACAATGCCAAGGATGCGCTCCAGGGTATCGAGCAGCTCATGCGGCATGGTCGACACCACATGAACCTCGGCGCCGCGACTGGTAAGGCTTGCGAGTAAATCGTCACGATGATACTCGTCGAGCGTCATGCCGTCAGCGTTGAACATGAGCTTAGGCACAAAGAGCATAACCCCCGACAGATCTTGGGGCAGCTGCTCCAGAATGTCACACGCGACGATGAGGCCGGTCACGTCCACGTTGCCGCCAAAGTAGCGGTTCTTGATGGCTGTGACGATGCCAGAAAGGCCCTGTGGAGACTCCACGAAGCGCGCCACGGTATCGCGTGCGCTGGCGCCCGAAAGACATACCAGGCGCTGGTCGCGGGCGGTCATAGCATTGCGAACGCGGGCAAGGCGCTCAGCATCGGCGGCAAGCACGTCATCGGTCTCGTCCAGATACGAGCGGATCATGCCGATGCCGTCGTAGTACTGAGGGTAGCCGTCGTAGAAATCGGCCTCGGGCGGCTCGATGCCGGCGTCCAGGTAGAACTCGTCGCTCATCTGGAAGGTGTGGCGGCCAAAGCGCTCGTACGCGCGGTCCTGGAAGGGCCGAATCATGGCAATGGTTTCGCGCGCGAGCTCGGGCTTGTCGCTGTAGGACCAGCTAAAGCGATTTTGGTGCTTGGTAAAGCCGAGCGGCACGATGCCCAGGCTCGTGATCTGTTCGTGCTCCTCGCAAAAACGCAGGGTCTTTTCCAGCTCCTCGCCGTCGTTCATGCCGGGGCACAGCACGATCTGCGCGTGAATCTCGATGCCGGCGGCCATGATGGCCTCGAGCACGTCCATGCCGCGCTGGGCGTTGCGGCCCATCATACGGCGGCGGACATCGGGGCTCACGGCGTGGACCGACACGTTCATGGGGCTCATGTTGCGTTGGATGACGTTTTGCACGTCCTCGTCGGAAAGGTTCGTGAGCGTGACAAAGTTACCCTGCAAAAAGCTCAGGCGATAGTCGTCGTCGCGAATGTAGAGCGTGGAGCGGCCGCCCTTGGGCAGCATCGTCATAAAGCAGAACACGCAGGCGTTTACACAGGTGCGCATGCCGTCGAAGATGGGGCCATCGAACTCCAAACCCCAGTCCTCGCCGAGAAAACGGTCGAGCTCCACGGGGGTGACGGTGTTGTCTCGCGGGTCGAGAACCTCAAGTTCGACGGTGTCGTCGTCTGCTTCCCAAAGCCATACGATCATGTCGGTGAGTTGCTCGCCGTTGACCGTAAGCACGCGCATGCCCGGCTCGATACCCACATCCCATGCGGGCGATTCGGGACGCACGTTCTTAACGAGCGCGCCCTCACCCGGCTCGGGGTCGCGGCTGCGCCCGTAATCGGCCACCTCGGCGGCGTATGCGGGTACGGTCTGGTCCATGATTAGCGGCAAAGCTCCTTGATGCGCTCGACGGCGCGCTCGATGTGTTCTTGCGGGGTGGAGGCTCCGGCAGTGATGCCGATGTGGCGCGCGTCCGCAAACCATGCGGCCTCGATCTCGGACGCCTCCTCGATGTGATACGTACGCTCGCAGACGTCGGCGCAGATCTGTGCCAAGCGGCGGGTGTTGCCCGAGTTCTTACCGCCCACCACGACCATGCAGTCGCAGCGGTTGGCAAGTGCGGCTGCTGCCTGTTGACGCTCACTCGTGGCGGCGCAGATGGTGTTGATCACGCGCAATTCCTGCACGCGCGGGGTGATGGAGGCCACAACCTCGGCCAGATTCTGCGCGGTTTGGGTGGTCTGTACAACCAGGCCTACCTTGCCCTTGAGCGGCAGCGCGTCCGCATCGGCGGCGCAACTCACGACCTGTGCGTCATCGCCGGCATGGCCCAGGATGCCCTCGACTTCGGGATGGCCCGGCTCGCCCACGACGATCACGCGGTAGCCCTCGCGTACCAGGCGCTCGGCGGCCACGTGGACCTTCTTGACGTAGGGGCAGGTGGCATCGACCACGTCGAGGCCGCGCTCGCGAGCGGCATCGATTACCTGCGGCACCACGCCGTGCGCACGGATGATCACGGTGCCCGATGCGGCGTCATCCAGGGTCTCGGCCAGACCGACGCCTGCCTCGGCAAGCTCGCGCACCACGATGGGGTTATGGATGAGCGGGCCCAAGGTGTGGACCTGAGCGTTCTCCCCCGCCTGTGGGGCGGCCGCTAATGCCATATCGAGCGCGCGCTGCACGCCGTAGCAGGTGCCGGCGTGGGCAGCGATTTCGATGGTGGGGACGAACCCCTCAGTGGCGGCAGCGGCGGTATACATGACGTTCTCACCCATGGCTAGAACCTGCCCGGATGCTCGTCGCACAGCTCGTCGCGCATGGCGTAGACGCGGTTCATGGCCTCGGACTCAAACCATGCCAGGCGCTCCTTGCGCTTAAGCTCGGCCGGTGCGTCGGATAGCGAGATGGCCTTGCCGGCGCGGATCCAGCACTTCTTGGGGCGCATGAGCTTTTTGCCTGCAGGCGTGATATCGGACCAACCACAGATGGCGAGCGGGTTGACGGGTGCCTTGCCCATCTGAGCGATGAGCGCAAAGCCGCCGTGGACCTCGGGCTTAATCTCGCGCGAGCGGATGCGCGTGCCCTCGGGGAAGATCAGGACGTCCTCGCCGCGCTGCAGTGCGTGCTGGGCGGCACGCAGACACTTCATGTCGGCGGTGCCACGCTCGACGGGAATGCCACCCACTCGGCTAAAGGCCCAGCGTACGATCTTGCTCTTGGCAAACTCGGACTTAAAAATGGGGCGAATGCGGCGGCCGCCAAAGAACAACGCCGTCTCCACGGCCAGCAACTCGGCCATCGAGGTGTGGTTGCAGATGACCACGCTGCCGCGGCCTTCCTGGCGCTCAAACAGCAGGTCGGCGTCTTCGACCTTCCAGCGCCACATGAGTTTGGAGAAGGCCCATAGGATTGCCATGACCACGACGACGGTGCCGCGGATGAGCGCCGGGAACTCGGCGTACGGGGCGTTGTAATAATCCTCGGGCGTCTGCTTAAACAGGCGCATGGGCTACCTCCTTTGGTTGATGAGGTCCTCGATAATGCGGACGACCTCATCGATGGTGTGGGCGGTGGAGTCGACGTGCACGGCGTCCTCGGCGGGCACGAGCGGCGCGACCTCGCGGCTGCTGTCGAGTTTGTCGCGCTGTTTGAGGGCGTCGAGGGTCTCGTCGACCTCGGCCTCGAGTTGCTCTGCGCTGAGCGGCTGGGCGTCGTTTTGGTGGCGCTGCAGCACGCGGCGACGGGCGCGCTCACGAGGGTCGGCGGTCAGGAACACCTTGACCTGCGCGTTGGGGAACACGACGGTGCCGATGTCGCGACCCTCGGCCACGATATCGCGGTCCTCGGCGGCGCGGCGCTGATGGATGAGCATGGCGGCGCGTACGCCCGGGTAGGCCGAGACCTTGGAGACGTTGGCGTCCACCTGCGGGGTACGGATGGCAGCCGATGCGTCCGCACCGTCGATGGTCAGGCGCGTGTCCTCGCCGGTGCCGTTGGTAAAGCGGATCTCGATCTGCTCGGCGAGGGCGTCGATGGCCGCCTCGTCGTCCAAATCGATGCCGCGGTCGAGCGCGGCGAAGGTGACGGCGCGATACATGGCGCCCGTATCGAGCTTGTTAAAGCCCAGTTGGCGGGCGATCTCCTTGGCGATGGTGGACTTGCCGGAACCGGCGGGGCCGTCGATGGCGACGATCATGCAATGCTTCCTTTCGGTGGTTGACGTGCTGGTATGGGACGCGGGCGCTGCGGCTTGGCGGGTTGCCTAGCCCGTGTAGCGCTCGCGGTAGGTGTTACGCTTGGGTGTGGAACCGTGGCTGCCGTGGTGGCGGGTGCGGCTCGCGGGGGTGTCCTGCGGCTTGCTGCCGCGCTTGGTGCTCGCCTGTTTTGGCGGGATACCGCCGGCCTTGAGGATCTGCACCTCGCGGTCGGTGAGCTCGCGCCACGAGCCCTTGGCCACGCCCTCGAGCTCCAAGCCGGCAAAATTGCAACGATGCAGGCGGATCACCGGGTGGTGGATCTTGCTCAGCATGCGCTTGACCTGGTTCTTTCGGCCCTCGCGGATGATGACCTCGACGGCGGTGGTGCCGGGCTTGACGCCCTGCGGAGCTACGGCCTCGGCCTCGCGCGCGGTGATAACGCGGCAGATGGCCGGCTGGCACAGGCCGTCGTCGAGCTCGATGCCGCGGCGCAGTGGCTCCAAGTCGCGGTCGGTGAGGTGGCCGTCTACGAGCGCCTGGTAGGTCTTGTAGACGTGCTTGCTGGGATGCAGCAGGTCCTGCGACAAGTCGCCGTCGGTGGTAAAGAGCAGCAGACCAGTGGTGTCGCGGTCCAGGCGCCCGACCGGGAATAGGCCCGGAAAACGGTCGCGCGGAACCAGGTCGGCCACGCAGGGACGCTCCTGCGGGTCGCTCATGGTGGTGAGGTAGCCGGTCGGCTTGTAGAGCATCAGGTACACGGCGCCCTGGTTAAGCTTGACGGGCATGCCGTCGACCTCGATGTGGTCGCGGTCGACATCGACCTTGGTGCCCAGTTCGGTCGCGACCTGGCCGTTGACGGTCACGCGGCCGTCGGTCATCAGGTCCTCTGAGCCGCGGCGGCTCGCCACGCCCGCGCGCGCCAAAAAGCGCTGCAGGCGCATCGTGTGCGGGTAAACGGGCTGGGCGCCGCCTGTGGGCGCCGTAGCGCCCGCGGCGCGTGAGGTACGCGTCTCCCCTGCTTCGTTAGTCCTCGTCATGCATGTCCTCCGAGATATCGCCGGTGGGCAGAAGCTCTGCGTCATCGGTGTCCTCAACATCGGTATCGAGCAGTTCGCGCTCTTCGTCCAGGTCCTCGGCCTGCTCCTCGAGCGTGGACTGAATGCTGCGGCCACTCAGGCGCTCGCGGATAAACTGGCGCGACTGCTCGTCGGGGGCAAACTGCTCCAGATCGGGCAGGTCGCGGGTAGAGCGCAGGCCGAACTTCTCCAAGAAGGCGTTGGTCGTGCCGTAGATGATGGCCTGACCGCGCTCGGGGTCGCGGCCGAGCTCGCGCACCAGGCCCTTGTCCACGAGCGACGCGATGACGCCGTCGGAGTTGACGCCGCGGATGCCCTTGACCACCTCACGCGTGACGGGCTGGTGATAGGCGATCACGGCCAGGGTCTCGAGCGCCGCCTGCGACAGCTTTTGCGTGTCCCAGCTCAGCACGTAGGCCTCGACCACGTCGTGGTAGGCAGGGTGTGTAAACAGACGCCAGCCGCCGGCGACCTCGCGAAGCTGAAAGCCGCGGTTGGCCTCCTCGTACTCAACTTTGAGCTCGGCCAACAGCGATGCGCACTCGCCGGGGGCGATGTCGAGCGCGCTTGCCAGCGCGGGCGCGCTCACGGGGTCGCTCGACACCAGCAGCAGCGCCTCGAGGGCGCCTTTGAGGCTGTTTGCCTCCAGCGTGGAAAGGGTTGACATGGTTACCGCTCCTATTCGGTGAGCTCGGGGCCCTCGCCGGGCACATAGGCCTCGGCGCCCTCGACGCGGTTGATTTGAATGGTTCCAAAGATCTCGTCCTGGCTCAGCGTGAGCGAGCCGCGTTTGGCGAGCTCGAGCATGGCAAGGAAGGTGACGACGAGCTGCTCAGTCGTGGCGTCGCCGTCCAGCAGCTCGCGGAAGGTGCAGGTTTGGTGCGCCATGGTAAAGCGGTCGACCGAGGCCACCGTCAGATCGAGCGGCACGCGATGCGGCGCCACGTGCTCGGCCTCCAGCAGGAAGGTCTGGCGCTTGCCGTCCAGGTCGGCACAGATGACGGCCAGGCCGCGCAGGGTAATGCCGGCCAGGTAGTCGGGCATAAGGCCCAAGAACTCGGGGTCGGGGCCGGCAACGCGCGGATGCATGCGGCTCTCGGCCCGCATGCGCGCGCCAAGGGCCGCTGCCGCGCCCTTAAACTGCTTGTAGGCGATCAGGCGCTGGATCAGGACCTCGCGCAGTGCGTCGCCGTCGAGTGCGCTAAGCTCCTCGAGGTCTTCGTCGTCCTCGTCATCGTCGACGGATTTGCTGGGGGCCTCCTGGGGTACCAGCGAGGCGGCCTTGATGTCCAAAAGGGTTGCCGCGACCAGCAAAAAGTCGCTCGCCACATCGAGGTCCAGCGCCTCGATGCGCTCGACCTCGGCAAGGTATTGCTCGGCCACCTCGCTAATGGAGATAGCGCCGATATCAACCTGTCTCTTATACACATCTCCGA
>URBM01000069.1 GCA_900545995.1 uncultured Collinsella sp. | reverse complement strand
ACTTGGGCTCGAGCATCTGGTTGTAGATCTGGCGCACGACAGGCAGGTTCTGGGCATTGACCGACCCCGTCACCAAAAAGATATCCGCATGCTTGGGGTTGCCGGTGTTGACCACGCCAAAGCGCTCCGCATCGAACAGCGGCGTAAGCGAGGCCAGCACCTCGATATCGCATCCGTTGCAGCTCGAGCCGTCGTAATGAATAACCCACGGCGAGCGCGACATTTTATGATCCATGGATGCCACCTCCTAAATAAACACGTCGACGAGGATGGGCATAAGATTGAGCAGGCCAAACACCAGCGCCACGCCCCAGCCGAGCTTAAAGCAGCTGCGCCAGGTGCTGCGTGCGAAGGTGTTATCGATCAGCACCTCGACAAAGTACGTCGCGGCCATAACGACCAGGGCGACCACCCAGCTCACCGGGTTATCCCAAACAAAGAACATGCCCACCCACATCAAAAACAGCACGGTCTCACACCAGTGCATAAGGGTCATCTTGGCCAGCGTGCCGCCGCTCATCTCGGTGGCGACGCCCTGGACAATCTCCTGATGCGCGTGATGCGAGTACGAAAGATCGAACGGCGACTTGCGCAGCTTGATGGTAAGCACCGCGAGCAGTGCGAGGAAAATGGGCGCGCTGTACACGATGATGGGGGCCGACTGCCCCGTCACGGCAATGGAATCGAAGCTGTCGGTGGCAAGATACAGGCCCACGCTCATCAGCAGAACGGCGGGCTCGTAGCTCATAACCTGCAGCAACTCACGATCGGCGCCAACCTGGGCAAACGGGCTTTGCGTCGAGGCGGACGCCAGCACCACAAAGATCGCGGCGAGCGTCACCATAAAAGCGCACAGTAGCGTGTTAGAGCCCGACACAAAGATGCCGCCGCCCACCACGGTAAAGATGAGCGCGCACGCCATGTAGGTATCGTCCATGGTGTTTACGCTGGCGGGGGCCTTGCGCAGCAGCTTGGCAACGTCGTAGAAGGGCTGCAGCAGACACGGACCCACGCGGCCCTGCATACGGGCCGAAAGTTTGCGGTCAACGCCGTCGATCAGGCCGCCCACAAGCGGCGCCAGCAGGGCAAACGCCACGGTGCCAATAAAAATGCCCACGACGCCCGAGCCTTCGAAATACTTGCCGCGCAGCACCGAGGGCGCGCTCATGGCAAGCCGCTCGGGCCCAATCCACGCGCAACACAGCAGCGCAAACAAGATAATGCTGCAGCACACGACGCTGCCCGCGGGGCCAATACGCTTCTCGCCAAGGGCGTCCTCCGAGTACCAATTGCGCTTTTCGGCCTTCACCTCGTGTCCCATCGAGCCGCGGAAATGGCGATATTTATCGGTTCCCACGCCCGAAAGATATACGTTTACGTGCGGTTTGTTGCTCACGCGGAATGAAGTCAGCAGCACCACAGCGATAAACGCCACGATAACCACCATCAGATACATGGCGTCCTTGCCAATAACGTACGGCACGCGGCCAAACACCATGGCCAAGTAAGGCGACACCAGACCGCTCGAGATAACCGGAAACGCCACGCAGCACAGAATCAGCAGCGCGGCGATGGTGTTGAGGGCCATCCATTCGGTCTTATGGACATTGACCTCAACGTTTTGAGCCGTGGGGTCGACGCCCGAAAGCTTGGCAAGCCACTTGCCCCAGAAGAAGAACGTCGCGGCCGAGCCAAAGGCCAGCACCATAATCATGAGCACGTTGCCGGTCTGCGCGAACGCCACCAGGGCGCCCCACTTGGACACGAGCATGCCAAACGGCGCCACAAACATGCCCATGATGCCCAGCATCATCAGGCGCGTCAGGTGCGGCATGCGGCTGAACATACCGTCCATGTCCTCAATATCGCGGCTGCCGATATGATGCTCGGCCGTGCCCACGCACAGGAACAGCAGCGACTTGGCCACCGTGTGGAACAGGATCAGGAAGATGGCCGCCCATACGGCCTCGGGCGCGCCGACACCCAAGCAGGCACTAATGAGGCCCAAGTTGGAAATGGTGGAGTACGCGAGCACGCGTTTGGCGTTGCTCTGCGAGATGGCCATGAGGGCAGCGAGCAAAAACGTGATGGCGCCCACACTCGTGACCATAAAACCGGTCACAGGATAGATAGCATAGAGCGGGCTCAGCTTGACCATCAGGAACACGCCGGCTTTGACCATGGTTGACGAGTGCAGCAGGGCGCTCGTGGGCGTGGGGGCAACCATAGCACCGAGCAGCCAAGTGTGGAACGGCATCTGTGCGGCCTTGGTGAGTGCGGCGAGCGACAACAGGATGACCGGCATCACCAGCAGTGCGGATTGCGCGGTACCGGCGCCGGAAAGCTCGATCATGCCCGAGATGGTCAGCGGCATGCCGTTAACGTGCAAGAACATAAGGCCCGCCAAAAACGCGATACCGCCCAGCATGTTAAGGATGATCTGGGTAAAGGCGTTCTTAATGGCCTCGGGCGTGCGCGTGTAGCCAATCATAAGGAACGAGCACACGGTGGTGATTTCCCAGCCGCAGAACAGCCACTCAAGGTTGTCGCTCGTCACGATGACGAACATGGCCGAGAGGAACAGGAACATAAGCGCCAGGAACTGTGGGCGACGGTCGGGCGCGGTCTGCCCGCGCAGCGCAGCCTCGTGCTCGTCATGGGCCTGGAAGTCCTTCATGTAGCCCAGGGCATACACGCAGATCAGGCTGCCGACGATGCCGACGGCGAGGACCATGATCACGCTCATGTAGTCCAGGTAGAGCGGCGTCGCCGTGACGGCTTCGGCAGCGGGCAGCGTCATGGCTGCAAAGGCGAGCGAGCCCACCAGCTGGACTATGCCGAGCACCGTGGTGAGCGCGTTCCTATATTTGTACGCGTTGTACAGGATGACGGCGCACAGGATGACATCGATGGCGGAGCTGATGATCGAGAGCACATGCGAGGTGCCGGGGGCAACCTCGAAGCTCTGCGGACCCGTGCCAAAAAACATGACGGCGACTACAACTGTCACCGCCATAATAATGCCGGAACCTATGAGCCCCACCGCATCGCGGGCGCGGTCACCGCGCGCGAGCAGCATGCCCAGCGCCGGTACCAGCGGAAACAGGGTAAGGAAATACAGTAGCGTCATACCATCACTCCCCCATGCAAAAACGCTGCATTTGTTTAACGTTATAGCTCAATTACGGGGTTGCGGTGGCAGGTTTTCGGTCAACTGGGGAGTTTTAGGCGTACGGGGCAAGGGCGCGTCCGCATTGGAGTAGAGGCGCGGCAAGAAAAAATGCGCCCCTGTGGGCGCACCATCCCGTTTGCTATTCCGCCTTTTTAACGCGCGGCTTGCGACCGCGCGGCTTATCGACCAGTGCGGCCTCACCGCTCTCGCGGTACTGACGGCACCAAGCCTTGACCGAAGACTCGCTGGGAATCTTGTGCTTGATCATGGCCTCGCGAACCGTTAAGCCGTTTTCCAGACGGTCCTTAACCACAGCGAGCTTTACGTCGTACGAATAGGTGTGATGATGCGAACCGGCGTTGAGAACGGCGTCGGCACCGCCCACAGCATACGCGCGGGCCCACTGACGAGCCGTGGCCTGGGGAATGCCAAGCTCCGCGGCGAGGGCGCGATGACCGACCCCCTCTTGGAGGACCTCGACGGCGCGCTGCCTAACCTCAGGCGCATGCGTGCGAGTCCTAGTTGCTTCCGACATACCTGCCACTTCTTAGCCTTAACCGTTAATCTGCTTTCTTACGTGCAAGTTAGATAGTAGCATTTTACTGTTTGCTCAAAGCAGTTAATTAAAATAGACGCGGCGTTATCTGGGCATTTGGCACCAAATTACGACATTTCTTTATCGATTATTTACGCTGGTAGCTGACTCGCAGCTAATCGTCATTCGCTCGTCAACAAAATTGGCATCTCTTTATGTCCTTTGGTATAGAGGATATAGTTATTAACCCCTCCCCCAATAATTTTGAGTGATCTGCAAGGCAGTAGACGTCCTCACTCCTCCTGATTACCGCGCATTGCCATCCACCGGAGCAAAACAAAAAGGGCGGGACCTGCTGCGCTTGCAGGCCCCGCACCGGTTGACACCCGACGGGACACAGCCGGGCGAGACGAATCCGTGCTACCGCCCCGCCTGGCCGCGATGTTCAACTACAGCTCGTTGGCCGCGTGATACGCCGTGCGAATGGCGCTCGCAATGTCGGCGGTGCGCTCACCCGAGCAGTCGCCCACGCAGGTCACGGGCACCGTCACGCCATCCAGGTCAAACGCGTTGGCCTTGGAGCCCACGGCCATCACCACGTAATCGCAGGCGATCTTCACCGGCTCCTCGGCGCCGTCCTCGGTGGTGCGAATGGCCTCCACGCCCTCGTCGGTAATGGCGGTCAGGCGGGTCTTCACGCGCTGCTCAACGTTATGCTCTGCAAAGTCGCTCATGATCAGCGGCAGAATGGTCTCGGACTCGCCCGCGGCAATCTTGTCGAGCATCTCCACGATCGCCACCTCGCAGCCGTGCTGCAGCAGATACTCGGCAGTCTCGGTGCCCACCAGGCCACCGCCAATGACGGCGACGCGGCCGCTGAGCTCCACCTTGCCGGCCAGCACGTCCCAGCTCGAGACGACCTTCTCCGAGTCGGCGCCCGGAACGGGGATGACCACGTCGCGCGCGCCCACGGCCACAATCGCGGCGTCGGCGGCGTTGAGGTCCTCAGCGGTAGCGGCATGGCTGAGCTCAACCTTCACGCCCAGGCCAGGCAGAATCTTCTCGTAGTACTCGACCGAGCGCATAATCTCGTCCTTGCGCGGAGGCGCGGCCGCCAGCACAATCTGGCCGCCCAGATGATCGCTCGCCTCGTAAACGGTCACGTCGTAGCCGCGCTTGGCCGCCACGCGTGCGGCCTCTAGGCCGGCGATGCCGCCGCCCACCACGGCGATCTTCTTGTCGCCCTCGCCCGGCTTAATGGCGATGGTCGCCTCGTCGCCGTTCTCGGCGTTGAGCACGCACGAGATGTACTTGCGATTTTGAATCGCGTCGACGCAGCCCTTGTTGCAGTTGAGGCACTCGCGGATGGGCTCACCCGTGGCGGCCTTCAGCGCAATGTCGGGGTCGCACATGAGCGAGCGGCCGTAGGCGATGATGTCGGCGGCGCCGTCTTCCAGAATCTTCTCGCCGGCCTCGACCGAGACAACACGGCCGACGGTTGCCACCGGCACGGAGACCAGGGCCTTGACGCGCTCGGCCACCGGCAGCGTCCAGTTGTAGGGCATGGCGCCCATGGGCGGAATGGTATCGCCCATGTTGCCAGTGTGGTTGGCCTGTGCAACCTGGATCATGTCGATGCCCGCACCCTCGAGCAGCTTGGCGAACTCGCAGGCCTCGTCGGGCTGCAGGCCGCCCTTGCCGCGCGGCGTACCGTCGGGGTTCTCCATGATCACGGGGAGCTTGTACTCCACCATCAGCTGCGGCGCGGCTTCCTTAATGGCAGCGACGACCTCCAGCGCATAGCGAACGCGGTTCTCGAACGAACCACCGTACTCGTCGGTGCGCTGGTTGAGGATGGCCGAGCACAGCGAACCCACCAGGCGGTCGCCGTGGACCTCGATGGCGTCGATGCCAGCCTGCTGCGCACGAGCGGCCGAGGCGGCGATGGCCTCCTTGATCTGGGTGAGCTGCTCTACGCTCGCCTCGTTCACAAAGTGCTGCATGTCGTGATGCAGCTTGGCGTAGGCCTGGTTGCGGATCTCGTTGGACTCGGCCATCTTGGCGGCAAAGGTCTCCTCGTCGCCGGCGGCCTTGGCCTCCTGCGCGGCCTTGGCGGCAGCCATGGATCCCATGACCATGCGGCCGACACCGGGCACGTCGTACTCGGGGTGGAACAGCTGCAGCGCGACCTTGGCGCCGTGCTTGTGGACGGCGTCGGCCAGGGCCTTAAACGTGGGGATCTGGGCGTCGGTCGCCAGCTTGGGCGTGGGGCTTGCGGTCATGACGGGAGCAACGTCGCCGATGACGATGTAGCTCACGCCGCCACGGGCCAGGCGCTCGTAAAAAGCCAGGCTGCGCTCGCCAATGGAGCCGTCGCGCTCCTCGTAGCCGGTGGTCAGCGGCGGGAACATAATGCGATTTTTGAGCTCAAGGGGGCCAACCGTAATGGGCTGGAGCAGCTTGGATGCAGGTGCGGTCATAGATATTCCTCTCTTGTAGGCGCGGCGGCGATGATGCCGCGTAGTTGTCTAGAGGATATGGCATGGGGATACAACAGCGCAACGGAAATCGGCGGACAGCAGGTAGCGGCAGGTGGATGGGGATGGGCGGGGCGGCCCGTCGGTTTATCTCAATCTGTAACAGTTACGCGACAAAACCGGGTCTTACTGTTACAGATCGAGACATTCCTCTCGGCCCATCCTCAACAATCTAGATCTGTAACAGCTAGGCCCACTTTTGACCCCTACCTGTTACAGATCGAGACAAACCAAACCCGCCTGCTAGAAAATCTCAATCTGTAACGGTTACTCGGCAAAAACCGTCCCTCGTGTTACAGATTTAGACAAACACGACCAAGCCCACCGGTATATCTCGATCTGTAACACCTAGCCGCCCAAATCGGGTCTAGATGTTACAGATCGAGATTTTGTTTGAGAGGCCGAGAATTGGACCGAAAACACGGTCCCGAAATAACAAAAAAGCTCGCCGGCTAGGCCGACGAGCTGCAAGTTCTTGGTCGCGGGGGCAGGATTTGAACCTACGACCTCCGGGTTATGAGCCCGGCGAGCTACCAGACTGCTCCACCCCGCAATGTCTGGGCGCCTCATGTGCGCAAGAAAGAATATTACGTGGGAGTTCGGTAAACGGCAAGGAAAATCTCGTAGAGCATAATTCCTTCATATTTAAACCCCTCATTCCATATCACCACAAACGAATCGCAGCCGAGCGCCGTCGGCGGCGCGTATACAATGGTGCGCGTCCTTTTACGCCGACACCTGGAGTAGACATGCTGCTCGCTATCGATATGGGAAACACGCAGACGGCCATGGGCCTGTTTGACGGAGACGAGCTGGTGCAGTCGTGGCGCATGCCCACCGACCGCTCCTATACCGCCGACGAGATCCACGTGCGCCTGATGGGCTTCTTTAAGATGTACGACCTCTCGCTCGGCGCGGTCGACGCGATCGCCTTTGCCGGCGTGGTGCCGCAGCTCTCGCGCGAGTGGCACGCCGTGGCCGACCGCATCGCGGCGGACGCCATCGTCATTGGGCCGCAGACGGCGGCCGTGACCAAGCTGCGGGCGGCACGCCCCCAGGCCGTTGGTGCCGACCGCATCGCCAACGCCGTCGCTGCCGAGACCTTCTACGGCGCTCCGGCGATCGTGGTGGACTTTGGCACCGCGACCAATATCGACGTCATCGACGAGGACGGCTATTACACTGGCGGAGCGATCGCGCCGGGCATCCGCATCTCCATGGATGCGCTTGCCGCCCGTGCCGCCAAGCTCGCTAGCGTTCCGCTCGAGGCGCCCGAGCACGCCATCGGCCGCGATACCGAGGAATGCATCAAGGTCGGCGCCGTAACGGGCGCCGCCGCCATGGCCGAGGGCCTGGTCGCGCGCATGAAGCGCGAGCTGGGGCGCGAGGACGCCACCGTTATCGCCACGGGCGGCCTCGCCAGCATCGTCGCCGATTCGACCGACGCCTTCGACATAGTCGATGGACAGCTCACCATCAAGGGCATCTGCGAAATCTACCGCCGCATGCAGGAGCTGGGATAGAGCAGGGGCTTAAGTCGAGCACGAACGCGAGCGGCGAACTAGGCAACGCATCGGTCCTATTCCTCAAAATCGAAAATTTATCAGTTTTGAGGAATAGGCTTTCTGCTACGCCTCGCCGCATAGCCACCTCGCCAGGTCCACGATCTGCACCCCATTGCGGTCCGTGGCCTCGTGATGCGTTCGGGCGAGAATCATCTTGGGGTACGCGTCGCCAATGCTCAGCAGTGGCGAAATCTCGCGTTCAAATGTCTTATCCGAGCTGATGTCGTCGCTCACCTGAATGTAGAGCTTCTCGCTTCGCTTGATTGCTATAAAGTCAATTTCCTTTTTATAGAGCACACCGACGTATACCTCGTATCCGCGGCGCAGCAGCTCGATGGCCACCATGTTCTCGTATACGCGTCCCCAATCCATATCACGTGTACCGAGCAGTGCGTATTTGAACGCGTGGTCTGCCAGGTAATATTTCTCGCCGCTCTTAAGGTATTTTTTGCCGCGAATGTCGTACCGACGAACTTTATAGAAGGCAAACGCATCGCACAGGTACCCCATGTACGTGCCGACCGTCTTGTTCGTAATCTTTAGCCCATCCGCATTTAATGCATCAGTAATGTTGCGTGCCGACGTAATGTTGGAAACGTTGTCCATCATGTAATCGGCAATGCGCAGCAGCGCCGATTCGTTTCTCACGTTATGCCGCTGCACGATATCCCTCACGATGAGCGTTTTAAAGACATTGGAGAGATATTGATAGCGCTGCTCCTGCAGTGGATAAGGGTAAGAGCCGGACATACCGCCGGTTCTCGCGTACTCATCGAAGTCGCGGTCGACATCGCCCTCGTCGCCATAGAGACGATACTCCTCAAACGAGAATGGGAAAACCTCGATCTCGAACGTACGCCCCGTAAAGAGCGTCGACAGATCGCTCGACAGCAAAAAGGCGTTCGATCCGGTAATGAAAATGTCGTACTGCTCGGATGCATGGAGGCTGTTGATCGCGCGTTCAAAGCCGTCGCACATCTGAACCTCATCGATAAGCAGGAAGTTTTGCTTGTCGGACGCTCGATGCTCTTTTACATAGGCGAGCAGGGCATGATATTCGAGCAGATTCTCGAACTCATCGAGGTTGTAGTTGATATGGATGACATTCGAATTGGACAGATTTGCCTCCACGTAATCGCGGAGGGCCTCGAGCAATTTTGATTTACCGCTACGACGGATGCCCGTGATGACCTTGATGTCCGGCACGCCAATAAGGCTCGTCAACGTGTCCATATATGACGTTCTATTGATGAGTTTCATTGGGGCCTCCTCGCGGTCTTTTATCGCTATTCCTCAAAATTGAAAAATTTTCAGTTTTGAGGAATAGGCTCTATAGCGAATATACCTCGCGAAAGACCGAGCTGCCTTAATCCTATTCCTCAAAAACGAAAATTTTTCAGTTTTGAGGAATAGGGCGCTGGCAACCCATTCCCCAGATAGGCGAAACCCTCCCCGGCACAGGCCGAGGAGGGTCTTGTTGTCATGTCTATCTTTGGGCGCGAACGCCCCGCGCTACAGCCCGCGAATGCGCACGGCCTCGGGCGGAAACTCCTGCTCGCCGGCATCGGTCTTAATGGTCGCGCGACCCCAGATGTCCAGGCCCGCAAACACGCCGACCGCAAGCGGCAAGCCGTTGGGCGACACCGCCGCAACTTGGCGGCCCAGCAGCGGCACCATGTCGAAGTACTCGCCCAACACGGGGGCCAGCGGACCGGCAGCGCCCTGCGGCGTGTTGGCAACAACCGCCCAGGTGTCCACACGGGTCAGCACGGCGGCGGCCAACTCCTCGACCAGCGCTTCGTCAGCCACGTCCACACCAAGCTCGCCCAGCGCCGAACGCTCAATATCCACCGTCACGGCACCGAACATGCCCGCAGCACCGGCACCGCCGTTCACGGCAACACGCGCGAGCGACGTCTCAAACGCAGGCGCACCGCACACGATATCGCTCGGCCACTGGATACCCACCTTACCGGCAAGGCCCAACCCCGGCGTCGAAGCCGTGCCCACGAGCGCGTCCATCATGCCCATCGCAGCCACAAACGGCAGGCCGTGGAAGGCATGCATGTTCACATCCGGACGCACGACCAGCGAAAACGTCAACGACGCCTCGCCCGCGCTCCAAGCGCACCAGCCCGCGGACACACCCTCGCGGCCCGCGTCGCGCGCGGCGTCAAGCTCGGTACCGGCGGCAACAGCGTTCATCTCGATCATCTACATACGCCCCAATTCGCCCACGATATGGCCCACGCGGTCCTCGGGCTCCTTGACCTCGACGCCGTTGTAGCGGAAGAACCGCGCCGGGTCGTGCATCAAGTCCTCGAGCGGCACCAGCACAAAATCGCGCTCGCCGATCAGCGGATGCGGCAGGCGCAGCTTTTTGCCGCCGTGGGTCTCGCCGTCCATCCAGAGCAGGTCCAGGTCGATGGCTGTC
>URBM01000068.1 GCA_900545995.1 uncultured Collinsella sp. | reverse complement strand
TCAGATGTGTATAAGAGACAGGTGCTCGACCATGCCGACGACCTGGGCTTTACGACGATGTTTTGGCAAGAAGGCGGCGCGGTAGACGAGAGCTTCACCCCGGCCTTCGACACCACCGGCGTCCTCACCAGCGCAAAGTAGCGCGTTCGCCGATGATTTTTAATCCCCGTCCCAGAAAAATCATCGGGGTGGCTCGGACGTTTGAAAAGTAGTCAAAACAGCCCCGTCCCAAAAAGACTGGGTATTGGGCGTTGACAGTTGGCGAGCCGTAGGTAAAATATCAACTTGTCCTGGGGACGTAGCTCAGTTGGGAGAGCGCTGCCGTCGCATGGCAGAGGCCGAGGGTTCGACTCCCTTCGTCTCCACCCTTGGATTTGATAAGCCGCTGACATTGTGTCGGCGGCTTTTTTTAAAAGAAAGGGCTGTACCATGGCCGAGCTTGAGTCCCAACCACTGTCTGCCGAGGAACGCGCCGAGTTGGAAGAGCTCCGCGCCGAGAAAGCTCGTCGCGAGGCCCAGGAAGAGGCACGCCGCGAGCGTGAGGAGCTGGCCGCCCTGCGTGCCGAGCGTGCGAAGGCCGAGGAGGCTGCTGCGAAGGGCGCAGCCGTACCGGCGCCTGCGCCCGCACCCAAGCCCGCCTCTGCGAAGCCTGCACCTGCCGCGCACAAACCTCAGCCTAAAAAGGCCGCTCGTCCCAAGTCCGTCGATCCCAAGCCGAGCCGCGACGAGATGAGCTTTGCCCAGCGCATGGTTACCTCCAAGGAGCCTACGGGCGAGAACGAGATCCCTGGCATGGCGCCGGCTCAAAAAATCATCATTGTCCTTGCCCTCATCGCGTTTGTCATCTTTATGGGCTACACGATCCTGACCAGCATGGGCCTGCTCTAGCCGATTCGCGCCGGGTGCCATGCCCGAACACTCTGCCCTTCTCCAACCCTCAACCTCTGCACAACGCATCCGAAAGGTCGCCCCATGGCTTTGACCGACATCTCTCATCCCACCGACATTGCAATGCTCACTGATCTGTACGAGCTCACTATGGCCCAGGGCCTGTGGGAGAACGGCAAGGCCAATGAGCAGGGTTGTTTTACGGCGTTTTACCGCGACCATCCCTTTGGCAGCGCGTATGCCGTCATGTGCGGCACCGCCGAGCTGCCCGAGCTGGTCGAGAATCTGCGCTTTACACCCGAGGATATCGACTACCTCGCCTCACTCCAGGCCCCGGCCGGCGGCGCGATGTTCAAGCCTGCATTCCTCGACTACCTGTGCGATTTTCGAGCGCATGTAAACATCGACGCCGTTCCCGAGGGCGAGCTCGTCTTTCCGCGCGAGCCCATGGTGCGCGTCACCGGTCCCGCGCTGGAATGCCAGCTGCTCGAGACGGCGCTGCTCAACATCGTCGGGTTCCAGACGCTTGTCGCCACCAAGACGGCGCGCGTGGTGCTCGCCGCCGACGGTCGCCCCGTGGCGGAGTTTGGCCTGCGCCGAGCCCAGGGTCCCGATGGCGGCCTGGCCGTTGCGCGCGCGAGCTACGTTGCCGGCTGCTCCTCTACGTCCAATGTGCTCGCCGGCCGCCGCTACGGTATTCCCGTCTTTGGCACGCATGCGCACAGCTGGGTGATGAGCTTCGATTCCGAGCTCGAGGCCTTCCGCGCCTTTGCCAAGTCGAGTCCCAAGAACTGTACGCTGCTTATCGACACCTATGACGTGCGCGAGGGCTGCGAGCATGCCATTACGGTTGCCAAGGAGATGGAGGCGGTGGGCGAGCGTCTGTCGGCCATTCGCATCGACTCCGGCGACCTCGCCAAGCTCTCCAAGTATGTTCGCGGCCGTTTTGATGCCGAGGGCCTGCCCTATGTGGGGATTTCGGTTTCCAACGATCTGGATGAGTACACGATTCAGTCGCTGCTCGACCAGGGCGCGCCCATCGACAGCTTTGGCGTGGGTACCAAGCTTGCGACCTGTTACGACCAGCCGGCGCTGGGCGGCGTGTACAAGCTTTCCGCCCGCCGTGCGAGCGAGGCAGATTCATGGACGCCGGTTGTCAAGCTCTCCGAGCAGCCCTACAAGCGCACGATCCCGGGTGTGCAACGCGTGCGCCGTTATTACGACGGCTTTGGCGGCCCGGTCTGCGACATGATCTACGACGAGGACCATCTGGCGGGGGAGGGCGCCGCGCGCGGCAATACCCTTGTGGCCGTGAATGATGCCGCCCTGGTGACCGACGTGTCCGAACTTGAGTATCGCGAGCTGCTGGTGCCGATCGTGCGCGATGGCAGTGCGGTGGCTCCGCGTGAGAGCATCCAGGACGCGCGCGAGCGCTGTGCTTGGGCGCTCGACCATCTGGACGCAGCTTTCAAGCGCTTCCTGTACCCGCAGACCTATGTGGTGGGTATGGAGCAGGGCCTGGCTCAGGTGCGCGACGAGCTCGTGCGCAAGAACATGGCCGCGGCCTCTGCCTTTCCCTGGGCTCACTAATTCCTTGGGCGGTAGGGGCGAGTCACGCTTCCCTGGCCGCCGGCTCGGCCGTTCGCTGAACAGTTGATTGGTTTGACGTATGACGACTTCTTATAAAACGATGGTGGTAAAGATCGGTTCGTCCACGGTGGTGGGTGCCGACGGTAAGGTCAACCGCGCGTTTATCGGTGGCCTGGCCGATCAGGCCGCGGCCCTGCGCAAGCTCGGCTGGCGTTTGGTCGTGGTGAGCTCCGGCGCCATTGCCTGTGGCTATCCCGTGCTGGGCTTCGACCGCAAACCGGTCGGCGATCTGCCGAGCCTGCAGGCATGCGCTTCGGCCGGCCAGTGCATCATCTCCTCGGCCTACGACGAGGAGTTCCATGCGCGTGACCTACTCACCTCGCTCGTGCTGCTCACGCGTCACGACACGGCGCGCCGCACGTCCTACCTGCACGCGCGCGACGCCCTGCTGCGCCTGGTGGAGCTGGGCGTGGTGCCGGTCGTCAACGAGAACGACACCGTTACCGTCGATGAGATCAAGTTCGGCGACAACGACACGCTGGCGGCGCTTGTGAGCTGCCTGGTTTCTGCCGATCTGTGCGTGACGCTCTCGGACATCGATGGCCTCTATACCGCCAATCCGCACGAGGACCCCACGGCCGAGTTCGTCCCGGTCGTGCATAAGATCGATGCCAAGATCATTGCCTCGGCGGGCGATTCTTCGACGTCGGTGGGCACCGGCGGCATGATCACCAAGATTCGCGCGAGCCGCATTTTGATGACGGCCGGCATTCAGAGCGTGATCTGCTCGGGCGAGGAGCCCGATGCGCTCGTGCGTCTGGCCCGTGGCGAGAGCGTGGGCACGCTGTTCGACCCGCCGGCGGAGCGCCTGGATATTGCGCCCCGCAAGCTGTGGATCGCGCTGGGTGACAAGGCACATGGCTCGGTAACGGTTGACGACGGCGCTGCGAAGGCGCTGGTCAGCCGTGGCTCATCGCTGCTCGCGGTGGGCATTCGCCAGGTCGATGGAGATTTTGCCGAGGGCGATGTGCTCGACGTGTGCGACCCGAGCGGCATGGTCGTTGCTCGCGGTATCGCCGAGGCTGATTCGGACGTGCTGGAGCTTGCGGCAGGACGCCGCCAGGACCAGATTGCCAGCAACCGCCTGCTCGCAGATCTGGCCGAGAAGCCGGCGATACACAGGGATAATCTGATCGTCTTCGCCTAACGGGTCGACGCTGCAAACGCCCCTAAGCGGCAATCTGACGTTCAATCGTCGGGCATGACCAAAAGGTCAATGCCCTCCTCTTTCACGTCACCTTGCTCGCTTAGGGGCGTTTTCGCTTTCCGTCCTCTGCCTGCGATGTTGCTGTTACCGGCACTTGGGTGGCACTTGGGGACGTTCCTTTGGTGCCGGCAGTTGGGGACACTCCTTTGCTAGAAGATTTGGCGCAGATCTCCACGGTTGAGGGCTTCGTCGAAGAGGTGCTTGAACACCACGCTGCCGTGCAGACCGTCGTGCTCGAACTCGTTGGTCACCCAGGCGTGCGAGTTGCCCACGCGGCTGAGCGTGTTGAGCTGCAGACCCGAATCCACGTACATGTCGTCGAAATACACGGCGGCCTGGAGCGGCACCTCGTTGCAGGCCAGGCGCTGCGGGTCGTAGATCTTGTCCCAGCTGGTGTCTTCCATCAGCAGATCCATCGCCGGCTTGAAGGGCTTAAGTTCGGGCATCTGCTCAAACATCCACGGGAACATGGCCTCGCCGGTAAACATGAGCGGGCGCGCGAGTGTGTCGAACTCGGCACGATGAGCTTTCTCTTCTGCCGCGGCCCAGCGAATGGGCATGGTGTCGCCGTCGGCGTAGATGAACTCCTGCAGCGTCCAGTACAGTGGATTCGTGCGCGTGTTGGTTCGCTCGAAGGCGCGCATCAAAAAGCTATCGGATACTGAGGCACCGCAGCTCAGCGTGCCGTCGCCGTCAGCAAAAGCATGATCGATAATCCAATGCATGCGCTCAAAGCTCGGCTTCATGCCAAAGTCGCTGCCCATGAGCTGTAGGCGCTCAACCGTCATCGGCGAGCCGTCGGGCAGCACGGGCTTCTGAGCCTCGAGCGCATCGGCCAGGGCTGCCACGCGCTCGACGTCAGCGGGGTAGCGGTCGTAATACTGCTGCGTCTTGGCGGCCATGCGCGGGAAGGTGTGCGCGTAGACCTCGCTGGCGCTCGCCGGCACGTGCGGAATGCCACCACAGGTAAAGCTTGCCGCCACGCCCTCGGGGAAGAGCGACAGATAGCTCAGCGTCAAAAAGCCGCCGTAGCTCTGCCCGAGCGTGACCCAGGGCCTGCCGCCAAAGCCCACCAGGCGCAGGTACTCAAAATCGCGCACGATAGAGCTGGCGAGGTGACGCTTGAGGAAGTCTGCCTGCGAGCGGTCCGCATCGGCGCCGGCTGCCTCGGCGTGCTCGCCCAAGGCCGCGATCGTGCGTCCGTCCACGCAGCTACTGCGTCCGGTGCCGCGCTGGTCGGGCAGGACCACGCGGAAGTGTTTGACGGCCTCCTCGATCCAGCCATCGCTTGTGGGCGACAACGGACGCGGGCTCTCGCCGCCGGGGCCGCCCTGTAAAAACAGGAGCAGCGGCAGATCGTCGTTGATGCGGTCGGGCGCGCAAACCACGCGATAGAAGAGCTTGATGCTCTTGGGCGCGCCGGCGATTGGTGCCGGCATAGCGCCGCGGCGCATGGTGCTGCCGACGCCCAGGAGCATCGGCTCCAGGCCGCGCCAGTCAAGGGGGACGTCGATGCTGTGGTCCTCGACATACAGGCCGGGGACGTGGTACGAAGTGATGAGCGCCATGTGATGCTTCCGTTCGTTGCGGTGTTTCGGGTTGACCAATTCTACCGCCGCAGGTGAGGTCATGCGCAAATCGGCTACCATGGTTGCAAACTTCTAGGAGAAAGGGCCGCCCATGTCGGTCGATATAGCCACGTATGTCCACGATCTTGCCGTTGCCGCCAAGGCAGCGTCGGCCTCGCTTGCCACGGCGAGCGACGAGCAGCGCCAGGAGGCCGTGCGCGCCATGGCCGCAGCACTGCGCAACGGTGTCGACTCCATCGTCGCCGCCAACGAGCTCGATATGTCCGCTGCGCGTGATGCGGGCACCTCGGTCGGATTGCTCGACCGCTTGCTGCTGACGCCCGAGCGCGTTGAGAGCATGGCCGCCGGCCTGGAGAAGCTCGCCGAGCTGCCCGATCCCGTGGGCCGCGTGCTCGATCACCGTGTGCTTGCGAGTGGCGTGGACCTTACGCGCGTGAGTGTGCCGCTGGGCCTGGTTGCCATGGTCTACGAGGCGCGCCCCAACGTGACGGCCGACGCCGCGGGCATCTGCATCCGCACCGGCAACGCCTGCATTCTGCGCGGCGGTTCGCTAGCCTATCACTCGTGCGCCATGATTTCTGAGCTGCTGGCCGATGCGCTCGAGACCAAGGGCTTCCCGCGCGAGGCCGTGTCGATGATCGAGTCTACCGACCGCGAGGCCACCGGCGAGCTCATGAAGCTCCGCGGCGTCGTCGATGTGCTCATTCCGCGTGGCGGTGCGGGCCTGATCCAGCGCTGCGTGCGCGAGTCACTCGTTCCGGTGATCGAGACGGGCACGGGTAACTGCCACATCTACGTGCATGAATCCGCCGACTTCGATAAAGCGCTCAATATTATCGTCAACGCTAAGACGCAGCGCGTGGGCGTGTGCAATGCCGCCGAGTCGCTGCTGGTCGACCGTGCCGTGGCCGATGCGTTTTTGCCCGCGGTCGTGGCCGTGCTGCATGACCACGGCGTACTCATTCACGGCGACGAGGCCACGTGCGCCGCATGCGCCGACGCCGGCTTTGTGGAGGGCGATGACTACGTCGCCGCGACTGAGGAGGACTGGGGTCGCGAGTATCTGGCGCTCGAGATGAGCGTGAAGGTCGTGGCAAACGAGGACGAGGCCATCGCGCACATCAACCGCTACGGCACGATGCACTCCGAGGCCATCGTTGCCGAGGACACGGATGCTTGCGAGCGCTTCCTCGATGCGGTCGATGCCTCGGCCGTGTACGCCAACGCCAGCACGCGCTTCACCGACGGCGGCGAGTTTGGCCTGGGCGCCGAGATTGGCATCTCGACCCAAAAGCTCCACGCCCGCGGACCCTTTGCCGCCGAGGCCCTCACCACCTACAAATACAAGCTCCGCGGCACCGGCCAGGTCCGCCCCTAAGCGCCCGCGCAAACAAAAACCACCACAAAGGGGACAGGCACCTTTGTGGTGGTTTTGACTAACTGTATCTAAGCATATTTGCGTCGCGCAAGAGGTGACATTTCGGCAGGTGGACGACTTAATCGGTGAGTAGATTCTCGCCGTTTTACGTGTGCCGTGAGGTTATTTTTGGCATGAGAGCAAGGAGACGCCCATGTCAAGAAAGCCGCGACAGAAATCGCAGACTGGCCTGTATCACATTACGATGAGGGGCAACGGCAAACAGCTTCTGTTTGAGGATGATGAAGACAGAAGACGCATTTTATCGCTTATTCGGTCTTCGATAGCGCGGTTCAACATTAGGCTTATTGCTTGGTGCCTGATGGGCAACCACGTTCATCTTGTCCTAAGTGATCCCGACGACAACATGAGCGAGGCCATGCATCTTGTTATGTCTTGCTATGCGACGTGGTATAACCGCCGGCATGGGCATGTCGGACATGTTTTTCAGGATAGGTTCTCGAGCGCTTCGATTTCGAGCGAGGAATACCTTCTCGACGCTATTCGATATGTTCATTTCAATCCGCAAAAGGCTGGTATTTGTCCGTACGATGTATATCGATGGAGCAGTCATCTGGATTATGCCGAACGCGATCCGGATATCGCGACGGTTGATTTGGCGCTTGCTCGCCTTGCTTTTCCGCGCATATGCGATTATCTGGCCTTTATGGATGCGTCGAATGGAGCGGTTGTTCGACCACCGACCGGAGGACGAATTGGCGAGGACGAAGCGCTGGATGTGGGCGCGTCGCTGATCCGCTCGTTTGGCCTTAGCGAACTTTCCGCTGTCAAGGCCCTCGATAAGTCCAAGCGCAATGAGGTGCTTGCGGCAATGCGAGAAGCGGGGCTTTCAATTCGTCAAATACAGCGCTTGACGGGCGTGGGAGAGTGGTCGATCCGCAAAGCCGGGTAGCGTCTCTTCCGTTACAAACGAAAACCACCACAAAGGTGCCTGTCCCCTTTGTGGTGGTTATTTAGGTGAAGCGGCAGGTTAGGCCTGGAAGGTGTCGCGGTCGGGCGCGAAGGACTGCATGGCCGCGATGGTACGGTCGAAGAGCTCGGGGAGCTCCCAGCCCAGCATCTCGGCGCCCTGCGTAATCACCTCGCGCGAGCAGCCGGCGGCAAAGCGCTTGTCCTTGAACTTTTTCTTGAGCGACTTGGTCGTAAAGTCCATGACGCTCTTACTCGGACGCATGATGACGGCAGCGCCGATCAAGCCGGTGAGCTCGTCGCAGGCGAACAGGATCTTCTCCATCTGCAGCTCGGGCTTGGGCAGCGAGGTGTTGAAATCGGACGTGTGCGTCTGGATGGCGCGAATGAGATCGGGAGAGGCGCCCTCGCCCTCGAGGATCTCGGCCGCATAGATGGTGTGGTTCATGGGGTCGTCCTCATGCTCCTCCCAATCCAGATCGTGCAGCAGGCCGACGATGCCCCAAAACTCCTCGTTCTCGGGGTCGAACTCGCGCGCAAAGTAGCGCATGGTGCCCTCGACAGTCTCGCCGTGCGTGATGTGGAACGGGTCCTTGTTGTGCTCGTTGAGCAGTTCGAACGCGCGGTCGCGGGTGATTCCGGCGGTAAGCGGCTCTGCCATAAGAGACTCCTTGTGCTCGTGGGTATCGCTAATGATTGAATACTACTAGAACAAGAAAACCACCACAAAGGTCAACAGTGCCCCCTTTGTGGTGGTTTTTGCGCGGGAAGGTTAGTTGAGGGCGGCTTGGGCCAGGCGGGCTTCGGCGTCCTCCTCGGTGACGCCAAGGGCCACGGCGAACTCCTCGATGGAGCGGCGCTTGGCCTCCTTGAGAACGCGCATGTAGTAGGAGCTGGGCTTTTTATCAGCTTCCTCGGCCTGGCGAATGCGGTGCATCATGGTCTTTGCCACGCGGACCGTCTCGGGCGCACCCAGCTTGAGCTGCTGCTTAAAGTGCGTCTCCTCAAGTGAGCTGTTGCGCTCGGTAAAGGTGTCGCACTCCAGCTCGTCGTAGTGGCTCAGCAGGTGCTCGGCATCTTGCTGAGAGATGGCGGCGTGCAAACGGTCGGCCTGCGCCACGGGGTACATGAGGATCGTCTGCGCATGTCCCTGCTTGGTCTCGAGCAGCAGCATGGGCTGCGGTGTGTCGTCCCTGAAACCGACGACGGTGCAGACTCCCTGACCCGGATGAATGACGTGTTGACCGATTGAGAACATGCTACCTCCAACTTATACGAATTTACGTATGTCTAGAATAACACGCTGACGTGCGCAAATCCTCACTTTATGCAGGAAAAGCACACAACTCTGATAGGTAAGAGTATTCGATAAAAGACGCAGCTCATTCACACCTATATGCATTTTCAACGCGTGCATAATTTGCAGGCAGACTGGCATCTTTGAGTGACTCCATACAAGCTGTAGTCAATTTTGTGCATATGCAATATCTATTAGCTTTACCCTGCGACAGTGCCCGTCGCTTGTGATAGAGTGCTACAAACTCTGGCTTTTGCCCTACGAGTGACCAAGAGCTCGGGGGCTTTAACACAAGGAGGACCTATGCCCGAGAAGATTGAAGAGCTGGTACGCGCTGCGCTTGCTGCGGCCCAGGGGGCCGGCGACCTTTCCGCATTTGAACTTGACGATTGCGCCATCGAGCGACCGGCTGACACTTCTCATGGCGAGTGGACCTCTACCATGGCCCTGAAGTCCGCCAAGCTGGCCCACTGCGCCCCGCGCAAGATCGCCGAGGCCGTCGTTGCCCATATGCCCGAGGACCCCGCGATCGAGAAGGTCGAGATCGCAGGCCCCGGCTTCATCAACTTCTACCTTTCCGTCGCTGTCAAGAATGCCATCTTTGGCGAGGCCCGCGAGAAGGGCATGGACTTCGCTAAGTCCAACGTCGGTGGCGGCTTGAAGACCCAGGTCGAGTTCGTCTCCGCCAACCCCGTCGGCCCCATGCACATCGGCCATGGCCGCTGGGCCGCTCTGGGTGACTCCCTCTGCCGCGTTATGGATCACGCCGGTTACGACATCCAGCGTGAGTTCTACATCAACGACCACGGCTCTCAGATGAACACCTTCGGCAACTCCATCAGCACGCGCTATATGCAGCTTGCCGACATCATCGCCAAGCAGGGCGTGGATATCGACGAGGCTCACAAGCTGCTGATCGCCGACCGCGATGCCTTTGTCGCCGACGAGAACGACGAGCATCCCGAGACCCATCCGTATCAGGACAACTTTGCTGAGACCCTGGGCAAGGATTCCTACGGCGGCGACTACATCATCGACGAGGCTGCCGAGTTCTGGCGCACCGACGGCGACAAGTGGGTCGACGCCGATCCGCAGGAGCGCATGGAGAGCTTCCGCGAGCGCGGCTATGTGAAGATGGTCGACAACATGCGCGACCTCTGCCACGCCGTCAATTGCGACTTCGATCGTTGGTACTCCGAGCGTTCGCTGTACGTGAAGGACACCGAGGGCGAGACCGCCGGCACCTCTGCCGTCGACCGCGCTTTTGAGAAGCTCGACAAGATGGGCTACCTCTACACCAAGGACGGCGCCCTGTGGTTCCGCTCCACCTGTCTCTTATACACATCTGACGCTGCCGACGATAAGGCTCGTGTAGA
>URBM01000067.1 GCA_900545995.1 uncultured Collinsella sp. | reverse complement strand
TCTACACGAGCCTTATCGTCGGCAGCGTCAGATGTGTATAAGAGACAGATGTGGAGATGATGGTTCCGAACTCGACGGGCTTTAAGGCGAGCCTTACCTTGGGCAGCGGCGACTTCGAGAGCGATTTCCTTCCGCTTGGCTACGACGGCGAGACCATTTTGAATCTTGAATTCGATAACGGCGATAAGTCTGCTACGTATCGTTTTGAGGTCGGTTCGGGCGACATGTCGTTTGATCCAGAGTGACGGGTGGTTATCGAAGACTTATAAACCATAGACGCGCTGTTTGATGAAGGCGCCGGAGCCGTGACGGGCTTCGGCGCCTTTGCCTTTACAATGGGGGCATGGAACAGATTATCTTGAACATACTCGAGGCCCTGCGTTGCGGCGAGACCGTAGACGACAAGGCGCTCGTCAAACTGATACATGCCGAGGCGCGCCGCGAGGGTGCCGACAAACGCGATTTGGCCAAGCGCCGTCTGCTGCCGTTCTACCAGCGGGTTAAACGTGAGGAGCCGGCTCGTTGGGCTGGATGGAATGTCGATGCGGAGCTGGAGCGTCAACTGCTGCAGGTGCTACGCATGAAGCCTCGTCGCACGGCTTCGGGCGTGGCGACCATTACCGTCATTACCAAGCCCTGGCCATGCTCGGGCGATTGCCTGTTTTGCCCCAATGACCTGCGCATGCCTAAAAGCTATCTGCACGCCGAGCCGGCGTGCGCCCGTGCGGAGCAAAACTGCTTTGACCCGTATCTGCAGGTGAGCGCTCGTCTGACCGCGCTTTCGCAGATGGGGCATGCGACCGACAAGATAGAGCTCATCGTGCTCGGTGGCACCTGGAGCGACTATCCGCAAGGGTATCAAACGTGGTTTATGTCGGAGCTTTTCCGTGCGCTCAATGACGATGCCGTCGCCGGCGTGGCGGCAAACCCCATGTTGGCGCGTCCGGGCATCAGCCGTGCCGAGGCAGGGCGCCTGCTCGATGACGCTCCCGCCGATGCCCTGCCGCCGGTGGTAACAGAGCGCCGCGAGCGCTATCGGGCTGCCGGCATTGCGACAGACGAGGCTGAGCTTGCTGCCGGCGTTGCCGACGAGCAGGGGCGTGTGGATGCTGTCGTTGGTGGCTATAACCGCGCAGTGCGCCGTCTGTACGGCCCCGGTACGCCATGGGGCGAGGCTGCCGAGTGGCAGACGGCAACGATGGAGGAGCTTGAGCGTCAGCAGCGCATCAACGAGACGGCGAAGCATCGCGTGGTGGGGCTCGTTATCGAGACGCGCCCCGATGCCGTAACGCCGCAGGCCCTCACGCTCATCCGCCGCCTGGGTTGCACCAAGATTCAGATGGGTATTCAGAGTCTTGACCAGCATCTACTCGATATCAACGAGCGCCGCATTTCGGTGGCGCAGATCGAGCGGGCGTTTTCGCTCGCGCGCCTGTTTGGCTTTAAGATCCACGCGCACTTTATGCTCAACTTGCTGGGCGCCACGCCTGATGGGGACAAGTGCGACTACGAGCGCTTTATGACCGAGGGCGCCTTTATGCCCGACGAGGTCAAGGTCTACCCGTGCGCGCTCATCGAGGGCTCGCGTCTGGTGGGCTGTTACGAGCGTGGCGAGTGGCGCCCCTATACCGAGGACGAGCTGCTCGATGTGTTGGCCGACGACATCGTGGTGACGCCGGCGTTCTGCCGCATCAGCCGCATGATCCGCGACTTTAGCTCCGATGACATCATGGTGGGCAACAAGAAACCCAACCTGCGCCAGCTCGTTGAGAACCGCTTGGCTGCTCGGGGTGACGGTGCGACGGTGCGTGAGATTCGCTATCGCGAGATCAGCACGGCGGGCGCCGACCTGGACGAGTTGACCCTTGACGAGGAAGTGGCGTACGAGACGCCGGTGACGCACGAGCGCTTTTTGCAGTGGGTGACACCGCAGGGCAAAATCGCGGGCTTTTTGCGCCTGTCGCTGCCCGACCGCGCGTTTGTTGCCGCGCATGCGGACGAGTTGCCGACGGTGTCGGACGAGGCGATGATTCGCGAGGTTCACGTGTATGGCATGGCGGCGCGCGTGGGCGATCAAGGCCAGGCGGCGCAGCATCACGGGTTAGGGCGTTTGCTCGTAGAACGTGCGTGCGAGATTGCCCGGGATGCGGGTTATGCGCGTATCAACGTGATTAGCGCGATTGGCACACGTGAGTACTATCGTCATCTTGGATTTTATGACCATGGCCTTTATCTGCAAAAGGAGCTCTAGATGAACAAGCCGAGTGTTTCTGCCGGCGTCGTTGCCGGCGTTGCTCTGGGGGCCGCGGCGCTTGGCGCGGCCGCTGTCGCTGTCCGTGCTGCCTGTCTGCAGGTTGCGCGAACCCGCAATGGGTTGGCGCGTGTGAAACGCGTGCACGATGAGGGAGGCGACGAAGTCCGTGTATTGGTGCAAGGCGGCGTTTACCAAAGCGCAAGCTACGTTGGCGAGCGTTGGGCGGAGCCCGTCTTTGCGTACTATCGCGCGTTTGACGACGTGTTTGAGGCTGAGGACGCAATGCGTGATGCTTACGGGCATGGTATCGACCGTATGCTCATGCTGGGCGGCGGCGGGTTTGCCTATCCCAAGTTTGCACTGATGTCGCACGAGAGCTTGCGCATGGACGTCATTGAGTACGATGCCGAGATTACGCGCCTGGCGCGCCGTTGGTTCTACCTGGACGAGCTGGAGCGCACGGTGGGCGATCGCCTGCGAGTGATTACCGCTGAGGCTCGCTCGTATCTGGGCGTGACGAGCGTGGGTCATCGTCGCTACGACGTGGTCGTGAGCGATTGCTTTGGCGGTGCCGAGCCCGTACGCGAGCTGGCGACGGTTGAGGCATTGCGTTTGGTGCGAGGCAGCCTGAACCCCGGGGGCATCTATGTTGCCAATATCGTGAGTGCGAACAGGGGGAGCGACGTGACGTTCCTGCGCGATTGCGTTGCCGCGGCACTCGAGGTATTCGCCCACGCCTGGGTGGTCCCATGCGGCGATGCGGAGTTCGGCGGCGAGGAGAACTACCTGCTCATCGCCAGCGACGGCGACTATGTCTTTGCCGAAGCTGTACCCTTCGACACCGACTTCCTCGGCACCGTCCTTCACGACAAGTAAGTCTCTCCGTCCCAAAAAGACGGGTCTTAGGCGTGGTCGCTCCAGCTGCGGACACGCTGCTTCATGCCCTCTATGTCGAGCACGCCTTCGGCAAAGCCCTTGCGCACGAGCTCTTCGGGAACAAACTCGTCGTAGCGGTCAAAATAAGGCACCTCGCCGGGATAGACGAGCTCGATGGGATCGAAGTCCTTCTCGGCCTCGGCGGCGAGCACCTCAAAGAACGTCTCCTCGTCGGCCTTCATCTTAAACTGCATAAAGTACGGGCGTGATGGGTCGAGTCCGCGAAGGCCCAACTCCGCGGCACATTTAATCTTGAGCATGCGCTCGAGGGCCAAAAAGGCGTAGCTGCCCAGCCAGGGGAAGAGCACCCAGGTATCGCCGCCCAGGTTAATGAGCGGTTTAGTTCCCGCGCCCGAAATCTCGGCCGTATGACGAGCCTGCGCAAGGCGGGCCCGTGCGTTACCCATAAGGTACGGATACGCGGCGTGTTCGTTGAGCGCCTTGCGCATGCGCTCGAGTACGTGTGTATTGATGTCACCGGGACAGTCGCCAAAGTAGGCCGGCACCCGGCCCTTGACCTGCGTGGCAAAGACGGTATGACGCTTCCAGTCCACTTCCTCGACAATCCAGCAGTGTCCGGCGATGGCGATGCGCTCACCGGGCGGTGGCGGATTGACGATCGTGCCCAACTCGGCCGACTCGCTGCGAACGGTGAACTCCTCGTTTTCCTGGAACACGGCGTAAAACTTAAAGTTGTTAATGATGCGCTCGCCCGCGAGGCCCACAATGAGCCCACCGCCCTCGGTGACCTGGATGTGGTCGATCTTGATGAGGTGGCGCAGCAGTACGCGATAGTCATCGGCCGAGACGCGGTGGAAATAGCTGAGCGTGAGCACGCGCTGGGCAAGCTCTGCCGGCGTGAGTTCGCCGGTGCTGGCGAGGGTCGACATGGTCTGGTGATAGAGCAGGCTGTAGGGGAGTCGATCGAGCTCGGGCGGCTCGACCCACTTTTCCTCGCGATAGAGTTGTACGAGCGCGATGCCCTGGAGGAGCTTCCAAGGTATCGTTTCAGGCATCATCGTGCGCGGCTCGGGCTCTTCCTCGCGCATGACAAACCACATCTCGGGCGGAAGATCGCGGCGTCCCGTGCGCCCCATGCGCTGCAAAAAGGAGCTGACGGTAAACGGTGCATCGATCTGGAACGCGCGCTCCAGGCGACCGATATCAATGCCGAGCTCCAGCGTGGAGGTGGTGACGGTTGTCTGTGCCTGTTCCTCGTCGCGCATGAGCTCTTCTGCCGTCTCGCGTAGCGATGCCGAGAGGTTGCCGTGATGGATAAGGAAGCGGTCGGGCTCGTGCCGGCTCTCGCAGTAGCTACGCAGCATGGAGCATACGGCCTCTGCCTCCTCGCGCGAGTTGGCAAAGACCAAGCACTTTCGGCCGCGCGTGTGCTCAAAGATATATCCCATACCGGGGTCGGCGTTGTCTGGTGCTGTATCGGTGGGGTTGAGTAATGCCTGTTCGGGTGCTTGGGGGATGTCGACTTCGCCCTCGGGGGCCGAGGAAGCTTGGCGGTCCTTGGGAGCGGCCTTGCCCTGTGCCCGCTCACGACGTTGACGGCGCTCCTCTTGTGTGAGCTGTCCGCTGTGACGCATGTCTTGGGCGCCGGCGGGCAGTGCCGCGGATGCCGCCGCATCGATGCGCTCGCACGCAAGCACTTCGGCCTCTTGAGGACCTGTACCCATGAATCCCCGCTGCTGCGCCTGGGGGCCCGAGTTGTAGAAGTGCTCCATGGAGATGCGCCACACGCGACGCGGTTCCTCAAAACGGGGGATAATGCAGTCGCGCCCCGTTCCCTGTGAGAGAAAAGCGCCCGTGCGCTCGGGGTCGCCGATGGTAGCCGAAAGGCCAATGCGGCGAGGCTGCACGCCGGCCATGCGCGAGAGTCGCTCGATAAGGCAGAGCGTTTGCCCGCCACGGTCGCCGCGCATGAGCGAGTGGACCTCATCGATGACCACGTAGCGCAGGTCGCAAAACATGCGCGGGATCGCCATGTGCTTATGGATTAAAAGCGCTTCGAGTGACTCGGGTGTAATCTGCAGGATACCGCTCGGTTTTTTAATGAGCTTAGCCTTGTGCGACTGCGAGACATCGCCATGCCAGTGCCAGACAGGGATATCGGCCTCTTCGCAGAGGTCGTTGAGGCGGACGAACTGATCATTGATGAGCGCTTTGAGGGGGCCGATGTAGAGGGCGCCCACGCTCGCGGGCGGGTTCTCCCAAAACTCGGTCAGGATGGGAAAGAAGGCTGCCTCGGTTTTGCCGGAAGCTGTGGATGCCGTTAGGAGCACATTGTCTTGTGTGTTAAAGATGGCATCTACCGCCGCAACCTGGATAGAGCGCAGACTCTCCCAATCGTGGGAGTAGATGAAGTCTTGGATAAACGGAGCATATCGGTCAAAGGCGTTCACGGGGCCTCCCCTCAAATACGAACCTCTCAATGCGGTTGGCAATGGTTTGCTGCATTGCTGTCTCAACGTTTGTGCAGATAAAAGCTGCCAAAATAGACCTGTCCCTTTTTGGCAGGTTAGATGGTGAATTCGGCGAAGTTGCGGTTGCCGTCTGCGGTGCCGGTGTCGCCTGTTGCGGCTGCCGGTGCCAGCGCGTCGCCGCCGACGCTTTGCAGCAACTCAGCCACGTTTGCATCGGGGTTCTGGCACAGGATATCGAGCAGCTCGATAAAGTCACGGATGACCTCACGCGGCGTCAGGTGCGTATCGGCTCCCACGCGGCCAAACTCAATCTTGAGAAAGTCTACCAAGTCGTTCTCGGTAAGCGTGGGCGTCCAGCCAAAGTATCCGGCATGGATCTGCATGAGTTTTTCGATCAGCACCAGCAACTCCTCGTAGGTGAGTGGCTGCAGGCGGATGATGGGCGCGAGCATGTCCTTAAGGTCCTCGCGTGCAAAGCGGCCCTGAGCGAGTCGACTTCGCAGGGCCTCGTAGGAGAACACGCCACGGCGGCGGTCTTCGATGGAGGTTGGCGTGCCGCCCATGATCATGCCCAGGTACTGCGCCTTGCCCTGGAGCGTGTCGTTGTACATGGTCAGGATCTTCTCGTAGTTGTATTGGCGTGTGATGGCGTTGGGAATCTTATACAGATTCACGAGCTCATCGATGAGCACCAGCATGCCCTTGTAGCCGCTGCAGACCAAAAAGCGCGCAATGAGCTTAACGTAGTCGTACCAGTCGTCATCGCTGATGATGGTCGAGGAACCCAGCTCGGCGCGTGCCTCACTCTTGGTGCGGTACTCGCCGCGAATCCATTTGGTCACGCGGCTCATAGCTTCTTCGTCGCCCTCGGATACGGCCGCGCGGTAGCGGCGGAGCATGCGGGCGAAGTCGAAGCCGTGGACCATTTCCTCGAGTGGGGCCAGTTGGGCATTGACGGCAGACTCGTCGGCATCGGCACACGAGGCGACCCAGCGATCCAGGATAAGGTTGAGCGCACCGCCCTCGGGGCGCGTCTTGGTCGATATGTTGCGGATGAGCTCACGGTAGGTGGCAAGGCCCTGTCCCTGGCCGCCCTGCAGGCGGCGCTCAGGGGATAGGTCGGCATCGGCCACGACGAATCCCTCGCCCATGGCGTGCGTGCGGATGGTCTGGAGCAAAAAGCTCTTGCCGGCGCCGTAGCGACCGACTAGGAAACGGAAGCTTGCGCCGCCATCGGCGATGAGGCTCAGGTCGGTGAGCAGAGCACGGATCTCGACCTCGCGCCCCACGGTGATATAGGGAAGGCCGATGCGCGGGACCACGCCGCCCTTGAGCGAGTTGAGAATGACGGCGGCGACGCGCTTGGGCACGTGGGGTGCTGCGGATGCGGTATCACTCATGGTCTAGGTATCCTCTCACGTCTGCTTCGTAGTCCTCGATAATCTGCGGTCCTGCTGAGCCAAATTCAATAACGGTGTCGCCCACCAGGTCAAAGAGCGCTTCGTTGATGCTATCGACGAGCATGTCCTCACTCTTGCCCGACTGTGCCACCGCCAATGTGGCCTGCGCCGTGTTCCGCTCGAGGAGCGCGCGAAGGAAGGCATCTGCGGCGGGCGCGAGTTTGTTCGCAGCTTCGGCAGACGCGGGCGTTACGGGCGCGGGCATAGACACGAGGAGCGGTGCCACGACGCCAAACTCTTCGGTGGAGACAGTCGGCTCGTCGGGTTCGTCTTGCCGTGTGGCCATCTCGCCAGGTCCGGCGGTCATGCTGGGCGCAGACTCGGTGTTCGGTTGCTCGATAAGCGTCGCCTCGGCTTCCATAGACACATCATCCTCGCGCTCCTCATCAATCAAAAGCGCTTCACGCGTTTGCGCGGCGGCGCTCCGAATGTGCCCCAGCTGACTCAAATCGATATCGATCTTGACAGGCTGGTGCGCGGCGTCCCACGAAAGCCATGCCACGATCTCGTCATCGATGATCTTGGCCAGATATTTGGGGACCTTCTCCTCCTTTAGGGGATGGGTGGGGTCTAGGGCCAGGCGCAGGCGTTGGTCGCAGGCGCGCATCATCTCACCGAGCTTGCTACTTTTTTGTCTGCTGCCGTGGATGCGCATGCATTCCCAAAAGCCATTTTGGCAGCGATAGATGTGAATGGGGTCCAGGCGATATTCGCAGTCCTCGTGGCGCTCGGGCGCAAAGAACACGGCCGAGGCAAACATGGTGTAGGGCATGGCCGTCTCCTCCCCAAACAAGCTCGCTACGATGCCGGTCTTTCGGTGCGTGTCATAGTAGCGCGCCATACGGACATACACGGCGCATGCCACGTGGCGCAGGTCGCGATGGTGGGAACGGTCGAGCCGTGAGTTATTCAGGTTGTACGTGGAGAGGGCGTTTATAGCGGTCATGAGTCGCTCCTCGCCTGCCTCGTCGGGCGGAAGGGGGAGCGTGGGCTCGGAGGTCTTGCGACGCGCAGGCGCCAGGTCTGGCGGCGTTGGCGCGGGCGCAAGGTCTCGCGCCGCACGCCGCAGCTCGATAAGGGCGTTATCGAACATGACGGTTTTAGAGTCGCGAAGCAGCTTGGGGTCGAGTCTGTGGAACACGGCGTAGTCCTGCAGCCACACGCGTGCGAACCGGTCGATGCCGGGTTCAAAGGCGCGATAGGCATCCCAAAAGGCCTTGATTTTGTTAAAACCATCGAGTGGGTTATCTACGCCAATGCCGCAGATCAGCTCATAGAGATACAGAAAGGCAAAGGACGTAGACGTTTCCTCGACGGTTCCGCGGCGCACTTGGGTGCGCCAGGTAAAATAGCCACGCAGCTGCCGATCGCTCATGGCGTTATAGGTGGGAAAGTACGACTTGAATGTGCCGTTGTAGGGGCAGTCGTCCTCAAAGTCGGCCATCAGCAGGCCTTGGCGGTAGAAAAGCTCGGCTTCCGAAAGCCAACGTCCCGCGCCACCCTTGGGGTCTTCTTGCCAACGCGATATCTCACGCATTTTGCGGTACTGGTCGGGAAGGAAGTTCTGCATCTGACGACCGGTTTTGAGAATCGGCTCGTCAGCATAGACTTCGTTTGAGAAGCGAGCAGACTGATGGGTCCGGGCCTCGGCCATAATGCGCTCGATGAGCATCTTGATGTCCTGGTCGGCCACCGCTTCTCCTCTCCTAACGCAGCTTCGGTGACCTCATATCATAGCACAGCATCAAACAGGTGTTCGAGACACCGCTACGTAGATAGATTTAGAACAGGAGGGCGTAGATGACGGCTATGACAACGGAGGGGAGCATATTGGCCGTGCGGAAGGTCTGAGGACGGATGAGGTTGACGCCGACGCAGAAGATGAGTATAGAGCCCACGAGCGATAGACTGTCGAGGGCGGCGGCGGTCATGATGGGGGAGAGCGCGCCGGCAAACAGCGTAATCGTTCCCTGGAATACGGCAACGGGCAGGGCGGAGAAGATGCAGCCACGGCCGAGCGAAGCCGTCATGGTGCAGACGATGATGCAGTCCAACGCGCCCTTGAGGGCAAGCGTGGACCAGTCGCCGAGCAAGCCGTCTTGGATTGATCCCACGATAGCCATGGCACCGATGCAGACGGTCAGCGATGTCGAGACAAAGGCATTGGTGAACTCGTTGTCTCCCTCGCTGCCGGTTTTGCGCTTGAGCCATTCGCCCAGGTTTTCGATGCCGGCTTCCAGGTTAACGGCCTCGCCGATGAGCGAGCCGAGGGCAAACGAGACGATGAGCATGGTGGTGCCGGTGGTCTCCAGCGCTTTCCCGTCAATGACGAGCATCTTTTGCATGGTGCCGCCCAGTCCGATAAACAAAACGCACAGCCCCGACGCCTTCATGAGCGTGTCTTGGATGCGGGGTGTGATAAAGCGTCCGCCTATAAGGCCCAGCAGTCCGCCCGCAATCAAAAGTGCGACGTTGATGACCGTTCCCAAACCCGGCATGAACCCTCCCATATTGATGCCAACCTGGCAATCGTAGCAGAACGGGCTGCAGGGTGCGTCATGCCTCATCCTATACGTTATATAAGTGGTATTAATGACGGCATTTGGTGCCCAAGCCTCAGCCTCCCATCACGACATAGGGGCTGTAATCGAAGCACAGCGTCATGAGTCGCTGCGGGGACTCAATGGCCGCGGCGATGATATCGGCATCTCGAGCTCGGTCAAATCCCACGAGCTCAATTTGATACGAGACGTCTTCCATTTTATGGAGTATCCGGTTATTCAGGAGGTTCTCACCGTCGAATTCCTCGGTTTTGCCTCCGTCCGAGGTTACGGCATACAGGTGCAGTTTTGCGGTGGTCGCAGGGTCGGCGACCGTGAGGTTGTCGATTTGGTTGGCCGTGCCCTTTGCCCCAAGCAAGGTGAGCAAGGTGGGGGCTACGACCTCGCCCGATGGCAGAAAAACAACTTCGACGGTTTTAGGGAATGCGATAATGGCTGCTTTGCGGACGGGCTTATCGGCAGCGGTGACCTCAATGCTCGCGGCGTCGACGGTTTCCGTGCGGTCGAGCGCGACCATCATGCAACAATTGCCCTCGTCGATGTCTGCCGGCATGGGACACCCCAAGTTTTCGCCAGCTTGCGTGCCGCCCACTGCGGTGGCTGTTTCGCTTGGCTCGCTGAAAGTGGCTGAAGGACCGCTCGATGGCGGTGTTATGCCACCTGGTGCGCCATTGTCCCCAGGCGCTATTTCACCGCTGCTCTCGCTGGAGTCGCTTGCGATGTCACTCGTCGAGGGGGCGAGTCCGACCGCTCCTACTCCGCTCCATTCCATCTCGAGGAGCGCCGGATCGACAAGGACGTGATGCACATCTTGCGTTTCGGCACTGATATCGACAGGACCGGGATCTGCCCCTCGCGTCAGGCTGAGCGATCCGGTCCGCTGTTTGCCCCGAATCTCCTGGCTTTCTGTGCCGCTCGCGTAGAACATCAGAGCGATCTCGCCATTTGCCGTGGCGTCGGTGCCCGCCTTGGTCATTTTCAGCGATGCGGTGAATGAGATAGCGGGCTGCGTACCATCGGCGCTCGAGGGGACGCAGTCCAGGCATACACCCCCTCCGTTTTCGAAAAACGTGCTGTCGAAGGCGACTGTCTGTCTCTTATACACATCTCCGAGCCCACGAGACATCTCAGGATCTCGT
>URBM01000066.1 GCA_900545995.1 uncultured Collinsella sp. | reverse complement strand
CCTGAGATGTCTCGTGGGCTCGGAGATGTGTATAAGAGACAGATATAGTCCCGCCCGCAAAGCTCCCCGGCTTGGTCGAGGTCCTTCGCCAAGATCCACGCCGCGCGGGCAGCAAGCACGAGCCAAACCGCGTTTACCACTTGGCCTACGCCGGACTCGACATATCTTTTACGGTCGATGAAACCCAGCTAACCGTAGTCGCCGTCACCGACGCGCGAGACTAACCAGCCATTCGTCCGCACCCGTCAAATTAAGCGCCAAACCCCGCGCCAAAACCGCCCACGCTGGTGGACAATAACGCCTAACGAAACAGTCTACTTTGCACGGGAGTCCAGCATGAAATACGACTTCACTTCAATCATCGACCGCCACGGCATGGACTCCATCGCCGTTGACTCCTGGGGCGAGATCCCCGGTATGGCTCCGAACGCACCCGACGAGGGCTTCGACCGCATTCCCATGTGGGTGGCCGACATGAATTTTGCCACGGTCCCCACGGTCCAGGAGCACATCATTCAGCGTGCCCAGCACCCCATGTTTGGCTATTTCGATCCGCGCCCCGAGTACTTCGACCGCATCATCGAATGGCAGAGCCGCCGTAATGGCGTCGAAGGTTTGAGCCCTGAACATATCGGCTACGAAAACGGCGTGCTGGGCGGCGTCGTGTCGACGCTGCGCGCGTATGTCCAGCCGGGCGATGCGGTGCTGGTCCACAGCCCTACCTACATCGGCTTTACCAAGTCCATTGAGGCCGCGGGCTATCACATTGTCCACAGCCCGCTTAAGCTCGACGACCAGGGCGTGTGGCGTATGGACTTTGAGGACATGGAGCACAAGCTCGCCCAAAACCACATCCATGCCGCGGTGTTCTGCTCGCCGCACAATCCCTGCGGCCGCGTATGGGAACGCGACGAGATCGAGCGCGCCATGGACATCTATCGCCAGCACGATTGCGTAGTGATCTCGGACGAGATTTGGTCCGATATCATCCTGCCGGGGCACAAGCACATCCCGACGCAGTCGGTGAGCGAGGATGCCCGCATGCGCACGGTTGCCCTCTACGCGCCCAGCAAGACGTTCAACCTGGCGGGCCTGGTCGGCAGCTACCACATCATCTATAACGAGACGCTGCGCGACCGCGTGTGCGCCGTGTCCAACAAGACCCACTACAACGAGATGAATGTCCTCTCCATGCATGCGCTTATCGGTGCCTACCAGCCGCAGGGCTATGAGTGGGTGGACGAGCTCAATCAGGTGCTTGCCGGCAATATCGAGTACTTCTGCAATTACGTGGACGAGCATTTTGAGGGCGTGAATTATTCGCGCCCGCAAGGCACCTACATGGTGTTCCTGGACTGCGCGGAGTGGTGCCGCGTGCACGGCCGCGACATCCAATGGCTGCTCGACGAGGGCGCGCGTGTGGGCGTGGGCTATCAGGACGGCCGTCCGTTCCACGGGCCCTGCCATATTCGCGTGAATCTGGCGCTGCCGCTTTCGCGCGTAAAGGAGGCGTGCGAGCGTCTGGACCGCTACGTTTTCAATGCATAGCTAACGACCTCGCGAACGGGGCCTTCTGGCTGGATTTGCTGGAAGGCCCCGTATGGCAAGGCGACGGTAAACGGATAGCGACAACGGCATCGGCATGAGCGAAGAGTTTCAGCGCGGGCGTTGCGGAACGCTATAGCGAGGCGGCACCGTGCTGCCTGATGCGGGCGAGCATGCTTTTGAGCTTGTCAAAGTCGAGCGGCTTGGGCAAGTGCGCGTTCATGCCGGCATCGTGGGCCGCCTGCACGTCCTCGGAAAAGGCATTGGCGGTGAGTGCGATGATGGGGATGTCGGCGGCGTCGGACTTGTCGCTCAGGCGGATTGCGCGGGTCGCTTCGTAGCCGTCCATGCCCGGCATCATAACGTCCATCAGAATGGCGTCAAAGCTGCCGGCGGGTCGCCCAACATAAAGCTTGACCGCTTCGCTGCCGTCGGCGGCGCGTGTCACGATAACTCCTTCGGTTTCGAGCAGTGCTTGGGCAATCTCGGCGTTGAGTTCGTTATCTTCGGCCAGAAGGACATTCATATCGGTAAGCGAGCAGCTATCTGCCAGTTCGCTTACGCATTCCTTCGCTTGAGGGTTCTTGTCGATATCGAGCGGGATTTCAACATCGAACGTACTGCCCACACCGAGTTCGCTCGAGATTTCGATGGTGCCACCCATCATATCGATGAGCGATTTAACGATTGCCATGCCGACGCCCGTCCCTTGGAACTTGCTACGGGCATCGTTGCCCTCCTGGGCAAACGGCTTGTAGATGTGCGCTAAAAACTCAGGCGTCATGCCAATGCCGGTATCCGAGATGCTAAAACAAAAGAGCGCGTGCTCATCGTTAATCGGCTTGACGGTGGACCAGAATGTGACGGCACCGCCATGCTTGTTGTATTTGATGCTGTTGTCCAGCAGATTGATAATAATCCGCCGGATGTGGGTGGGGCTGCCAATTAAGTATTGGTTGACGATGTAGGGGTCGCTGGTGTCCAGCATGGTGATGCCGCGATCCGTTGCGCGGAGCTTGCACAGGATCAGCGCGTCGTCACACAGCTCTTTTAGATTGAACGACTCATGTTCGAGCGTTACTTTCTGCTCTTCGATCCTGCCCATCTCGAGAAGATCGTTGATGAGCGAAAGCAGGTGATTGGCGGCAACGCGTGCCTTGGCGCGGCTTTCGCGCGCGACCTGCATGTCGCCCTCCTTTAATTCCTCGATTTCGATGAGGCCCAAGATGCCATTAAGCGGCGTGCGGATATCGTGGCTCATGCGCGTAAGGAACGCTGTTTTGGCGGCGTTGGCGGCGAGTGCTTTGTTTTCTTCGGTTTGCGCGCGCTTCAGTGCCCAGATAAGGATGGCAATGAAGGTAAGAAGCATGCCGATGATAACGGTGGCGATTGCGCTGCGGTTGCGGTAGATAAAACGGAACATGTCGGACTCTTGGGTTGAGTATGACGAGGAGTAGCTGCTGACGGAGAGCGATTCACCGGCATTGATAATACCCTTGTTGATAATCCCCAATAGTTCGGGGTTACCGCGGCGCATCCAACACGAGAGCTCGGCGGTGTACGGGAGTTCCGACGTCTTGAGCTCATCGATATCGTAGAGGTCGCGAACGGTTTCAAGGCGCGAGCTGGGTACGATGGCGCACGTTGCTTCACCTTTGTTAAGGGCATCGATCACTGCTTCCTTGGAGGGGTAGCTAGTTATGGTCGAAGAGGGGTACAAGGTCTGTAGCTCGCGGTAGCTAACGAACGATGACGTTGTGCAGGCGATTTTCTTAAGGTTTTCGTTTAGATCGCCACCGACATGGAGGGCAACAAGCGGGACCGTTCCGAGCGAGTTGGATTGAATGAAACCGCATTGCTCGGCGAGATAATAGTCGCGATAGATTGGCAGAGCGACATCGATCTTTCCCTTCGAGAGGGCCTCTGACATTTTTTTATGGTCGGTAAAGACGGTCGTCTTGACCTTAATTCCAAATTTGTCGCGAAGTGTTGTGAGGAGTGAGGCAAGCGAGCCCTCCATCTCGCCGTCAGCGTTTTGGGCGCAGTAGGGGAGCAGGTCTGTAAGATACCCGACCGTAATGCTGTTGCCGTGTGCCTTGAGCCAAGCGGTCTCAGAGCTGGCGAGCGATGATGATCCACTGTTTTGGGTGGAGTAATTCGACTTGACCTCATCGTTATAGCGAGGATTGACGCGGTTGATTGCCGTCATGGCGGCGTTGATGTCATTCATCAGATCGGGCCGGCTTTTGGGGACGGCAAAGTAGTAGTCGCTGGAGCCAACGTAAAACATGGGCGAGGCGTCGGGGGACGAAATGGTGTCGTTCATGATGATGGCGTCGACTTCGTCGTTTGCGAGTGCGTCAAAAAGGGCGCTGCCGCCATCGATTTCTTTAAACGTGCAGGTGATGCCTTCGTTGGCGAGCCATTGCTTGCCAACAGTGGTTTGCATGACGCCGGGGTTGCAACCAATGGTGAGACCTTCGAGTGCCTCGGGGTCGCCCTTAGAGAGGTCGTCGCGATCAGGCTTGGCGTAGATGTAGTAGCGCTCGGTGCCTTCGGGGTTTGAAGAATAGAGCAGCTTCTGTGCGCGCTCTGCAGAGTATGAGATGTTGGGCATCAGGTCGATCTCGCCGGCCTCGAGCATGTCCATGAGCTCGGTAAAGGTGCCGCTGACGTATTCGTATTTCCATCCTTTGGTGTAATACGAGAGGGTTTGCAGGTAGTCATAGCCCCAACCCGAGAGGCGCTCCCCGGGTGTGCCTTCCTGGTAACCCTGGCTGGTTACGAGCCAGCCGACGCGGACCGTCTTGACTTGCTGGTCGGAGTCGGCGGCAAAGGCCGGGGCGGGGACGACGGTGCTCAGTATGGCGAGTGCGGCAAGCGCGACGGCTAGGGTGCGATATAGAGCTAAGCGAAGGACGGCGGAAGGTTTCACATGCAATCCTATCGAATCGAGGCAGTACCGCATAAGGATACCAGCTCAGCCTGCCTAATGCCCGGCAGTTGGGGACGTTCTCTTTCTGCCGGCAGTTGGGGACAGCCCCTTTCTGCCGGCACAAGAGGAACGTCCCTAACTGCCGGTTGCAAGAACGTTCCCAACGACTAGTTACTTTTCGTGAATCTGCTTGCCGCAAAGGTGTTCAATTGAAATCTCGTAGAGTTGGACACCCTTGATGCTTTTGGCAATTTCCTCCTCGACCTCTTCGGCAGAAGGGTAGTACTTAAGCGCGAGCTGGCGGACTTTGTCCTCGACAAACGCGGGAGTCTCATCAACCAGGTGACAACGGCCAAAGACCACGGTGCTCATGACGTAGGGAGCCCAGTCATCTTCCATGTACCGTTCGTTGCCGTAAACGGTAAAGCAGACTTTGTCATCACGTCTGAGTGAATCGACCTTGTGGCCGGCCTTGGCTCCATGGAAATAAATTTTGTCGTGTTCGGGATCAAAGAAATAGTTAACGGGAATAGCGTAGGGGTAGCCATCGTCGCCGTTGACGGAAAAAACGCCGCGCTTGCAATCGGCGAGCAGCTCTCGCGCCTGCTCATCGGTGATGGCGCGCTTTTTCCTGCGAAGAGGTCTAAACATTGTGGACTCACTTTCTATTTGCCTGCTGCGGGCATGACGGTGGGCGGTATGTCTATATCAAGATACTCGTTCAGGTAGTCATTGGGCACCCGGCAGTTGGGGACAGTACCTTTCTGCCGGCACAAGAGGAACGTCCCTAACTGCCGGTTTGTGCGACAATACCGAGCGAACGTGATTGGACGTCTGGGAAAAGGGGCTGCGATGAAAAGACTGAGGACGCTGGCCGACGTGTTGCGCCAGGCTGGCTTTGCGCGCATCACGGGCCTGTTTCTTATCTTTTACCTGCTGTGCTCAACGGCTGTCTGGCTGTCCGAGCCTACAACCCTTACCTTTGGCGATGGACTCTGGTTTAGCTTCGAGACCGTGTCCACCATCGGTTTTGGCGATATTCCGGCAGAAACGCCGGTTGCCCGCGCCATCACGGTCATCCTGAGCGTCATCAGCATCTTCTACATCGCCATGCTCACGGGCGTGGCGGTGAACTACTGCAACATGCTCATCAAGATGCGTCAAAAGGACACTATGGCGCGCTTTATGGACGACCTGGAGCATCTGGAAGAACTCGATCGCGACGAGCTCGCCGATCTATCGCGTCGCGTGCGCGAGTATCGTCGACGTCAGCGCTAAAACGAACGCCGCGCTCGGCGGCAAGGGAGACTGAAATTGAACATCACCGTATATCTGGGCGCCAGCGCCGGCAACGACCCGGTGTTTCTGCCGGCAGTGCAAGAGCTTGGCGCATGGATTGGCGCCAGTGGGCATGCGCTGGTGTACGGCGGATCCAAGTCGGGCCTGATGGGTGCGCTCGCCGATAGCGTGCTTGCCGCCGGTGGGCACGTGACGGGCGTGGAGCCAAGCTTTTTTATCGAGGCCGAGTTTCAGCACGATGGTATCGACGACCTGATCGTGACGAGCGATATGGCGGAGCGCAAAGCCAAGATGATTGAACTCGGCGACGCGTTTATCGCTTTTCCGGGCGGCACGGGCACGCTCGAGGAGATCTCCGAGATCATGTCCGCCGTATCGCTGGGGCACCTCAACGCACCGTGCATTCTGTACAACTTGGATGGCTACTACAACGACCTTAAGGCACTGCTCTGCCGCATGGTCGATAAGGGCTTGTCGAGCCCGCGTCGCCAGCAAGGCATCTATTTTGCCGATAGGCTGAGTGAGATTGCCTCGATCATCAACGGCTAAGCTTTGGATGGGACTTGCGTCATGCCCAATGGTGACGTTTGCGGCGTGGATGGCTTGCTCATCTGCGCCGGGACCGTTCTAAAATAAAACTTATCTATGTCAATTAAGACCACGGGAGGACCCGATGGATAAACTTGCCAAGCCTACAAACCGTGCGCTGTTCTTGGTCAGCGTCGCCGTGACCGGTGCGTTTGCAGGTGCCGCGGTCTGGCTGTTCTTTTTTGCGATGGAGCACGGCATCGACTATCTGTGGACCGAGATTCCGCATATGCTGGGCGTCGCTTCGCCCGAGCTCGCCAGTGGCCCGTTCGGTTTTTTGCCGTATCCGTTTTTCGTCTGCTTGCTTGGTGGTCTAGTGATCGGCCTGTACGAAAAGGTAACGGGTACCAAGACCGACGACCTCAACCAGGTGATGGCCAAGGTAAAGCAGGACGGTCGCTATCCGTATGACAACCTGGGCAAGCTGTCGGTCGCGGCGCTGCTGCCGCTGCTGTTTGGCGGAAGCATTGGTCCCGAGGCCGGCCTGACCGGCGTTATCGCGGGTCTATGCAGCTGGGTCGGCGACCGCATGCGTCGCTTTGGTGCCGAGTTTAGGGAGCTTACGCTGCTGGGCACCCAGGCTGCCTTGACGGCACTTTTCACTGCGCCCGTCTTTGGCTTTGTGGCGCCGCTTGCCGGCAGTGCCGACGGCCAGGACGCCGGCGATGGCGAGTCCGATGCCGACGAGATCACCATCAAGCTGCCCAAAGCGCAAAAGACCGTGGTTTATGGCATCGCGATTGCCGGCGGCCTGGGCACCTACCTGTTGCTCGGCCAGCTTATGGGCGGCGGCATGGGCATGCCGAGGTTTGAGGCTGCCGAGGTGGGCAACTTGGAAATTGCCTGGCTCATCCCCCTGGCGCTTATTGGCACCGTCTGCGGCTGGCTCTACTTTGTCTCCGAACACACGAGCGAGGCGCTGGCCCACGCCATAGGGGACCGCCCCGTCGTCAAGGCCATGCTGGCCGGTCTGGCACTCGCCATCTGCGGCACGGTCCTGCCCTACACCATGTTTGCCGGCGAGACGCAGGCCGACGTGCTCATGGAAACCTATCTGACGATCCCCGCCGGCGTGCTCATCACGACGGGCCTCGTTAAAGCCATGCTGACGCCTGCCCTCATCAACCTGGGCTGGCGCGGCGGCCACTTCTTCCCTGTTATCTTCTCGGGTGTGAGCCTGGGCTACGGCCTTGCCATCCTCACCGGCGCCGATCCGGTCTTTTGCGTCGCCGTGTGCACGGCTTCGACGATGGGTGCCGTTATGCGCCAGCCCGTTATGGTCGTGGGCCTGCTGCTCATGTGCTTCCCGCTCAAGGGCATCGTCTGCATGATCATCGCCGCCGTTATCGCTGTGGGCATTCCGCTGCCCAAACCGCTGCGGAAGTAATAGTCTATTTCGACTCGCTTACCATTCGATTAACAAACCGCCCGAGATCGTATTTAAACGACCTCGGGCGGCTGCTGTTTAGAGCTTTCTCAGCTCGATTGCGATGGTGTTGAGGTAATCGAGCGCGCCTGCGTCAACTGCGGCGCGGTCGCCTGCTGCGTACTCGTTGTCGCAGACAAGCCAATCAGACCAGGCTTCTGCCGTGCAGAGCATGGGGCGCATTGAAACGATCTCGACGCCAGGGGTGGGCTCGATCATGGCATGCCACCAGGCTATGTCGTGCATGTAGTCGAGCTGCTCGGGCGTCCATGATTTGAGCAGACAATCGGGGAGGTTATCGTGGCAATCGTGGACCATGCCTGGGATGCTCAGATAAAGCATGCCACCCTGCTTAACGTAGGGGAGCAGCCGCTCGCCCAGATACCGAGGGTCGCGGCCAAAGTAGTTGTATGAGTCGACGCTCACGACCGCATCGAAAAAGGCATGCTCAAATAGTAGACCCTGCGAAGCATCGGCTTGTACGGGATGAATTGTTTCAGGCGAGATGCCAAGCGAATCGAAGAACGCTCGGTTCTCGACGGGGTCACTCCACAGATCGACGGCGTAGGTGTTAAACCCGGACTCGCGGGCGAGCAGGGCACTGGTAATGCCGGTGCCCGATCCAAGGTCGCAGACGCTGGCTCCGCGGGGGATATCTGCATCGCGAAGCAACTCTTCACAGAGCTTGAGGGGGTTGGGCCCCATGATCTTAGAGCGCACGAGCGTCGTGTCGAAGCTGTTGGCTTTTGGGAAGGAATGAGATTCCAAAGACTGCATTGTTCTTTCCTATCAGGTGCAATGTTGGCAGATGATGGAGCGGGAACGGCGCAACAAATCACGGCCGCAAGATGGCCGTTTTCCTATTGGTATGCGATTAACCGTTCCCTAAAGAACAATGACCAAAAAGACATCCCTTTGGATGATCGAAATTGGGCCGAGACCCGTGACGCCTTCATTGTAGAACGATGTGCCCGCGCTGGGGTATGTCATTTGTAACAAGTTTGTGGGCGGCCTGGGCCTTACTCGGCATCGGCGCTATTTCCAGATAGACAGCGTGGCGGTGCCCAGAATGATGAGGACGAGGCCGACGATACCGCGGCGCGAGAGCTTTTCGTTAAAGGCCAGGCGTGCAAACAGCACCGATACGAAAATCGAGAGCTTGTCGATTTGGACCACAACACTTACTTGACCAGCAGCAATGGCGTAGTAGTAGAGCAGCCATGACGCACCGGTCGCAATACCCGATGCCGCAAGGAATGCAAGTTCGCTGCGGTCGATATGTGTGAGCTGTCCCAGTTTGCCCTTGGCGGCGACGATCGCCCACGACATAACGAGTACCACACAGGTGCGGATGGCCGTCGCCAGGTTGGACTCCACTGCCTCGATGCCAATTTTGGCGAGGACTGAGGTCAAGGCCGCAAACACGGCGGCGCCGATCGCATAGACGAGCCAGGCCCGGTCTTGTTTTTGCTTTGTTCCGGCCGGCTGTTTCTTCTCAATCATCAAAAACGTGCCGAGCGTGATGACGGCGGTCCCCGCGAGCCTAACTGCCAGGTTGCTTGTTTCGCCAAAAAGCACAATGGCGATAAGCGCGGCGAGCACGGTGCTCATCTTATCGACGGGTACGACCTTGTTAACGTCGCCGACGCTGAGGGCCTTAAAGTAACAGATCCACGATGCGCCGGTGGCAAGTCCCGAGAGGGCGAGAAAGAGCCAAGCTTTGGCGGGAATGCTGTCAATGGTTTCAATAGAACCGGAAATCCCCGCCATTGCCCAAGCGAAAGCGAGCACCACGCAGGTCCGGATAGCGGTAGCGACATCGGAATCGGTGTGCTTGATGCCGCATTTAGACAAAATGGATGTGATGCCGGCAAAGAATGCCGAGGCTAGTGCCGCAGCGACCCATGACATGGGTGTGGTGCCTCCCCAAGAACGACTGCGCCAGATCTATGACGCACGTCCGATGATACCGCGCGCGGCTACAGGTCGCGCGCTTGGTAGACCTTGGTGCTGATGGTGGCACTGAGGGTGAAAAGCGCGAAGTCCAAGACGGCGATGCCGGCGCATAGGCAGCCAAGAACGGCAGGATCGGGATTCGCTCCGGCAATCGACATGAGCCAGTTGCTGATGGGGTTGGAGGAGCTCAGCATTGCCATGGTACCGCAGCCCATCAGGGCAAACAGGCCGACGGAAAGGCGCAGCGCCTCCATGTGTCCAAATCGAAAGAACAGCGGCTGTGCCAAAAACACCATCATGAGGGAGATGAGCATCGATGCGGCGGAGGCTATTGTGATCTCAAAGACGGTCTGTCCCGTCGAGGGAATGCCCGTGTGATCGAAGAACGGAAGGGCGATGATGTTCAAAAGCACGGCGGTGCATGCCATGACGGCCGAGAAAGCAATAATGCACAGGTAGCGTGCGCAGATGATGTCTTTGCGCGAGAACGGCAGCGTTGCCCGATAGCGCTCCCAGCCGTTTTGGTTATCGTAGCCAGCCAGTGAGTTCATGATTATGATGGGCGACATGGCGCTGACCGCGCAGGCGCCGGCGCTCATACCGGAATCGCCGTCCGATGCGTTGGCAAGGGTTAGCACGACGAAGATGAACAGGCCGACGCCCGCAATGCTCGGGATGAGCGTGCGAGCGATGGCGAGCTCGGACATAAAGGCGCGTTTCATTTTGAAGCCCCTTTCAGCGTGAGGCGAAGATAGTCGTCAATGGTTGCCCGATCGCAGGGAATCTCGGGGAAGGCCTCGAGCGTATCGCGACGGTTGGGCACGAGCACGTCCACGCTATAGGCGTGGTGGGCGGCGCGGGCGCCTTCGACGCAAGCCATAAGCTCGGCGGCCTGTGCTTGGGTGCAGTGGGCGATGCCGGCTCGGTCGGTAATGTCCTCGCGCGGCAGGTCAAACACAATCGAGCCGTTATCGATGCAGATGACGCGGTCGGCAGTGCGATCGAGCTGTCTCTTATACACATCTCCGAGCCCACGAGACATCTCAGGA
>URBM01000065.1 GCA_900545995.1 uncultured Collinsella sp. | reverse complement strand
CGAGATCCTGAGATGTCTCGTGGGCTCGGAGATGTGTATAAGAGACAGCCCACGGCCTCCTCGTCGAGCGTGGCCGAGAACAGCAGCGTCTGACGCTCGGCCGGCGTCTCGCGCACAATGCGGCGGACGGCGGGCAAAAAGCCCATGTCGAGCATGCGGTCGGCCTCGTCCAGCACCAGCACCTTGACCTCGTCCAGGTGGCAGGCGCCCTGCTCGATCAGGTCAACCAGACGGCCCGGCGTAGCGACCAGGATGTCACAGCCGTACTTGAGCGCCGCGGTCTGCGGCTTGTAGCTCACGCCGCCCACGACGGTCACGGCGACATGGCCAGTGACGTCGGCAATCTTGCTCGCGACCTCGTCGATCTGCTGGGCAAGCTCGCGCGTGGGGGTGATGACGAGCATCAAGGGACCGCGACCGTTGCCCTCGGGCTTCTTGGCGCCGCGACGGCGGTTGCGACCGCCACGCTCGCGCACGGGCTTGGGCGGAGCGATGTGCTCCAGGTTGTTCATGGTCGGCAGCAAGAAGGCGGCCGTCTTGCCGGTGCCGGTCTGAGCAGCGGCAAGCAGGTCGCGGCCCTCGAGCACCACGGGGATCGAGCCAGCCTGGACAGGCGTGGGCGCCGTGTAGCCTAGGTTCTCGATAGCACGAAGCATCTCGTCCGAAAGGCCCAGCTCGTCAAAGGCGGGCAGGCTCTCGGTAGCGGACTCGACGGTCTGGGCAGCATTGGCCTCATCGGCGGCATCGAAGGCAGCCTGGGTCATGGCCTCGCGGGCCTCGTCCAGAATCTCGGCGTCCGTGACGTCGGATACAGAATTACGCATATGTTGTTGTTCCTTATCTGCACGCACTATGGGCGCGGCATGCGGCCGCGCGGGCGTGCTTGGTAGTGCGCTAATACATACAAAACAGGTGCGCACAGAGAGGACGTTGCTCAGCACGCTGGCGATCGCTTTGGCAGCCCTATCACGCGCCGTCCAGACGCAGCAGCTCTAAGCGATGGAGCAGATTCGCCGCCGGTTAGTATACCCGCACTCCGTATGCCCCCACGTAAACCACAGATGACGAGGCGGACGGGGCGGGGCTGGCTGATTGTCTCAATCTGTAACATCTACAGGGCAAATCTTCCTCTACGTGTTACGGATCGAGACAAACGGTCGACACAGTTCACAAACGTCTCAATCTGTAACAGTTACCGAGTAAAATCGGCCCTAATTGTTACAGATCAAGACAGAGGGGGATTTCCGTCCAGTCCAAACCAAATCTCTCAGTCTTCCTGCAATTTCGAACATGTGGCCTATAATGTTGCTTTGGTTACACTATTTATTGTGCAGCCATTTAATACGTCGCCCACCGGGGCCATTAATTCCTATCGCCATATTGGCTAGGAAGCAATCAAAGGAGGTATCCGTGGCAGCAGAGACGCCTTGCTCGGTCCTCTATAACGATATTCGCTCGTTCGGCGGTCTTAAACATCTCGAGATCGCCCGAATGCTCATCAATGGAAACTCTTATCTCGGCAGTACCCTGCTCGAGAAATGCTCTTCCAACCGCTCGTATCTCACCCGTTACATCGTCCATCGCAAGCCTGACCAGTGCGCACCCTCCATCTACAGCGACTTTACCGTCACCACACTCAACCTTTCCTCGGCAATCTGCAGCAAGCTCGGCGGCGGCGAGGCCGCCTATCGGGCAATCGCCGAGCACTATCGCGGTCCGGCCGCCAACGAAATGATGTCGGCTCTCGCCAGCTACAAGCTGGACAGCCGCCTATATGCAAATGCCCTCAATCGCATCGACAACTTCGACGGCAATGCCGTGCGCGAGAAAAGCACGCTTTACCTTATGCTCTTTGTGGCAACGGGGGCGCTCGCCGATCCCGTTCAGGGCGTGGCCACCGTCGAGCGCTTTTGCAGCAGCAAGACGGGCGGGCACTTCGGCACCACCGAAACTACCGTCGGACGTGGCTTTATGAACAGCCTGGAACAGCCGCGCACCGTCGCCCCCAACCTCGGTCTGCTCAGAACCCATGCCGACAACTGCGCCGACATGCAAATCCATCCCCTCACACGCGATCCGCGCGGCACCGTGATTGGTTCTTTGCCCAAAACCTCGCCCAGCATCACCGATGTGGGCGCCGACGCATCGCGCGAGCATCTTCGCATTTGGCTCGAGGGTGAGCACTGGTACGCCCAGGGCCTTGGATCGACCAACGGCACAGTGCTCGAATCGGGCGCGGGCGACGGCGATATTGTGATTGAGCCGCCGCGCGACCAACGCGAGCCCGGCAAAGTCTATCCCCCCGTGGAAATCGCCAACAGCGACAGGCTCCATCTGGGTCTCTACACGACATTCCTTGTCATTGTGGACTAGCATGGACGGCGATCGGAAGACGGTCGCCGTCCGTCTTTCGTCTTCTACCTTCTGCGTCGTAAACGACAATACTCAGCGGCATACGTGGGCAGTGCGGCTATCATGGTTCTTTACCGATATCCGCACTGCTCACGTATACGTGCGGCAACCCATGCCAGACAAAGGAACGCCATGGATACTACCGATAGCGCCTATGGCGACAAACTCATCCGTCTTGACACGTTCGACACCGCCGTGGCGGTCGACCCCAGCGCCGAGGACGAGGCCAAGCGTCGGTTTATGACGCTTATTCTCCAGACGGCCCACCGCAACAACGGCAACATCGGGCACGTGCTGCGCGCGACCAACACGAGCGGCGAGGTCTTTGCCGTCAAGCTACTCAAGGACAACGCCATCCTTTCCGGCCAAGCCCCCGACCGTTCCGCCGAGCAATCGGCAGCGCACCTGGCCAACACCGCCGCGCTGTTCGAGGAGTACCGTCATCTGTGTACCGTCTCGCACCTGCGCGGATTTCCACGCGTCTATGGCTACGGATCGTGCGAGGATGACCCGCTCATCCTCATGGAGTGGGTCGAGGGCACCTCACTCAAGCAGGCGCTACCCCTGCTTCCGCACGACGCCTCGGGCGGGCTGACCACCCAGATGGTCGCCGCCGTCGGAAACGCCGTGCTTCGTGCGCTCTTGATGACCCAAGGCCTCGTGAATCCGGTCGTCCATCGCGACCTGTCGCCTGCCAATATCATGTTCCGCACCACCAGCCGAACACTCGAGCAGCAGATTGCCGATTGTTCCTTTGACCCCTGCCTCATCGACATGGGCTCCGCGACCATGGCTCTCGGCGACGACACGATCACCCGGCGCGCCGACATCTGGCGCTTTGCCACGCCCGCATACGCCGCGCCCGAGATGCTCACGCAGGATATCGAAGGCATCGCGGCCCTTCGCCGTTCGCCGGCAATCGATGTCTACGCGCTTTCGAGCATTCTGTACCAGCTCTACAGCGGTCGCAAACCGTTTGACTTTGAGTCGACGGACGCCGCTGCAACCGGCTCGTTCTATCTCGTAAAGACCAAGACCAAGCCGGCGCCGCTCGAGCCGCGCTGCGAGGGCGATGAAGCGCTCGTCCAAATCATCATGAAGGGTCTCTCAGTCGAGCAGTGCGATCGTCCCACCGAGCAGCAGATGCTCGAGGTGCTCTCGGCATACCTCACCGATGCCGAATCCGAGGGCCGCGAAGGCACAGGAGACGAGGCCGCGATTGATATCGATTCTGGCACGCACCTTAAGGTCGACGTCGCCGGCGAGCGCGCACGAGAGATCCTGAATCAGGCCCGCCACGATGCCATGACCCGCCGCCGCTTTATTATCGGCGGCGCTATCGCAGCCGTTGCGGGGCTCAGCGTTATCGGGGCGGCAACCCATGGCTTTGGCATCCCCGACTACCTGGACGGCATCCGCGGTTCACTTGACGACTACACCTGGGATCAGCTGCAGGAGATTTCGCTCAAGATTAAGGCCGCCGAGACCCGTAGCGAGGCACGCGAGATTGCCAAGCGTTACCACCTGCTCGACGCTGATGGGCATATCCCCTATCCGTGCACCAAGCGTGTCACGCTCACCAACGGGCTGGAGGTCGGCGCGCAGCTTGTGGGCATCCGTCACGATGAGCTTCTGGACGGTACGGGCAAGGCCGGGCTGACGTTTATGTTCGACGCGGGTATTGCCGAGCGCAACGCTGCAGCTGAACCGCCGAGCGCCGGCTGGGTAGATTGCGAGCTGCGGGAATGGCTCAACGGCGACGGCCTTAAGCTGCTGCCCAACGAGTTGCGCGCACTCATTAAAGGGGTCAAGAAGGTCTCGAACAATGTGGGCGCCGCCAACAGCGCATCGTGCCTGAGCGAGTTGCCCGCAACCCTTTGGCTGCCCGCCATGGTCGAGCTGTGCGGTACGCAACCGCCCGATTCGTTTACCGAGGGCTATCACTACCTGGCAGACATCTACAACGGCGAGGGCAAGGAGTATCAGCTCTTCCGCGAGCTCAAGGTGAGCCCGTATTCCACGAACGAGACGATGGTCCGCCAGTGGAAAGGCAAGGACACCTGTTGGTGGGAGCGCACGGTGAGCCCCGACACATCGGAGAGCGAAGGCACGCTCTATATGAACCGCGTGGGGCACGACGGCGACGTCTTTACGTACGCAACGCCTGCGGAAAAGCCAAACAAACGAACCTGTGTGATCCCCGGGTTCTGTATCTAGGGAGCGGGCATCTTGCCGTGACGGGACCCCTCCCCGGCAATTGTCTCGATCTGTAACAGTAAGGGGTCAAAAACCTCTCTAGATGTTACAAATCAAGACATTTGAGTTGACCGCGGACGGTTTGTCTCGATCTGTAACATCTAGCAGGAAAAACGGTCCTTAGGCGTTACAGGTTGAGACGTTAAGTTGTGGCTCGATGTAATGTCTCGATCTGTAACAGTTACTCGACAAAAACGGGTCTAGTTGTTACAGATTGAGACATTAGACCGGCTACGGTCCGCCGACCTGGCTATCACCTCGACCAATACCAGAATGTCATACATTTCAATCTCCACTGGACACCCCCAGGGGGTATGGGTGTATAGTATTGGATGGTTAACATTTCCGACACTACGTCACAGAAAGGAGAAGCCATGGCTCAAGATAAGTTCGATGTGGGCGGCATGACGTGCGCCGCCTGCCAGGCGCACGTGGACCGTGCCGTGAGCAAGCTCGACGGCGTCCAAAGCGTCGCGGTCAACCTGCTCGCCGGCTCCATGCTGGTCGACTACGACCCCGCGCAGGTCTCCCCCGACGACATCTGTACCGCCGTCGATCGCGCGGGTTATTCGGCCTCGCCCGTTAGCACGGGCACCGATGCCGCCAACTCAAACGGCAACGCGCAAGCCAGGTCCGGCGCCGCCCATATGGAGTCGCCGACCAAAAAGTTGGAGGCCGCCGCCTCTGCCATGCGCACCCGCCTCATCGTCTCGTTCGTATTCCTCATCCCACTGTTCTACATAGGCATGGGGCACATGCTCGGTTGGCCACTGCCCGGCGTCTTCACCGACCACACCCACAGCATGACGCTCGCGCTCACCGAGCTCGTCCTGCTCATTCCCATCGTCTACGTCAACGACGCATACTTTATCAACGGGTTTAAATCGCTTACGCACGGCGCGCCTACCATGGACGCCCTTATTGCCGTGGGCGCCACTGCTTCCATCGCCTGGTCGCTCTACGCCATGTTCATCATGGCCGACCAGCTAGCCGCGGGTCAGGTCCACGAGGCCATGATGACGAGCATGGACAACCTGTATTTTGAGAGCGCCGGCACAATCCTGTCGCTCGTCACCGTGGGCAAATATCTCGAGACACGCAGCAAATCCAAGACCGGCGGCGCCATCGAGGCGCTCATCGACTTGGCGCCCAAGACCGCGACCGTAGTGGCAGAGGACGGCACCGAAACCACCGTCGATGTCGACGCCATCCTTCCCGGCCAGGTCCTGCGCGTGCGCCCCGGCGAGTCCATCCCCGTCGATGGCGTGGTGCTCGAGGGCAGCTCGGCCGTGGACGAGAGCGCGCTCACCGGCGAGTCCATTCCCGTGGAGAAGACCGCCGGCGACACTGTCAACGCGGCCACGGTCAACCGCACGGGCTCGTTTACCTTCCGCGCCACGCGTGTGGGCGCCGACACGTCGCTCGCCAAGATTATCCAGCTCGTCGAGGACGCCAACGCCACCAAGGCGCCCATCGCCCGCATGGCCGACAAGGTCGCCGGCGTGTTCGTGCCCGTAGTATTCGCGATCTCGGCCGTGACCTTTGTGGTGTGGATGGTGCTGACCGGAAGCATCAACGAAGCGCTTACCTCCGCCGTCGCCGTGCTGGTGATCAGCTGCCCGTGCGCGCTGGGCCTGGCCACGCCCGTCGCCATTATGGTCGGCACCGGCAAGGGCGCCGAGATGGGCATTCTGTTTAAGAGCGCCGAGGCGCTGGAGAACCTGCGCAGCGTGGGCACCGTGGTGCTCGATAAGACGGGCACGGTCACCCGCGGCAAGCCTGCCGTGACCGGTATCGTGGTAGCCACGCGCGCTGACGGCTCGCCCGCCATGAGCGAAAAGGCACTGCTCAAGTTGGCCGCCGCGTTGGAGCGCTCGAGCGAGCACCCGCTGGCCGAGGCGATTATGGCCGAGTGCGAGACACGCGGGATCGTCGCGCGCATGGTCGAGGACTTTGCCGCCGTGCCCGGACGAGGCGTTACGGCGCGCGAAGGGCAAAACGCCATTGCCGCTGGTAACGTGCGCCTGATGAACGAGTTGGGCGTTACCGTGCCCGCGGGTCTTGCCGAACAATTTGCCGCCGAGGGCAAGACGCCGCTGTTCTTTGCCAAGAACGGCGAGCTTGCCGGCACCATTGCCGTGGCTGACGAGGTCAAGGAGACGAGCGCCGGGGCCATCGCCGCACTGCGCTCGCTTGGCGTCGACGTGCGCATGCTCACCGGCGACAACCGCGTGACGGCCGAGGCCATCGCCCGCCGCGTGGGACTGAACAGCAAGCAGGTCATCGCCGACGTCCTCCCCGCCGACAAGGAACGCCACGTGCGCGAGCTGCAGGATGCGGGCAGCATGGTTGCCATGGTGGGCGACGGCATCAACGACTCCCCCGCCCTGGCGCGCGCCGACGTGGGCCTTGCCATCGGCACCGGCGCCGACATCGCCAAGGAGGGCGCCGACGTGGTACTCATGCGCAGCGACCTCATGGACGTCGCCCGCGCCATCGAGCTTTCGCGCGCCACGATCCGCAACATCAAGCAGGACCTGTTCTGGGCGCTGTTCTACAACGGCATCGGCATTCCGCTGGCGGCGGGCGTGTTCTTCCCGCTCACCGGGTGGCAGCTCTCGCCGATGTTTGGCGCCGCGGCGATGAGCCTGTCGAGCGTCTGCGTCGTGTCCAATGCCCTGCGCTTAAAATCCTTTATGCCTAAAGTGGCAAAATAGGATCACTATTACGTTCATTTAGAACGGGTTTTCCAGGTACCCGAGATTGACCTGAAAGAGGAGCGACGCGTACTTTGGTACGCGAGCGACGGTTTGAAGGTCAAGGTCGGGTGCCTGGGAAAGCCGACACAACGGAGAGGAATACCCATGCGTTACACGATCAAGACTTCCGGCCTTATGTGCGGCCACTGCGATGCCACCGTCGAGACGGCGCTGCTCAACGTGGCCGGCGTGACCGACGCCGACGCCGATCACGAGACCCAGACCGTCCAGGTTGAGTGCGCCGACACCGTAACCGCCGAGCAACTCGCCGCCGCTGTCGAGGCCGCGGGCGAGAAATTCCACGCCCTGTCTGTGACCGCCGCGTAGCGACCTGAACGCACCCCTCCCCCGACCAGAAACGAGGACCCGCCATGATGGCAGACCATAAATCGGTGACCCGCATGCTCAAGACGGCACGCGGTCAGATCGACGGCATCCTGCGGATGGTCGAGGAGGACCGCTACTGCGTCGATATCTCCACGCAGCTCATGGCCACACAGGCGCTCCTCGCGCGCATTAACGCCGACGTGCTCAAGGCGCATATCGAGGGCTGCGTGACTTCGGCAATCGAATCGGGCGACGAAGACCTCAAAGCCGCCAAACTCGCCGAAATCGAACGCGTCGTCGACAAACTCTCCAAGTAATTGGGGCATTGGGGACAGGTACGTTTGCACCACATTGGTGCAGATTAACCTGTCCCCCTTGCTCTAAATCGGGTATAAAGGCGTGCGGCATATCGAATGAAAGGCAATTTGCATGAATGACTTTATGAAGGGCCGCAATGGCGCTGACGAACTAACCATCGTGATGGGCTTCGCAGGCATTATCATCGCCATGATCGGATCGATAGCCCGCATCCAGTGGCTCAGCTGGATTGCCATCGCCGTAATCGTGATTGGCGTGCTGCGCGGCCTGTCCAAAAATATCGACGCACGTCACAAGGAGAACGAGGCCTTTGTCGCCGCGACTGCGAACGTACCCGGCTTGGGCAAGTTTGTAGCTAGCTTGGGCGGCGGAGCTGCAGCGGCCAACGCCTCGCGCGCAGCCGGTACTAGCAAGGAAGACTTTGAACGTGCCAAGCGCACAGCCAAGAAGATGTGGAAGGGCCGCAAGACCACGGCCTATCTCAAGTGCCCCAACTGCGGCCAGATGCTCTCCGTTCCCAAGGGCAAAGGCAAGATCCGCGTCACCTGCCCCAAGTGCCATGCCAAGATGGAGACGCGCTCATAGCCGCCATACCATGGGACAAATAAAAGCCGAGGCCTCGTGTTGAGACCTCGGCTTTTTCTAATTATGACAAAAGGATTGCCCCCTTGTCGCATCGCCATATCGCGCGCTTACGCCACGCCGTCGCGGGCAAGCTCCTCGGCCAACGCCTCGGCAGGCATGGCCATAATCGTGTCGAGCTCGGCGTCCACCTCGGGAATGCGCTTCACCTTGAGTTTGCGCACCAGATCACCACGGCACATCACGTGCATCGGCTCACGCAGTGCGCACAGGTCATCGAGCGGATTCTTGCGCGTCACCAGGATATCGGCGGCCTTGCCGCACTCGATCGTGCCAGTCTCGCCGTCCAGCCCCAGCAGCTCGGCGTTGACTTGCGTAGCCGTATGCAGTGCGAAGGCGTTGCTCACGCCGACATACTTGGCAAAATAGGCCACCTCACGCCACATGTCGTACTGCGTCACGAACGGGCAGCTCGAGTCCGTACCAAGGCCCACCTTAACGCCAGCTTCCAGTGCGGCACGGGCGCTCTCGATGATGCCCGAGCACACGATGTCGCCGTTCTTCTTTTGCGTATCGGTAGAATGGGTCTTTTCCGGGTCGAGCAATACAAACGGCAGCGCCGGGCTGATAGTGCAGGTCACACTCGGAGCACGCCCCTCGAGCTGCGTGCCCGCGGCGCCACGGTACAGCTCCAAGATTTCGGGTGTCAACGGAGCGCCGTGCTCAATCGTGTCAACGCCGGCCTCAAGCGCGGCCTTCACGCCCTCGGTACTCTCGACATGGGCCATAACCGGAAGGCCCATATCGTGCGCCGCCTTGCATGCCGCCACGGCAACCTCCACTGGCATACGCAGCACGCCCGGCTCGCCCACCTCGGTCGCATCGAACACGCCGCCCGTCACGAACAGCTTAATGACGTCGGCACCACGCGCATACAGGTCGCGCACCTGTTCGGCTGCCTCGGCGGGACTGTTGGCCACCTGGGCGAACAGGCCCGCACCATGGCCGCCCGGCACCGTGATGCCCGTTCCCGGCGCCACCAGGCGAGGACCCTGATACTTGCCGGCATCGATAGCATCGCGCACGGCCAGATCGGCAAACAGCGGGTCGCCCGCGCCGCGCACCGTGGTCACGCCGCTTGCTAGCTGCTGCTGGGCACTGCCCTTGAGGATGCGGCGGACGATGGTGCGGCCCACGGGATTATCGAGCTTCTTCATCAGCGCGCCCGCATCGCCGGCCGAGACAGGCTTGCCCGAGCCGCACAGGTGCACGTGCATATTGATGAGACCGGGCATGAGATACGCACCACCCAGGTCGATAACCTCGGCACCCGCGGGCGCCTGCGCCACAGCACTCGGCCCCATCCATGTGATGACACCGCGCTCAACGGCCACGGCCATATCGGGTTGCGGCTCCATATGCTCCGAACCATCCAGAATGGTCGCATTGATAAACAACGTAGAACGATCGGCAGACGCCATATCGAGCTCCTCCCTCACGATTAACTTGAACATTTGTCCATTATCACCTAATGCAGCGACCTAAAGTCGAACATATCGGTTAACGGAGGGACGAGAGGATGTGGGGGACGGAATACGTTGCAGTCCCACCCCAGCGAAACCAGGGAAATGTCTCAATCTGTAACAGGTACTGGGTTATTGGGCCCCCTGATGTTACAGATCGAGACAAAACCTCTCAGCGCCCATACCACTGACGTCTCCACTCCTCAGCCAATTCAGCCTGCCGAGGAATACCCGCCAGCCTCATTTTCTCGACCAGCTTCCCCGGGTCTTTGAGTTCGTTAAACGTAAACCGAAGCACCTTATGCCCGAGCATTGTCAGATGGGACTCCCGTTGACGTTCTGCCACGAATGGGTCGACCGACTCCCGGCCCTCGCCGTTCTGCAAGGTGTACTTCCCCTTTCCGTCGAGCTCGCCGATGACACACGTCCCGTTCTCGAGCCGCCAAAAATAGTCGACGCGAAACACCTGGCTCGGATCGAGCGGGTCGCGAAACTCCACCTGCAGCTCCGGAACCGGAAAACCGTACGCAATAAAGAACGCTCGGAACCGAGACTCGCCGCCGTTTTCGGACAGCCCGTCCGCATACCTGTCTCTTATACACATCTGACGCTGCCGACGATAAGGCTCGTGTAG
>URBM01000064.1 GCA_900545995.1 uncultured Collinsella sp. | reverse complement strand
AAGCGCTATGTGGATGCCATTCGCTCGCATACCATCACCTTTGGCTTGGGTCCTGCCGGTACCGGTAAGACCTATCTGGCCATGGCGCTCGCCGTTGCCGCGCTCAAGCGTCACGAGGTGGGCCGTCTGATCTTGACGCGTCCGGTTGTCGAGGCGGGGGAGAATCTGGGTTTTTTGCCCGGTACCCTTGAGGAAAAGATCGATCCCTACATGCGTCCGCTCTACGACGCCCTTTTTGACATGATGGATCGCGAGCGCACCGATGAGCTTATGGAGCGCGGCGTGATCGAGATCGCCCCGCTTGCCTACATGCGCGGCCGCACGCTGAGCGATGCTTTCGTGGTGCTCGACGAGGCGCAAAATACCACGCCCGAGCAGATGAAGATGTTCCTGACACGCCTGGGCTTCAACTCCAAGTTCGTGATCACCGGCGACCTGAGCCAGCGCGACCTGGTGGGCCGTCGTGGCGGTCTTGCCGACGTTGAGCAGATTTTGGGCCGTGTCGACGATGTCGCATTTTCGCACCTCGAGCGCGCCGACGTGGTGCGCCATGCCTTGGTGGGACGTATCGTCGAGGCGTACGATACTTATGATGATGTGCGCGGGAAACGCGTACGTGACCGAAAGGAGTCCCGTTGAGTGTATTGATCAGCAACGATGCCGAGCTCGATACGCTGCTCGATGCGCAGGAGGTGGAGCACATCTGCGAGGTTGTGCTTGCCGCCGAGGGCGTTGAACGTGAAGTCGAGATTTCCCTTTCGTATGTCGACGAGGACGAGATGCACGAGCTCAACCACGAGTGGCGCGGTATCGACCGCACCACCGATGTGCTCTCGTTTGAGTGCGATTCGGCCTTTGACGAGGATATTCCCGCCGATGAGACGCTCGAGCTCGGCGATATTATCTTGGCCCCGCAGGTTATTGCCCGTCAGGCCCCCGGTTTTGGCAATAGCCCCGCTGACGAGTGCCGTCTGATGCTCGTTCACGGCATGCTGCACCTGCTGGGCTATGACCACATCGAGGACGACGAGGCCGAGGTCATGGAGGCCCGCGAGGACGCCATCCTGCGCGATCTGGCGCTCGAGCGCGGCGAGGACCCTAAGCTAGTCCACGTCGGCCCCATCACCAACCACGCCCACGACTAGGAGCCGTCTATGATTCCCGGATCGAACAAGGACCATCCGTCCTTCTTAAAGTCGTTTTCCTACGCCATGGAGGGCTTCGTCACCGCCGTCAAGACCGAGCGCAACATTAAGGTCATGCTCGTGGCGGGCGTGTGCACTGTCATTGCCGGCTGTATCGTGGGGCTCGACATTGCCGAGTGGGCCACGATTATCATCTGTTGTGGCCTGGTGATTCACGGCGAGCTGTGCAACACCGCTATGGAGGCCATCGTCGACCTAGCGACCCAGGAGCTCCATCCGCTGGCCAAGCGTGCGAAGGACATCGCCGCCGCCTCTGTATACGTTCTTTCCATCACCGCCGCGATTGTGGGCGTACTGGTATTTGCCCACGCGCTCGACTTTATTTAGAAAGGGATTCCCATGTCCGACAATATGCAGCCTACCGATGAGATTTTGGACGACGAGTCCCTGGGCGCGGTGGATACCGAGGAGCTCCAGGATGTCGAGGAGTTCGACCCGTTTGAGGGTATGAGCGACGAGGAACTCGACGCCCTGTGCGACGAGGACGACAACCTCGCGGGCTTTGGTGACGTTGAGCCCGGTTTCCGCAGCGGCTTTGTGGCCCTGGTCGGTCGTCCCAACGCTGGCAAGTCTACGCTGCTTAATGCCTGCTATGGCAAAAAGGTCGCCATCACCTCGCCGGTGGCCCAGACGACCCGCCGCCGCATGCGCGCCGTCGTCAACCGCCCCGGCTACCAGCTGGTCTTTGTCGATACCCCCGGTATTCATAAGCCCAAGGACGGCTTGGGATCCGAGCTCAACAAGAGCGCGTTGTTCGAGCTGAATGATGTCGATGTTGTCGCGTTTTTGATTGATGTCACCAAACCGATCGGCAGGGGAGACGCCTGGGTTGCCGAGCGCGTCAAGAACGCTCGTTCCAAGAAGGTCCTGGTGCTCACCAAGGCCGATGAGGCCGACCCCGCACAGGTCATGGAGCAGCTTAAGGCAGCCCACGAACTCATGGAATATGACGACGAGATCGTGACGTCGTCGGTCAAGAACTTCAACGTCGATGCATTTATCGAGACCGTTGCGCACTTTTTGCCTGAGGGTCCGCGTTGGTTCCCCGAGGACATGGGTACCGACGCTTCCGACGAGACGCTCGTTGCCGAGTTTGTGCGCGAGAAGGTCTTGCGCCGCACCCGTGATGAGATCCCGCACTCCGTTGGCGTGATCTGCGATGCGCTCGAGCAGACCAAGAAGGTGCTTCGCGTGCACGCCACCATTTACGTCGAGCGCGAGGGCCAAAAGGGCATCATCATCGGCAAGGGCGGCGAGATGATCAAACATATCGGTATCGACGCCCGTCGCGATCTTGAGCGCATCTTTGGCACGCAGGTCTTTTTGGAGCTGGACGTGAAGGTCAAGGCCGGCTGGCGTGACGACGAGGCCCAGATTCGCCGCTTTGGCTACAACGCCGAGGACTAAGGACGCGCGGCGCGCATGGCAGGCTCCCGGACATATCGCACCAAGGTGCTCGTCCTCGACAAGACGAAGCTCAAAGAGACCGACCTGATCTTGACGATGCTTGACGAGCGGGGACGGCAGGTTCGTGCAGTGGCAAAGGGCGCCCGCAAACCCGGCGGACGCCTGGCTGCGCGCTGCGAGCTGTTCTGTACGGTCGATATGCTGCTTGCGCATGGACGGTCGCTCGACGTGGTTTCCCAGGCCGAGCTTATGGAGGCGCCGCTCGGCGCTGCTCCCGATTACGAGATGACATGCGCCGCAAGCGCGATCGCCGAGGTCGCGCGCGTGTGCTCGTTCGAGGACGCCGAGGACCCGTTTACCTTTGCCATAACGCAGCGAGCGCTTGCCCTGGTGGGCAGCGGGCTCGACACAGCGCATATGGATCTGCTTGTGGCTGCATATGTCTTTAAGCTGCTGTCGCACGTTGGCTATCGACCCGATTTTTCGGCCTGCGTGCTGTGCGGAGACCCCATGCTGTCGTATTTTTCGCCCCAGGCGGGCGGTCTCATGTGCGGGTCGTGCGCGTCGAGCGTTCCGGGTGCCGAGCTGGTGTCGACCGGTGAGGTCGCGTGGCTGCGCGCCCTCATGTCGATGACCTTCGATGCGCTTATGGCCGAGCGAATCGACCCGCATACCGCAGCCTTTTTGCTGGGGCTTTCGCATGTTTGGGCCGCCACGCACACCGATCAGCGCCTCCGTGCGATGGAATTCATGTTGGGTCGGTGATGATGCGCAGACGCGCGCCGCTTGTGGTAACATACCGATCTGTTGGTACCTCGACCTTGGATGCTCGCTCCACCGGCGGCTTCCCAGTCCGAGGCGAATAGAGTCGCCCGCGGGCGACGCGAAACGAAAGGTGAAACAATGACTGTTTCCAAAGAGCGCAAGGCGGAGCTGACCGCCCAGTTCGGTAACTCCCCGGTCGACACCGGTAACCCCAAGGTTCAGGTCGCCATCCTGTCCGAGCGCATCAAGGAGCTGACCGAGCACATGAAGTCCCACCAGAAGGACTTCCACACCCGTCGTGGCCTGCTCATGCTCGTCGGCCGTCGTCGTCGTCTTCTCTCCTACATCAAGAAGAACGACATCGTCGAGTACCGTGAGCTCATCAAGGCTCTGGGCATCCGCGACAACATCCAGTAGGATTTGTACATGCTAAGAGCGTCCTGCGCAGCGGGGCGCTCTTTTTGTGTAAGGGCGCGAACAATCACGCTCTGAAGCGTGGCGGGGGCAGGGGGCCCGCGTCACATGAGAAGCCCGCAGGCAAGGGGTCTGCGGGGTAAAGGAGAACAATGACACTCGTATCCAAGACCTTTGAGCTGTACGGCAAGACCTATACCTTTGAGTCGGGCGAGCTTGCCAAGCAGGCCACCGGCGCCTGCCTGGTCAAGCAGGGTGACACCACGATGCTCGACACCGTGGTCGTCTCCAAGGAGCGTAAGAACTACGACTTCTTCCCGCTGACCGTCGATTTCAACGAGAAGATGTACGCCGCCGGCCGCATCCCGGGTGGCTACCTCAAGCGTGAGGGCCGTCCCAGCGAGAAGGCCACGCTCACCGCGCGCATGATCGACCGTCCGATTCGCCCGAGCTTCCCGGACGGCTTCCGCAACGAGGTGCACATCGTCGCTACCTCGCTTGTCGCCGACCAGGTCAACCCCTTTGACGTCATCAACGTCATGGGTGCTTCCCTGGCCATGACGCTCGGCGGCGTGCCCTTCGAGGGTCCGCTTGCCTGCGTGCGCATCGGCCGCAACGTGGAGACCGGCGAGTTTATCGTCAACCCCACTTATGAGGAGCGCGAGAACTCCGACCTGGACCTGGAGCTGGGCGGCTCTGCCGACTTCATCTCGATGGTCGAGGCCGGCGCCGAGGAGATCTCCGAGGACGACATGCTCGCCGCCATGAAGTTTGGCCAGGAGGCCCTTGCCGCTTTCTGCCAGGCTCAGGACGAGTTCGTCGCCGAGTGGGAGCAGGTTAACGGCCCCATCGTCAAGAAGGAGTACCCGCTCGACCAGCCCGTCGAGGAGGTCCAGGAGCGCATCTTCGCCCACTACGACGAGATGGCAGCCGCCCTTCGTGACGCCGACAAGCTCTCCCGTATCGGCAAGGTCGAGGCTCTGAAGGAGTCCATCCGTGTCGAGTTCACCGAGGAGGAGCAGGCCGCTTGGGAGCGCGAGATCCCCGTGGCGCTCAAGAAGCTCGAGAAGAAGGCCATGCGCACCATGGTCGTCGAGACCGGTGAGCGCGTCGACGGTCGTGCCGCCGATGAGATCCGTCCCATCATGGTGAAGGACAACTACCTGCCGCTCGTTCACGGCTCCGGCCTGTTCCAGCGCGGCCAGACCCAGGTGCTCTCGGTTCTTTCGCTCGGCATGCTCAACGAGGGCCAGCGTCTGGATACCATCGAGCCCACCGAGGGCAAACGCTACATGCACCACTACAACTTCCCGCCGTTCTGCACCGGCGAGACCGGCCGCATGGGCAGCCCCAAGCGCCGCGAGATCGGTCACGGTAACCTGGCAGAGCGCGCTCTGCTTCCGGTGCTTCCCGACGAGAACGAGTTCCCCTACGCCATCCGCGTCGTCTCCGAGGTCATGGAGTCCAACGGCTCCTCTTCGATGGCTTCGACCTGCGGCTCCACGCTCGCCCTTATGGACGGCGGCGTGCCCATTAAGCGCCCGGTCTCCGGTATCGCCATGGGCCTGATCCAGGAGGAGGGCAAGACCGTGGTCCTGTCCGACATCCAGGGTCTCGAGGACTTCCTTGGCGACATGGACTTTAAGGTCACCGGCACCACCGAGGGCATCACCGCCCTGCAGATGGACAACAAGGCTACCGGCCTCACCTTCGACATCCTGGCCCGCGCCCTGCAGCAGGCCAAGGAGGGTCGCGCCTTCATCCTGCAGAAGATGCTCGATGTGATCCCCGAGCCGCGCCACACCACGCGCAGCACCGCCCCGCGCATCGTCTCCATCCAGGTTCCGACCGACAAGATCCGCGACGTCATCGGTTCCGGCGGTAAGGTCATCCGCGGTATCCAGGACGAGACCGGCGCCTCGGTCGACATCCAGGAGGACGGCACCGTCTTTGTCGGCGGCACCGGCGAGTCCGTCGACCAGGCCGTCGAGCGTATCAAGCTCATCATCAAGGTTCCCGAGCCGGGCGAGGAGTACACCGGTCGCGTTGTCTCCATCCAGCCGTTCGGCGCCTTCGTGAACCTGCTGCCTGGTAAGGACGGCCTGCTGCATATCTCCCGCGTCGCCAAGGGCCGCGTGGAGAAGGTCGAGGATGTCCTCAACGTGGGCGACGAGGTCAAGGTCGTCGTTATCGAGGTCGACGATCGCGGCAAGATCTCGCTCGATCGTCTCGACAAGCCCGAGGCCCCGGCTCGCGCCGAGGGTGCTTCCGAGGGCGACGGCGAGCACTTCCAGCGCCGTGAGCGTCCGCGTCGCGTGCGCTCCGAGCGCAGCGACCGTCCGCGCCGTCCCGGCGACAACGGAGGCCGCAAGCCCCGCCGTCACCACGACGCCGAGTAACAGCTAAACATAAGCAGCTCAACAAGGGCGACTCCTAAGGGGGTCGCCCTTTTGCTATTCCCGGCGGGGTCCGCGGATAAAGTTTCCTGCTCTACAGTCCTGCTCACGACGGAGGCCACATTAAGTGGCCTCCTGTTCGTGCGGAACTCGCGATAAACTTTACCCGCGGCCCCCGCCGGGAATAGCAAAAGGGCTGGTTGGTGCGGGTTTCGATTTTGTCAGATGGTCAATTCAGCTTTCCTTTTTTCTGAATTGTCGATAGCTGCACACCCGGCATATCCTCAGATAAAACCAACCAAAATAAACCTGTCCCATTTTGGCAGGTCTGGTCTCAGCGGGCCCGGCACGGGCTAAGTTTATCGCGAGTTCCGCACGCAAAGGAAAGCACTTAATGTGCTTTCCGTCTTGCGCAGGACTGTAGAGCAGGAAACTTAGCCCGTGCCGGGCCCGCTGAGACCAGACCGGCGGGATGGACCAGTTCAGATGGGGCTTTGATGCATGGGTGGTCTGTTGGTGGGCAAATGGGTATCATACTGTGGTTATTGCATCGACTCTGTGATGCTTGTTTGTACGTTCCCGGCGGTCGGTTTGCCAGAAGCGCCCCGTCGGTTGTTTCAGACCCGTTTCGAAGAAAGGAAACAACACTCACCTATGGCAGCTAAAAAATCATCTCCCTTGAAGATCATTCCGCTCGGCGGCCTTGACGGCATCGGTAAGAACATGACGGTCTTCGAGTGCGGCGACGACATGGTGCTCGTCGATGCCGGTCTCATGTTCCCGGATGACTCCCAGCCCGGTATCGACCTGGTGCTTCCCGACTATACGTATGTTCTGGAGAACGAGGAGAAGCTTCGCGGTATCGTCGTCACCCACGGCCACGAGGACCACACCGGTTCGCTTCCGTATCTGCTGCAGGACCTCAACAATAAGGTGCCCATCTTCTCGAGCAAGCTGACGCTTGGCTTTATCGAGGGCAAGCTTTCTGAGTTCCGCATCCGCGCACCCAAGTTCCGCGAGGTCAAGGGTGGCAGCCATGTCAACCTCGGCGGCATCTCGCTCGATTTCTTCTCGATGACGCACTCTATCCCCGGCGCTCTGGGCGTGTTCATCCGCACCAATCAGGGCACCGTTATGCACACCGGCGACTTTAAGCTCGACCAGACGCCTATCGATGGTGTCACGCCCGACTATGCCGCTATCAGCCGCTTTGCCAAGCAGGGCATCGACCTGCTGCTTTCCGACTCCACCAACGCCACGGTTCCCGGCTTTACCAAGTCCGAGGCCGAGGTCGGGCCCAGCTTGTTGCATGCCATCAAGAACGCCCCGGGCCGCGTGTTCGTCGCGTCGTTCTCGAGCCATATTCATCGTCTGCAGCAGATCTGCGACGCCGCCCGCAAGTGCGGTCGTAAGGTCGTCGTGACCGGCCGCTCCATGCTCACCAACACCCGCGTGGCGCGCGAGCTTGGCTACCTCAACATCGACGACGCCGATATCATCGATGCCTTTGACATTGATAACCTGCCTGACGACAAGATTGTTGTCATGTGCACCGGTTCGCAGGGCGAGCCGCTGTCGGCCCTGTCCCGCATGGCCAATGGCGAGCACAAGACGCTCTCCATCCACGAGGGCGATACCGTTATCCTCTCGGCAACTCCTGTTCCCGGCAATGAGAAAGCCGTCCAGCAGGTCGTCAACAGCCTGGCCAAGCTCGGCTGCGACGTGTGGGATAAGAACCGCGCCCTCGTTCACGTTTCCGGTCACGGTAGCCAGGAGGAGCTCAAGCTCCTGATGGCCATGGCCAAGCCCACGTACTTTATGCCGGTTCACGGTGAAGCCGTGCATCTGCGCGCCCATGCCCAGCTGGCCCGCAAGATGGGTCTCAAGGACGATCATATCTTTATCCTCGACAACGGCGACACGCTCGAGATGCGCGGCGGTATCGTTAAGCGCGGTACGCCCGTCGAGTCCGGCGTCGTTTACGTCGACGGCCTGCGCATCGGCGATACCGACCCCATCGTCTTGCGTGATCGTCAGAAGCTCGCCAACGACGGTATGGTTACCGCTGTTGCCATCGTCTCGCTCAAGCACAAGAAGATCGAGGCCATCGAGTTCTCGGGCCGCGGCGTCTCGTTTGCCATCGACGACCAGTTCTCCGAGGATGCCTCCGCGTCCATTATGAAGACGATCGAGAAGGGCAAGTTCAGCTTTACGAGCAGCGGTTCCGATGCCATTCGCAAGGCCGTGCGCGATTCGCTCTCTAACTTTATCTGGAGCCGTACTCGCACTCGTCCGATGATCATCCCGGTCGTCATGGAGGTTTAGTTTGGCGCGCGGATCTGCACAAAACGCCAAAGGCAATAAGGCCAATAACCAACCGGCATCTGCTAAGGGTGCCGGTTCCCATCTGCGTGCCAATAAGGGCCACGAGTCCGAGTTCGATGATTTCGAGCCCTTGGTCGAGCCCTCGGCCAACCGCGATATCGCCGGCGTGGTCATCGCCGTTTTGGCGATTGCGTCCTTTATTGCCGTGATTTCGCCGGCGACTGCGCCCGTTACGGCTGCGGTTGCCGGTTTCTACCACTTGGGCTTTGGTCTGGGCGCCTACGTGCTGCCGATCGTCATTTTGCTGTTTGCCGCCACGCTCTTTTTAGGTGAGGACTCGCCGCTCAACGTGCGCTCTGTTGCGGGCGGCGCCGTGGTCTTTATCGCCGTCGTCTCCATTCTTTCGCTGATGGTGCCGGGTACGAGCGACTCGTGCGACCTTATGTTCACGCCGCAAAATCTGTCCGCCTCGGGTGGCTACATTGGTGCGTTTATTGCGAGTGCGCTGCAGAATGCCCTGGGTAAGCCTATCGCGATGGTAGTTCTGTTGGGCCTTGTCGTCGTGGGCCTGGTCATCATCGGCTTTTCGGTGGGTGGCGTTTTGCGCTCTGCTCGCGACCGTGCGGCCGATTTTGCCGAGCGCCGTCGTGCCGATGTCAACGCCAGCCCGTGGGGTGACGACGAAGCCCTGTCGGTGCCCGGTGTTGCCCGTCCGCACCTGAGCATTCTGCGCCAAAAGAGTTCCGATGCGGCTGTGACTACGGTTATGGGTAGCGAAGTCGATCCGATTCTGGACGATGAGGACGTGGACGAAGATCCGTTTGTCGACGTGTCCGATGCCGTGGAGGCCGAGCGGGCCAAGACAACGCTGTTGCCGCGCCGCCATGCCAAGAAGGGCAAGGCTGCGCCCAAACTCAATACGAGTGAGCCCGACCCGTCTTGGTCCGAGAGCGAGATTGAGCTCACCGAGGGTGATGACGAGGACGACGAGGCTCCGATTGAGACCGCAAAGACAACTTTGCTGCCGCGTCGCCATGCAAAGCGCGACCAGGTAACCGGTCAGCTTTCGATGGAAGACGACCCCGATAAGATCGACGAGTCCGAGCCGCCGTTTGCCGTGAATCCTGTCTCGGCAGCACCTCAGATCCCCGACTTCTTGAAGCATCCCAAGGTTGCCGATGCGCCTGCCTTGAGTGCTGTCGAATCGGCTGCGGCCAGCGATGGGGGAACGGACGGCGGCGCCGCAGATAACGAGGGCGAAGAAGAGGACGGCCTCAAACTTCCGCCACTTGAGATTCTGCATGCCAACCCGCAGTCGGCTTCCGCTGCGTCTTCGGACAAGGAGCTGGAGCAAACTGCCGAGTCGCTGCAGTCGACCCTGCTTGAGTTTGGCCGCAGCGCCCGCGTGGTCGGCTGGATCGCCGGCCCCACGGTGACGACCTTTAAGCTGCAACCTGGCGAGGGCGAGCGCGTGAGCAAGATTTCGAGCCTCGAGGACGATATCGCGCTTTCGCTCGCAGCTCAGTCGGTTCGTATCTTTGCCCCGATCCCCGGCACGTCGCTCGTGGGTATCGAGATTCCCAATCGCAAGCGCCAAAACGTCAATCTGGGCGACGTGCTGCCCTATGTGAAGGGCGGTCCGCTCGAGCTCGCCATCGGCCGCGATGCCGAGGGTACGCCGGTTGTTGCCGACCTCGCCAAGATGCCCCACCTGCTTATTGCCGGTACTACCGGTTCTGGTAAGTCGGTGATGATCAATTCCATCATTACGACCCTGCTCATGCGCGCGCTTCCCGAGGATGTTCGCCTGATCATGGTCGACCCCAAGCGCGTCGAGCTCGCGGGCTATAACGGCCTGCCGCATCTCTATGTGCCCGTGGTGACCGAGCCCAAGCAGGCCGCGAGCGCCCTGCAATGGGCCGTGTCCGAGATGGAGCGTCGCCTGAAGGTCTTCGAGCGTCTTAACGTGCGTAAGATCTCGACCTACAACGAAAAGCAGGCCGCCGGCGAGTTTGAGCATTACGATAACCCGCCGCAAAAGATGCCCTACCTGGTCATTATCATCGACGAGCTCTCGGATCTGATGATGGTTGCCGGTAAGGATGTCGAGGCCTCGATCGTGCGTATCGCCCAGCTGGGCCGTGCCGCCGGCATTCACCTCATTGTGGCTACGCAGCGTCCGAGCTCCAACGTGGTGACGGGCCTTATCAAGGCTAACATCACCAACCGCATCGCCTTTAACGTCGCCACGGGTATCGACTCGCGCGTCATCATTGATCAGATGCTGTCTCTTATACACATC
>URBM01000063.1 GCA_900545995.1 uncultured Collinsella sp. | reverse complement strand
GCAGCAGACGATGTTCGACCTGCCCAGCGAGGAGGGCGTTTCCAAGGTCATTGTGACCGAAGCCTCCGTAAAGGGCGAAGAGCAGCCCCAGCGCATCTACGGGTAAATAGCTTGAATCCAGGCCCCGCGGCAACCACCGCGGGGCCTGCCATTTAGGGACAGGTTTATTTTGGTCGGTTTTATATGGGCAAATGTCGTTTCCCCTGATAAAACCTACCAAAATAAACCTGTCCCTTTTCGGCAGGTATGCCTGTGCTATTCTGTGAGATTGTCAAGTTAGTACCTTCAGACTGAAGTAATCGATACCTAAGGCGTGTCCGCCTGCTTGGTTTTCGTAGATTCCGCACGAGCCGAAGAGCACTTAATGTGCTCTTCGTGCGAGTCAGGACCTGACCGAGCGAAAACCAAGCATGCGGACACGCCGACGGGCAAGGGAGAGATATATGGAAGAGATGCCCAAGAACTACGATCCGTCGACCAACGAGCCGGCGATCCTGCAGAAGTGGCTCGACGGCGGCTACTACAAGCGCCGTGAGGGCGTGGGCGACTGCACCGTCACCATTCCGCCTCCCAACGTGACCGGCAAGCTCCATATGGGTCACGCCACCGACGACTCCATCCAGGACGCCATCATCCGTATGGCCCGCATGCGCGGCAAGTCCACGCGTTGGGTGCTGGGTACCGACCACGCCGGTATCGCCACGCAGACTAAGGTCGACAAGAAGCTCAAGAGTGAGGGCATCAGCCGCCTGGAGATCGGTCGCGACAAGTTTGTCGACGCCTGCTGGGACTGGACCCACGAGTACGGCGGCATCATCGTCGAGCAGATCAAGCGCATGGGTTGCTCCGTCGACTTTGACAACGAGCGCTTTACCATGGACGAGGACTACGCGCAGGCCGTACGCAAGGTCTTTTGCGACTGGTACCACGACGGCCTGATCTACCGTGGCAAGCGCATCGTCAACTGGTGCCCCAACTGCACCACCGCCATTTCGGACGACGAGGCCGAGTACAAGGACGAGAAGGGCCACCTGTGGCACCTGCGCTACCCGCTGACCGAGCCGGTCAACGGCCAGGACTACATCGTCGTCGCCACCACGCGTCCCGAGACCATGCTCGGCGACACGGGCGTCGCCGTCTCCCCGAAGGATCCCGAGAAGGCCGCCTTTGTGGGTAAGACCGTCAAGCTTCCCATCGTTGACCGCGAGATCCCCATCTTTGAGGATTGGCACGTCGATGCCAACTTTGGTTCCGGCTTCGTTAAGGTCACCCCGGCCCACGACCCCAACGACTACGCCATGGGCCAGGCCCACGACCTGCCGCAGATCAACATCTTCGACGAGCACGCGGTGGTCGTCGAGGGCTACGGCGAGTTCACCGGCATGAATCGCGACGAGTGCCGCGAGGCCGTCATCAAGTGGTTCGAGGAGCACGACCTGCTCGATCATGTCGAGGAACTCGATCACTCCGTCATGCACTGCTACCGTTGCGACGCCGCGCTTGAGCCGTGGCTGTCCGAGCAGTGGTTCGTGGCCGTCGACAAGCTCAAGGGGCCGGCGCTCGACGCCGTCAACTCCGGCAAGGTCACTTTCCACCCTGCGCGCTGGACGCAGACCTACACCACCTGGATGGAGAACCTTAAGGACTGGTGCATCAGCCGCCAGCTGTGGTGGGGCCACCGCATCCCCGTGTTCTACTGCGAGGACTGCGGCTGGGAGGACGCCCTTACCGAGGACACCGACGTGTGCCCTAAGTGCGGCGGCCATCACGTGCATCAGGACGAGAACGTGCTGGACACCTGGTTCAGCTCGCAGCTGTGGACCTTCGCCACGCAGGGCTGGCCGCAAAAGCCGGAGCTGCTCGAGGGGCATCACCCCACGACGGCGCTCGTCACCGCGCGCGACATCATCGCGCTGTGGGTTGCTCGCATGGTCATGAGCTCGCTGTACTTCCTGGACGAGGTGCCGTTTAAGGACGTCGTCATCTACCCGACGATTCTGGCCAAGGACGGCAGCCGCATGTCCAAGTCCAAGGGCAACGGCGTTGACCCCATGGACCTCATTGGCATGTACGGCGCCGACGCCATGCGCTACAACCTGCTTACGCTGTGCACCAACAACCAGGACGTCAAGTTTGACGCGAACATCGATAAGAAGACCAAGAAGCTTATCGACAGCCCGCGTACCGACCAGGCCAAGTCGTTTGTGACCAAGATCTGGAACGCCAGCCGCTTCCTGCTCATGAACATGGAGGGCTACACGCCCGGTGAGCCCGTCGTGGAGACGCCGGCAGACGCCTGGATGTTCAGCCGCCTGGCAAAGGCCGTGAAGATGGTCACCGAGGGCATCGAGAACTACACCTTTGGCGACATGGCCCGCGGTGTGCAGCAGTTCTTCTGGAACGAGGTCTGCGACTGGTACGTCGAGGTCACCAAGGCCCGCCTGAAGGGCGAGGGCCGTCTGCAGGCGCAGCGTAACCTGATCTTTGTGCTCGACACCTCCATTCGCCTGATGCACCCGCTCATGCCGTTTGTCACCGAGGAGATCTGGGACAACATGCCGGCGAGTGTGCTCGATCTGGACGCCGAGGGCAACGTGAACCGCGCCGAGGCGCTCATGATCGCCAAGTGGCCCGAGCCCGCCGACTACGCTAAGTATGTTGACGAGGACGCCGAGCGCGCGTTTGAGCTGTGCCGCGCCGTCGTTTCCGCCGCCCGCGCCACGCGTTCGCGTTACCGCTTGAGCCCCAAGGCCGAGCTCGACGTGGTCGTGCGCGCCGGTGCCGAGGACATCGAGAAGCTCGAGAGCCTGCGCTCGACGATTGAGCCGCTGGCGAACACTGCTTCTCTGGTCATGGGCACCGACGTTGAGAAGCCGGCTGCGAGCATCGCCGTGGTCGACAGCGGCGTCGAGGTCTTTGTGGTGCTCGAGGGCAAGGTCGATCTTTCGGCCGAGAAGGCGCGCCTGGAGAAGGAGATCGCCGCGGCCCAGAAGGAGCTCGCCGGCTGCGAGAAGACGCTGGCCAACGAGGGCTTTGTGGCTAAGGCCGCGCCCGCGGTGGTCCAGAAGAAGAGGGACCGTGCAGCTGAGCTCAAGGAGATCCTGGCGGCGCTGACTGCTCAGGTTGCTGACTTCTCGTAGGTCTTACTGAGGGGCGCGTCCCGACGCTTTGCTCGCTACTGCGGACAGTCCTGCGCAAGACGGACAGCACATTAAGTGCTGTCCTTTGCGTGCGGAACTTGTATCGAGCAAAGCGTCGGGCCGCTCCTAGTGCGGTTACGTGGTTGTTTGCAACTGGTAGGTTAGGGCCACTGGGTTGTGGCCTTGATCTTGCTGCAATCGGGTAAAGGCTGAAATTGTCAACGCGAGGGGCTCGTTGTTGATTCGGGCCTCTTTTTATGTTGAGGGGACTTTGGGTTATGGCTAAGCGTTCTGGGTCTTATGTCGTTCCTTTCTCGTTTGAGTTGCTTTCGTTTGATGAGGCTGTGGGGTTGGCTGCTGATACGGGGCGGATTTCTGGGGATGCTGGTCCTCTGCTTGAGACGGTTGTCGATATGCTCGATGAGCTTGGTCGTCCGGACGAGTATTTCGATTGCATTCAGGTTGCAGGCACCAATGGCAAGACTTCGACCACGCGTTTTTCGGCTGCTATCCTTCGCGGCGAGGGGCTCAAGACCGCGCTGTATACGTCGCCGCAGCTGGTGCGCTATCCCGACCGCATGGAGGTCGATGGACGCGTCGTGAGCGATGAGGCGTTTGCCCGTGGTGTTTCTGCCGCTGTTGAGGCGGGACGTCGCGTGAATGCGCGCCGTGTGGCGGCGGGGGAGCGCGCCTATTCCATCACGCCGTTTGACTTGCTGACGGCTGCTGCGCTTGTGGTGTTTGCCGAGGCCTCGGTGGATGTTGCCGTGCTCGAGGTTGGCATGGGCGGGCGTTGGGACGCCACGAGTGCGACCGATCCCGTCGCCGTTGCCATTACGGGCATTGGGCTCGATCACACACGTATTTTGGGCGATACGCTCGAGGCCATTGCGGGGGAGAAGGCTGCAGTCATTAAGCCCGGACGCCTGGTTGTGCTGGGCGAGGGTACGCACGAGGCGAGTGTTCAGCGCGTGATGGATGCCCGTTGTCGCGAGTGCGGCGTAGTACCGCTCGTGGTGAACCATGACACTACCAAGGTGCCGGAGCACGTGGGCGATACAGTGGAGTTTAGCTGTACCACGCCATGCGCGATTTATACGTCGAGCATGGTCAAGCCGGCCTATCAGCCGCAGAATGCTGCGTGCGCGATTATGCTCTGCGAGGGGTATCTGGGTCGCGAACTCGATCATGACAAGCTCGATGCGTCGCTTATGGGCTGCCCCACGCCGGGCCGATTTGATGTGCTGGGAACTGACCCGCTCAAGCTGATCGACGCCTGCCATAACCCCCAGAGCTGCGAGAACTTTGTGAGCGCGCTGGATGAGATCGATCCGTGCGTGGAGAATCGCCCCACGCTGCTGTTCGCTGCGCTGGCCGACAAGGACGTGGCGGGTATCGTTGACGTTTTGGTTCCGGCGTTCCCCCGCGTAGTCGTGACCCAGACCGATTCCGACCGCGCCCTGCCGGCAGAGGAGCTCGCCGCACTTGTGGACGCCAACAAGCTTGCCGGTGTGTACCCGAGCGTGCCCGAGGCCCTCGCGGCTTTCGATGCCGCGGGCGAGCCTTTCGTAGCCGCCGGCACCATCACCCTAGCCGGCGAAGTAGCAGGCCTGCTGCGCTAACCCATCCCCTCATCAGTTGCGGTGAAATGCGGACTGTTTTACAAGCCAGAAGCCTCAAACAGTCCGTATATCACCGCAACTCAAAAGCAGTCAATTTGGGACGGGGCTTTTTGCTACCCTGTGCCCTGAGTTGACTCGCTTGCCACGAAATGGGCCTATCTACTACGTTTGACCGGTTACCCCCGACCATACGGAACATCGCGAAATTAAAACCGCAGGTAGACGGCTTGCGTATTTTGCGAAAACTCGGTTATGGTCGACCCATGCGGGTTAAACGTAGTAGATGGGCCGTTTTCGTGGCGCGGCGTAATCGCAATGTGACAAAGGGGCTGTCCCTTTGTCACATTGGCTAGTCTAGGCGGACTGGATCATGGGGGTAGGCGTTGAGAATCTCGACGCCGGACTCGGTCACCAGGGCCAGGTCCTCGATGCGGACGCCGGTGCGGCCGGGGAGGTAGATGCCCGGCTCGATGGAGAAGGTCATGCCCGGCTCGACAACCTGCTCGTTGACGAGCGAGACGTCGCCCGGCTCGTGGTCCTGCAGGCCGATCGAGTGTCCCAGGCGATGCGTAAAGTACTGCCCATAGCCCGCATCCTCAATCACGTCGCGCGCGGCGCGGTCCAGGTCACACATGCGAACGCCCGGTGCGATGAGCGCCTCGGCGGCCTCGTTGGCACGGCGCACGATGTCGTAGATGCGCTCCGTCTCCTCGTCTGGCTCGCCCCAAAAGAACGCGCGCGTCATGTCCGAGCAGTAGTTGCGTTGGCGTCCGCCAATGTCGAACAGCACCACGTCGCCGCGCTTGAGCACGGTGTCGTCGGGCTCGTGGTGCGGGTCGCCGGCGTTGGCACCAAAGCTCACGATGGGCGGAAAGCTACAGCCCTCGCAGCCGTGCTTGCGATACAAGCCGAGCATCTGGTCGGCAATCTCGCGTTCCGTCACGCCCTCGTGGACGAGTTTGATGGCGTCGGCCATCACGGCGTCGTTAGCGGCCGAGGACGCACGCATGAGCTCCTGCTCGGCGGCATCCTTGTGGGTGCGTGCGGCGGTGACGGCAAAGTCACCCAGGAAAAACTCGCTGGCGGCATGGCACTCCAGAAGGGGCATCAAAAAGCCGGAACGCATGACGGTGTCGATGCCGAGCGGTTTGGTCGGATCGATCTCACTCGTGATGGCGTCGGCTACGACGTCGGTATCGGTGTGGTAGGCAACGCGGGCATTGTCATATTCCGGTAGCTGGTGCAGCGCGTTAACCAAGATCACGGGCTCGCTACCGCGTGCGAGCAGCACACCGCAAAAACGCTCGAACATATCGGCATAAAAGCCGGTCAGATAGTAGATCGACCACGGGTCATTCACGAGCAGCTGCGCGCCGGGGTGCTGAGCCTCGAGCGCATCGAGCACGCGCGCCACACGCTGGTCATCGACATGCGCCATGAAACATCCTTTCGCTAGGGTGCCACCATGGTATCCCATGCCTAGCAGATAGGGACGCTCCTTTTATGTCGGCACTTCGGGACACTCCTTGGCATGGCAGTCTAGCAAACGTTCGGGCAAAAGTAGTCATAAGAACCCCGTCCCATATGGGCTGGTTTCAAAAGTATGGCGGATTACGGGGCTGGACCTGTATTACTTGACCATGGGGAAAATCGTTAAATTAAAACCGCAGGTAGACGGCCTATCAAAAATCGAAAATTGCCGGTATGGATGGGGGTCTCCGAATTAGCCCCGTAATCCGGCATAGTTTTGAATTGGTACTAAAGTGGGCACAAGCTAAATACCGATTCCAAGGATGGTTACGGTGGAATAGTTCCTGGATGCCGGGGTTTGGCGGAAATCAGGAACTATTTCACCGCAATTGAGGAGGGGCGGGGTGGATGGCGGGGTAGCTAAAAGAGCCCCGTCCCTAATTAGCTACTTGGGCTCGGTCGATGTCCATGCTGGCGATTAGGTTGATGTTGGTGTTTAGGAGGTTCTCTAGCACGGCGTCGCCCATGCGGATGGGGGCTTTGACCACTAGTCCGCGGATGAGGGCCATGGCTTGGGCGTGGAGCGTCAGCGGGATGGCTTCGGCCGTGCGCACGGGCAGCAACGCCTCGTCGCCTCCGGATACGGCCACGGTGGTGGTGAGCACGCGCATGGGGCAGGTGAGTTCCTGATGTGCGAACCTATCACCGCGCGGGCAACTGTTGCCGGTCACGGAGCGCACCTCTGCCACGGCGCCGTCTGCGTCACGCTCTACCTCTACGGTCAGAAGGCATTCGGATGGGCAGGTCGTGCAGTTGAACTTGAGCGTCTCGATCGCGTTCGTGCTCATGGCTCTACGCCTCCTCAACGGGGTCGACGGACAGGACGATCTCGCTAGCACCTAGGTCGAGTGCGCGCTGAATCACCTTTGGCGGCAGCGGGAAGCTCTCCATGACGCTCGGTTTAAACGGGCGGACCTTGCCGGCGAACAGCTCCTCACCGCCCGCGAGGATGCGTACGCGAGCCACATCGACCGGTCGGCGCACGCGGAAGTTCAGCTTGGTGAGCGCCACGGCCGTAATGCGTCCCGGCAGCGCGTATCCCGCAATGCTGGCAGGGGAGACGGTGAGCTCGCAGTCCGGAACGGTGCCCGCGTCGGTCCCCAGCGCGTACGCCGCTGCAGCTGCGCCAGCCCTCTCGGACTCGGTCGTTACGTTGTCGGCCAGGTCGTGCACGTGCAACACGTTGCCGCAGGCAAAGATACCCGGCACGCCCGTCTGCAGACTCTGGTCCACCACGGCGCCGCGCGTACGTGGGTCAAGCTCAACGCCCGCGCCCACCGAAAGCTCGTTCTCGGGAATCAATCCCACCGAAAGTAGCAGTGTGTCGCACGGAACAATGCGCTCGGTCCCCGGAATGGGCGCCAGGCGCTCGTCGACTTGGCTTACCTCGACGGCTTCCACGCGGTCGTGCCCAATCACGCGCGTGACCGTGATGGACAGATGCAGCGGAATTCCAAAGTCGTCCAGGCAGTTTTTTACATTGCGGCGCAGACCGTTGACGTACGGCATGAGCTCGTACACGCCCTCGACGGAAATCCCCTCGAGCGTGCAGCGGCGTGCCATGATCAGCCCGATATCGCCCGAGCCCAAAATGACGGCACGCGAGCCGGGTTTGAGGTTCTCGATATTGATGTATCGCTGCGCCAGGCCGGCTGTAAACACGCCGGCGGGACGACTGCCGGGGATCTTGATCTCGCTGCGGGTTCGCTCACGGCAACCCATGGCAAGGACGACCGCGCGCCCGGTGAGCTGCAGCATGCCGGCAGGGCTCATGAGCGTGACGGTATGGACCGCGGTGTCTTCCGTAGGCTCGACTGAATCAATCACAAGTACCATGCTGTCCAGGAACAGCGCAATGTCGGTTGCGTGCACCTGGTCGATAAAGCGCTGCGCGTACTCGGGACCGGTGAGCTCCTGTTTAAAGTGCGACAGGCCAAAGCCGGGGTGGATGCACTGGCGCAGGATGCCGCCCAGGTGCTGCTCGCGCTCCACAATGGCCACGCGTACACCTGCCTTATGCGCGGCCAGCGCGGCCGCCATGCCGGCGGGGCCTCCGCCGATAACGACCACGTCGAAGGCTTGCGTTTGTACGGCTTCTACTACGCCGCAATCAATCGCACTCGATTTGAATTCCGCCATCCTAGCGCACCCCCTTCAGTGGTCCCTCAACCAGCCAAGATCCGGTATCCTCCAACAGCACCTCGCTGGGGTCGCAGCCCAGCTCGCGGGCAAGGATCGCAACCACGCGGCTCTGGCAAAAACCACTCTGGCAACGACCCATGCCGGCACGGCAGCGGCGCTTGACGCCCTCGACCGAAACCGCGCCCGGCTGGCGTCGGATCGCGGCCACGATTTCGGCCTCGGGTACCGTCTCACAGCGGCAGACAATCTGTCCCCACGCGGGATCGGACTCGATCAGCTCCTCCTTGCGCGCCAGCGGTGCGCGGTCAAAGTCGTCCGGCGCGCGGCGAATTGGGTTCCAGTCTGCCCGCTCGTGCAGCTCCACGCCCGCCTCACGCATCACAAGCTCCATACACTCGGCAATGGCCGGAGTGCTTGCCACACCCGGCGACTGAATGCCCGCCGCCTGGAACAGCCCCGGCACCACGGCCGACTGTCCAATATAGAAGTCGTTCGTTCCCTGAATGACCGGACGCCCGCCGGCAAATGCGCGCACCACACGGCGCGTATCCAGATCGGGCACCAGCTTGCGCGCGCCGGTCAGCAGCGCGTCCACATCGCTTGCATAGGTCTGCGTGTCGCCCGGCTCGCGCACGGCGGCCGTGGCGGTGATCACGGTGTTGCCGTGCACGGTGCCCGTCACGATAACGCCCTTCGATATCGGCGTCGGCACGGGGTAGAGCGGCATGAGCGTGCGCGGCTCCTTGTCCAGCACCACGATGTTGCCCTGGCGCCAGACCATCTGGAACTCCTCGGCACCCGCCATATGCGAGATGTCGGCGGCGCCGTTGCCGGCGGCGTTGATCAGGTAGCGGCAGCGCACGTTGCCAGCGGGGGTCGCCAGTGTAAAGCGCGCGGATCCGTCATCCGAGCCCGCATCTTCAATTGCCTCCACTGGCGCAGACCGCATAAACGTTACCCCGTTGGCGACGGCGTTTTCCAGCGCGGCGATAGCCACTTCAAATGGGTCGACAAACCCGGTCGAGGGGCACCATAATGCGCACGTGGCATTCGCGCTAGCGCGCGGTTCTAGCTCGTGGATGCGGTCGGGGTCGATAATCGCCAGCTCGGGCACGCCGTTGGCCAGGCCATTCTGGCGCAGCTTCTCCAGGTGTGCGCGGTCTTCGTCGTTAAACCCCAACACCATCGAACCGGTACGGCAAAACAAAAAGCCTAGATCCTGGGCCCACGTGCCATATAGCTCGCAACCTCGGGCATTGATCTGTGCCTTGACCGTGCCCGGTGCCGGATCGTAACCGGCGTGCACCAGGCCGCCATTGGCCTTCGATGCGCCCAGCGCAATATCATTTGCCGCCTCGACCACGCAAATGGACAGGTCAAACCGCGCGAGCTGCCGCGCGATGGCGCACCCGGTGATGCCCGCGCCCACAATTGCGATATCAAACGTTTCTGCCACGGTGCCTCCCAGACGAGTTGACAGGCTGTCAATAGGACTATCCTACGGTCTGCGCGCCCACAGCGCGGCGGCAATGCGGCGAACAGCCCCGCAGCATCCGCCAACGGCAGACGAGGGGAGACCCGGCAACGTCGACAACCCCGTCTGCCGACAACTACGGCAACCGTTCGTCTCGATCTGTAACAGTTAGACGAGGATTTGGGTTCCAGACGTTACAGATTGAGACGTTAGTCTGGCGGGTCCTCCGTTTGTCTCGATCTGTAACATCTAGACCCGTATTCCGCTCCCACCTGTTACAGATTGAGATGTTTGTGTCCGCGCCAGCCCCGCCCCTAGCCGTGGTCCCATATAAACAAACCCCGTGGTAAACTTGACCGAACTGTTAATATTCCGAAAGGTACCCGTAATGTCCAAGTACATCTCCGAGCTCATGTCGCCGCAGCTTATGGGCGTCGTTTATGCCTTCGTTGGCTTTATCATCGCCCTGTATGTGCTGTCGGTCGTCTATGTGTTCATCGACGCTCCCCGCCGCGGCGCCAGCGCCTACGTGGCATGGGGCATCATCGCCCTCATCCCGTTTGTGGGCCTCATCGCCTACCTGGTCCTGCGCCCGCACTCCTACGCGTCCGACCGCGAGGAGCAGGAGCTGGACATGGCCCTGCGCGAGCGCCAGCTTGCCCAGTACGGCACCTGCCCGCAGTGCGGCGCGCCCATCGAGAAGGACTTCGTCGTCTGCCCGGTGTGCGACACTCAGGTTCGCAACGTATGCCCCAGCTGCCATCGCCCGCTCGATGCGCACTGGAAGGTCTGCCCCTACTGCCGAACTCGCATTCAGTAACGCATCCATCGCCGGGTCGGCCGCAAGCCGCAAGCCACGGGCACGCCGCAAGCCATGCGCGCCCCGCAGCCCCGCCCCACACGATGAAGCATGCGTAGAAAATCGCCCGCCGTGCCATTAAGGTGCGGCGGGCGCTTGTATACCAAGGCAACCTGCCTATAATGATGCAAGTTAAATCGCCGAGCGCATCGCACGCACTTGCATCAGGCATCCGAGAGGAGAAAACATACCCATGAAGGCACTCTACAATGACGGTTCGGTGGCCGAGCTCCCGCAGGACGAGGTCACGCACGTCATCCGCCACTCTGCTGCGCACATCATGGCGCAGGCCATCAAGCGCCTCTATCCC
>URBM01000062.1 GCA_900545995.1 uncultured Collinsella sp. | reverse complement strand
CCTACGATCGCTTCCTGACCGAGTGGGGTCTCAAGAGCCTGATTCAGCAGTACAGTAACTATGTGCGTTACCCGATCCAGATGATGGTGTCCAAGAGCCGCCAGAAACCCAAGCCCGAGGACGCCGGCGACGATTACAAGCCCGAGTACGAGGACTACCAGGAGCTCGAGACCGTCAATTCCATGACACCGATCTGGAAGAAGCACAGCTCCGATGTCGAGCAGAAGGACTACGACGAGTTCTACAAGTCCACGTTCCACGACTTTGACGATCCTGCGCGCACCATCAGCTTCCACGCCGAGGGCACGCTCGAGTATGACGCCCTGCTGTTTGTGCCGGGACGCGCGCCGTTCGATCTGTACAGCAAGGACTACGAGAAGGGTCTGGCGCTCTACAGCTCCAACGTCCTGATCATGGAGAAGTGCGACGACCTGCTGCCCGACTACTACAACTTTGTCCGCGGCGTCGTGGATTCCGCCGACGTGTCGCTCAACATCTCGCGCGAGACGCTGCAGCAGAACCGTCAGCTCAAGGCCATCGCCAAGCGTGTGGAAAAGAAGATTACCGCCGACCTTGAGGATATGCGTGACAACGACCGCGAGGCCTACGAGAAGTTCTTTGAGAACTTTGGCCGCGGTCTTAAGTACGGCATCTACTCGAGCTATGGCATGAAGGCCGATGAGCTCGCCGACCTGTTGCTGTTCTGGTCTGCCAAGGAACAGAAGATGATTACCCTGGCCGAGTATGCCAAGGGCATGCCTGAGGATCAGAAGGCCATCTACTACGCCGCCGGCGACTCGCGTGAGCGCTTGGCCAAGATGCCCGTGGTAAAGGGCGTGCTCGACCGCGGCTATGACGTGCTGCTGCTGACGCAGGATGTGGATGAGTTCACGTTCCAGGCTATGCGTGAGTACGTTGCCGCCGATATGCCCAAGATCTACGAGGACGATGCTGCCCGCGAGGCTGCCGAGAAGGCTGTGGCCGACGGTGCCGAGCCCGAGGTCGAGGATCGTCATCTAGAGCTCAAGAACGTTGCGACCGGTGATCTTGACCTGGCGACCGAGGACGAGAAGAAGGAGGCCGAGGACGCCACCAAGGAGAACGAGGACCTCTTTAGCGCTATGAAGGAGGCGCTCGGTGACAAGGTCGAGAAAGTCGCCGTCTCCGCGCGCCTGACCGATGCCCCCGCTTGTATCACCACCGAGGGCCCACTTTCGCTCGAGATGGAGAAGGTGCTCCAGAAGGGACCCGAGGGCGCGCCCGACGGCATGCCCAAGAGCCAACGCGTGCTCGAGCTCAACGCCAAGCACCCGGTCTTTGACAAGCTTGTCGCTGCCCAGAAGGCAGGCGACGCCGACAAGATCAAGCAGTACTCCGGTCTGCTCTATGACCAGGCTCTGCTGGTCGAGGGCATCCTCCCCGAGGACCCCGTAGCCTTCGCAGCGGCTGTTTGCAACTTGATGTAGTTCGGGGATACGGCACCGTAACTAGATTAGAACGAGAGTGGATAATCTCCCACTTTTGGCTCGAATGCGGGCTTGAAGTGGGAGATTTTCCACTCTCGTTTCCTTTTGAATGATCCCTTCGTCCCCAAGGGATCATTTATTTGTGCGGGTTGTGGTTTTGTAACCTGCTGTAATTTAAGATACTGTACAACTGTACGTTAACTCATCTTCGTAGTATATTGCTACCCGCAAAACTCAACACCATTGTGCTTTGAGACGTTAAAGCGCCTACGTACAATGGTTGTCGATAGTACGATTCGATTCAACGACAGGATGGATGGTCCAAGCGTGAGTCTCGGCAGCAAACTATCCAACGCAAAGGTCTCCTTTGCGATATTCAAGCGCGACATTAAGCGACTGCTTGTGAACCCCGTCGCCTTGGTGGTTACCCTTGGCGTGTGCGTTATTCCCTCGCTGTATGCCTGGTACAACATCGTGGCCAACTGGGATCCGTACGGAAACACCCAGGGCATCAAGATTGCCATCGCCAACAACGATCGGGGCACCCAAAACGACCTGGTGGGCGAGCTCAACGCGGGCGATCAGGTCGTCGATCAGCTCAAGGAGAACGATCAGCTGGGCTGGACCTTCGTCGACTCGGCGGCCGATGCCAAAGAGGGCGTCGAGAGCGGTGAGTACTATGCGGCCATCGTAGTCCCCAAGAACTTCTCGGATAACCTGGTTTCGATGCTCGACGGCAACTACCATCAGCCCAAGCTTACGTACTACGTCAATGAGAAGAAGAGCGCTATTGCGCCCAAGGTTACCGACACCGGTGCAAACACCATCGAGGAGCAGATCAACTCGGAATTTGTCTCCACGGTGGGCGAGACCGTTGCCAGTATTGCCAAGGATGCCGGAGTCGATTTAAAGGACAAGGCAACCCAGACTCAGGATTCGTTGGCCGGTTCGGTATCAGAGGCTTCCGATACGTTGGGCGAAGTGCGTGATTCGATTGGCGACATGAATGCCGCCATCGATAAGACGAGTGGTTCCATTGCCTCGGCAGATGCGGCACTTGCCGGTCTGCAGGGTCAGGCGCCGTCGCTGACGCAGGCGATCTCCCAGGGCAATGACCTGCTGGGCGAGGCTCGCGCCACGGCGGGCAACTCTGTCGCCTCGCTCTCCAAGGCGCTCTCGGAAGGCAGCCTTGCGCTCACCAAGACGTCAGCCTCCGCAAACGCTGCGATTGGCAAGCTGACGGGCACGGTCGCATCTACGACTACCCGTATCGACAACTCGCTTGAGTCTCTCCAAGCGACGATCGACCACAATAAGGCCGTTATCGGGCACTTGGAAATTCTCGTCAATGACACGTCGACAGGTTCCAAGGAAATTGACGCGCGCATTGTATCGATCATCGATTTGCTCCGCGAGCAGAATGAAAAGCTTCAGAGCATCAAGGACGGTCTGTCTGCGCAGTCGAGCGCCATGGCGAATGACGCTGCGGCTGTCTCGGGTGCCAGCGACGCTATCAATAATGCAATTCAGACCGGTGCGACCAACCTTGGCCAGGCTCAGACGGACCTGGGTCAAAACGCGCTGCCGAAGGTCTCGAGCGCACTTGATTCGTTTGCCGCCGTCTCGGGTGATCTGACGGGAATCGTGTCTGGCCTCACGCCTACTATTGCAAGTGCGCGCGGTACACTTTCGCAACTCAACGCCACGCTCGGCCAGGCCAAGACCACGCTGTCCCAAACCGATGCCTCCCTTGCCAAGGTCCAGGACAAGCTCGCGACCGCCGCCAATGACATTGCGGCGCTGCAGACCTCTGAGTCTATGGGCGAGTTAGCCGACCTCATGGACGTCGACGTCAATGACGTGGCAGATTTCATGGCATCTCCGGTTGAGCTGACGTCCAAGTCAATCTATCCGGTCAAGAGCTTTGGCTCGGGCATCGCGCCCTTCTACACCAATCTGGCGCTGTGGGTAGGCGGCTATGTGCTCATCGCTATCTACAAGCTCGAGGTCGACCGCGAGGGCATCGGTAGCTTTACGGCGCGTCAGGGCTACTTTGGCCGCTGGCTGCTGATGGTGATCCTGGGTGCGTTCCAGGCCATTATCGTTACGGTGGGCGATCTGGTGATTGGCGTGCAGTGCGTCAGCCCGCTGCTGTTCGTGCTGGGCGGCATCGCCATTTCGTTCACCTACGTCAATATCATCTATGCGCTATCCACCACGTTTAAGCATATCGGTAAGGCAATCGGTGTCATTCTCGTCATCGTGCAGATTCCGGGTTCGTCGGGCATGTACCCCATCGAGATGATGCCCGGCTTCTTCCAGTGGCTGCACCCGCTGCTGCCCTTTACCTACGGCATCAATCTGCTGCGCGAGACGGTCGGCGGCATGTACTCGTTTAACTACCTGTTTAACCTGTGCATCCTGGGCGTGTTCTTGATCGTGGCGCTCTTTATCGGTTTGCAGCTGCGCCCGTTACTGCTCAACCTCAACCTTCTCTTTGATAAACAGCTTTCCACGACCGGTATGATGATTTGCGAGTCCAACGACCTGCCGCGCCAGCGCTACTCGCTGCGCACGGCCATGCGTGTCATGCTCGATTCCGATTCGTACCGTCGCGAACTGCTCGATCATGCGGTCGCCTTTGAACATCGCTACCCGTACTACATCAAGGGCGGTTTTGCCACCGTGGTGGGCGTTCAGGTCCTGCTCTTTGTCCTGTCGACGGTTCTCGATATCGACAATAACGGCAAGATCATCCTGCTTGTTATTTGGATCATCTCGGTTATTGCCATCTGCGGCTGGCTTATCAATATCGAATATATCCGCGCGAGCCTCAATACCCAGATGCGCATCTCGGCACTTTCGGATGAGGACCTGCGTCGCGAGATGCGCGAGCACACGGCCGCCATTCCTGCCGCCCGCCACATGTTTGGCCTCAACGCCAGCGAGCGTGGGTCTGAACCCAAGACTCAGACTGTCAGCCAATGTGGTCATCGCGATGCGGTCCATGTGCCCGAGAACGGGGATGACACGTTTGTGATGAATGAAAAGAACGCCCCGCTCGGCAAGCACTCCAAAGGAGGTGAGGCATAAATGAAGAACATCCTGCATCTGTTTAAGCGTGATGTCCAAAACGTGTCTCGCTCCGTAATCGGCTTGGTTGTCGTGATGGGCCTCATTATCGTACCGTGCCTGTACGCGTGGTTTAACATCGCCGGCAGCTGGGATCCGTACGGCAACACCGGCAATCTTAAGATCGCCGTGGTCAACACCGATGAGGGTTACGAGAGCGATCTGATCCCCGTCGAGGTTAACGTGGGCGAAAACGTGACCGCCACCCTACGCGGCAACGAGAGCTTCGATTGGGTTGTGCTTAACGATCGCGAAAAGGCTATCGAGGGCGTTAAGTCGGGCGCGTACTATGCTGCCGTCGTTATCCCCAAAACGTTTAGCTCCGACATGATGACGCTTTTCTCGACCGACGTGAAACACGCCGATATCGAGTTTTACGAGAACCAGAAGGCCAACGCCATCGCGCAGATCGTGACCGAGAAGGGTTCGAGCGCCGTTCAGAGCCAGGTTAACGAAACTTTTACCGAGACCATTACGAGCATCGGTCTTAAAACCGTGTCCAGCCTGCTCGACTACATGAGCACCGACCAAGTAAGCAACTTTATCGCCAACCTGTCCTCGACGCTTGGCGATTCGGTCCAGGACTTGCAGGACATTCAGGCCAGCGCAACGTCACTTGCGGGCATTTTAAGCTCCACGGCCGATTCACTGACGTCGGCGGGCGGCATGCTCAAGCAGTCCGGATCGACCGAGGAGTCGGTGAAGCAGCTCATGCAGCATGCTGAGAGCGGTATTGCCGATTCCGAGCAAGCGCTCAAGTCCGCCAGCGATGCGATCGATGCTGCTATTGATGGGAGCGCAGGTTCGTTCGATAACGTTTCTACCGAGCTCGCAAAGGCATTCGACGCTGCAAACAAGCACGTCGATCTTACGGTGTCTCAGCTCTACGATGGCGCAACGTCACTCAATAAACGTGCCGACGAGATTGATGGCACGGCGAATGAGCTCCGTAGTCTTGCTGGCCAGGTGAGTAACGATAAGCTCAAGGCAGGGCTTGAGGACGCGGCTGCCGAGCTTGATAAAACCGCGACGGAGTACAGCAACAATGCCAATGAGCTGACGAATATCGCGACGTCGCTCACGAAGAGTATGGCAGAGGTTAACAAATCGCGTGCCGAGGTCGATCAGGCAATCGCGGATGCCAAGGCTGGTATCTCGGGCGCCAAGATTGACTACGACTCTACGTTTTCGGTCAAGGCCAAAGAACTCAAGAAGACTATTTCGGGCGTTTTGGACTCGCTTGATGGCATCTCGGGCGACCTGGATAGCGCCGTAGACGGCCTGACCGCTGCTTCCGGTTCGCTGGCAAAGGGCCTCTCCAAGGCTGCAAGGCTCGTCAACAAGGCTTCCGATCAGCTGGGCGAGGCGTCGGACAAGATCAGTGCCTTTAAGGACGAGCTTGATAGCGCTCTGATCTCGGGTGACCTGGCCATGATTAAGACAATGATTGGCAGTGACCCCGAGGGCCTCGCCGTGTCGCTTTCCGGCCCTGTCGCACTCGACCGCAAGCCCGTCTATCCGATCCGCAACTACGGTTCGGCCATGGCGCCGTTCTACACGATTCTGTCGCTCTGGGTCGGCTCGATCGTACTGGCGGCCATGATGAAGGTCTCGGTTGACGATGAGCTTATCAACGAGCTCATCCCCGTGCGCCTGCACGAGATCTACCTGGGCCGTTATCTGTTCTTTGGCGGTCTGGCCTTGCTGCAGGCAACGCTCGTGTGCGCGGGCGACATTCTGTTCTTTGGCATTCAGTGCGACAACCCCCTGCAGTTTGTGCTTGCCGGCTGGGTCGCGAGTCTCGTGTTCTCCAATATCGTCTACACGCTTACGGTATCGTTTGGCGATATCGGCAAGGCCCTCGCCGTCGTGCTGCTGGTCATGCAGGTCGGCGGTTCGGGTGGTACGTTCCCCATCGAGATGACCGGCCCCGTGTTCCAGGCGATCTACCCGTTCCTGCCGTTTACTCACGGCATCAACGCCATGCACGCCGCCATGGCCGGTGCCTACCATATGGAGTACTGGATTGAGCTGGGTATCTTGGCGAGCTACCTGATTCCGTCGTTGGCCCTGGGCGTCGTCTTCCGCCGCCCAGTCATCAAAGCCAACGACTGGATTATCGAAAAGCTGGAATCAACCAAATTAATCTAGTTACGCGGTTTTACCAAACCGCGTAACGACTCGACGCTGCAAACGGCCCCAAGCGGCAATCTGACGTTCAATTTCAAGGGCGCGACCAGAAGGTCAGCGCCCTTTCATTTCACGTCACCTTGCTCGCTTGGGGCCGTTTTCGCTGACGTTGACGGAACATCGAGGTTATTCAAGTCGGTACTTTAGTGGGCTGGATTGCGTGGGTTGCTTGGTTGTTGCTACAGTAGCGGGGCGTGCCGGGGGTCCGGTGCGCCCTGTTTTTATTTGACCATGAGGCGGCACGCAGCCATACACGTGCGGACACCACGCCCAGATTGAGTGCGAGGATGTTCCATGGCCCAATACGCTGCCAACGAAATCGAAAACTTGCCCGATAGCCCAGTAGCCCGTGAGGATTTGGGCGCGGGCGGTATTCCCCGTGGTGCCGGCGCTCGCTCGCCGCTGTTCTGGAAGGTTCTGCTCCTTTCGGTGGCGGTCATCTGGGGCTACTCCTTTACCACTATGAAGGACGCACTCGGCACCATTCCGGTGTTCGCGCTGCTCTATGTACGCTTTCTGCCCGCAGCGTTGGTCATGTTTGCCGTCTTCCACAAGCGCATCATCGCGCACCTCAACGCTCGCAACCTGATCGTTGGCCTGAGTATGGGCGTGCTCATGTGGGCGGCCTATGCGTTGCAGATGGTCGGTCTGGCACATACTACGGCGGGCAAGAATGCTTTTTTGACGGGCACGTATTGCATCCTTGTGCCGTTCGCGAGCTATTTCCTGAGCGGCGAAAAGCTCACGCGCTACAACTTGGGTGCCGCGCTGCTGTGCCTAGCGGGCATTGGCCTCGTCGCACTCGATAGCGTTGAATTCAACATTGGTGACGTCATTACGCTGGCGGGTGCGGCCTTTTTCGCCATCCAGATGGCGGTGACTGCCAAGTACGGTCGCAAAATGGACATCAACGTCATCACGTTTTGGATGTTTGTGGGCAACGGCGTGCTGAGCCTGGCAACGTCGCTGCTATTCGAGACCCAAGCGCCTCTGTCCGTGTGGACGCCGAGCTTTATCAGTGCGATGGCGTTTCTCTCGGTGGGCTGCACATGCGCGGCTCTGCTCATCCAAAACGTCGGCCTGGCGCATGTCCCGGCCTCGACGGGCTCGCTGCTCCTTTCGATGGAGTCGCCTTCGGGTGTGCTGTTCTCGGTGCTGCTGATGGGGGAGGCGCTCACCTCGCGCCTGCTCGCCGGCTTCGTGCTCATCTTCCTGTCGATTATCTTGAGCGAGACTCACTTCGATTTTTTGCGTCGAAAGCCGCGCCCGCAATTGTAAACAACTTGTTGCGCCGCCCTCCCGGGGCGGCATTTTTTATGCCTCCCCCTTAAAGTAGTACCTTGCACTTTACGCTATCAAAGTGCTTGCTGCAAAAACGATACTGGAGGGCATCTATGGCACCAGCTTTGTCCGATCTTCAACCGCAATCAGCGCCCAAGGCCACCGCAGCGGCGCGGACCGCTATCGGTGACGGTCTTGTTGCAGAAGCTCAGGCTTTTGCAGACGAGCTCGCTGCGTGGCGACACGATCTACACCAGATGCCCGAGCTGGGTAATAGCCTCCCACAGACCTCTGCGTATATCCAAGCGCGCCTGACCGAGATGGACATCCCATTTGCCACGCTCGTCGAGGGTTCCTGCGTTGTGGGCCTTGTCGGCGCCGGTGCCGCCGCGGCCCAGGGTAATGGCGTCTGCACGAATGAGCAGGCCGGTACGGTCATCATGCTCCGTGGCGACATGGACGCCCTGCCCGTTGCCGAGGAATCCGGCGAGTCCTTTGCATCCACCAACGGCTGCATGCACGCTTGCGGTCACGATATGCACGCGACGGCGCTGCTTGGTGCGGCTCGTATGCTCAAAGCGCGCGAGACTGAGCTTGTTGATGCCAACGCCACGGTTAAGCTGCTGTTCCAGCCGGGTGAGGAAACCTTTGAGGGTGCCCGCGCCGCCATCGCCGACGGCTTGCTCGAGAACCCGCGCCCTCAGGCGGCCTTTGCCATGCATGTCAACAGCCAGTCGCCGCTTGGCCTGGTGCTCTACGGCAGCCCGGCGCTCTCGGGTGTGTACGGTTTCCGCATCACGCTCCAGGGCAAGGGCGGCCACGGTTCTAGCCCCGAGATCTGCATCGACCCCATCACGGCCGGCGTCCACGTGCACCTGGCGCTCCAGGAGCTTATCTCCCGCGAGGTGCCGGCGGCCAAGGAAGTCGCACTTACCGTTGGTAAGTTCGCCGGCGGCTTGGCGGCCAACGTCATCCCCGACACCTGCGTGCTCGAGGGAACGCTGCGCGGCTTTGATGTTGAGCTCATGGCTCACCTAAAGACCCGCATCGCGGAGGTCGTTAACGGCGTTGCTACGACCTATCGTACGCCGGCGACCATCGAGACGCTTTCGGATGTTCCGCCGCTTGTACTCGACAGCGACATGACTCAGGCGTCGCTTGGCTACGTGGGCGCAGTGCTGCCCAAGACGGCTTTCTTGCCGCTTTTCCATGCCATGGCGAGTGAGGACTTCGCGCTTATCTCGAGCAAGATCCCAAGTGCGTACTTTACCGTGGGCGCGGCCGTAACCGACACGGACGAACACTTTGCCCAGCACCATCCCAAGGCACGTTTTAACGATGCCGAGCTGCCGCTCGGTGCCGCGGCCTATACCGCCGTCGCTTTGGGCTATATCGCCGACCACCGGTAGCACCCAACCTTGCCTTTCAAGCCTGCGGGCATGGCCATAAGGCCTATGCCCTTGTCTTTCAAGGCAATCTTGGGCACTACCGGCGCCCGGCGCAGGCTATTCGTTTTTTAAAAGGAGCGGTATGTCCCAACAACGTAAATTCTTCCCCGGCTGGCTCGTGGTGGCCTCCGGCTTCGTAATCATGGCCACGTGTTGGGCTCGCTCACCGTTATCGCTACCTCGGCGGTGCTTGCTGGCATGAGCTTTGTGGGTGAGCTGTGGCAGGTCTACGTGCTCCTTGCCGTTTCCATCGCACTTTCGGGTTCGGGCTTTGGCGGAGCCATTCTCTCGCCGATCGTGAGCTCGCTTATCGTGAGTGTGGGCTGGCGTTCCGCTTTCCTGGTGCTCGCGGCTATCTGCATGGTGGCGGCGCTGCCCAGCCGCGTCCAAGCAGTTTGGCATGGCCGACCTCGGCAAGGTCACGGGCACCATCACCTCCAAGCTGCGCGCAAGCGTGGCGGGGGAGTAGGCGTCCGTCGCTCTTTTCTGTTCGTCCCGTTCTGTCCGTGGCCGCCTTGGAAGCCGAATGGATGCTCGTACCATCATTCGGTTTCCAAGGCGGCCACGGGCCTACGAAATGATCCCTATTCCTCCGTCCCCAAGGGATCACGTGATCCGAAGGGGACGGAGGAAAAGGGATCACAAACAGCGGCGGCGCGTCTGGCCGAACGAGTCCCCATACCCTCGTTCGGTCAGACGCGCCGCCGCTGTTTGTATTTGTGCCGTATAATGACCGTTACCTATGACGCGATACAAAAGAAAGGTGTTTGCCCATGCAGGCACAGAAGGCGGAGGGAACCCGCGACCTTATCGGCGCCGAGATGCGCGCCTGGCAAAAGATGCAGCAGATTGCGGCCGGCGTGTTCGAGCCGTTTGGTTTTAAACCCATCGAGACGCCCGCGATCGAGCAGGTGGACGTGTTTGTCCACGGTATCGGCCAGTCGACCGACGTCGTGCGCAAGGAAATGTTCCGCGTGTTCAGCGGTGCCAACCTGGAGCGCGTCTTTACCGAGGGCACCGACACCAAACTCAAGCCCAAGCAGCGCCTGGCGCTTCGCCCCGAGGGCACGGCCGGCGTGGTGCGCGCTGTCGTCGAGAACAATCTGGTGCCCCAGGGCTCCACGCCGTTTAAGGCGTACTACGCCGAGGCCATGTTCCGCGGCGAGCGTCCCCAGAAGGGCCGCCTGCGCCAGTTCCACCAGGTGGGCATCGAGTGGCTCGGCGCTCCCGATCCGGCGGCAGACGCCGAGTGCATCATCATGCTCATGGAGTTTTACAAGCGCCTGGGCTTCGATCTTTCCAAGCTTCGTCTGCTCATTAACTCGATGGGCGACGCTCAGTGCCGTCCGGCTTACCGCGAGCAAGTCAAGCAGTTTATCCTCGATCACGCAGACGAGATGTGCGATGAGTGCCGCGAGCGCGCCGAGCTCAACCCGCTGCGTGCCTTTGACTGCAAGAACGACCACTGCCGCGAGATCATGGCCGAGGCTCCGCTGATGGGTGACAACCTGTGCGATGAGTGCCGCGAGCACTACGAGCAAGTCAAGCGCTATCTGGATGCCGCCGGTATCGAGTATGTCGAGGATCCCACCTTGGTGCGCGGCCTGGACTACTACACCCGTACTGTCTTTGAGG
>URBM01000061.1 GCA_900545995.1 uncultured Collinsella sp. | reverse complement strand
GTGTGGTCCCGGCGCTCGAGCGCCCGTGGAAGGCGGCACTTTCCCGTACCTGCACGGGGCGCGTGCTCACGGTGGGGCCGGGCCTCAAGACCGGCATACCCGTGCACTACGATGACCCGGCCGAGATCGGTCCCGACCGCATCGCCGACGCCGTGGCAGCCCGCGCCGTCTACGGCTCGCCGTGCATTGTGATCGACCTAGGCACCACGACCAATATCGAGGTCATCGACGCGCACGGTACCTTTGTCGGCGGCGTTATTGCGCCAGGCTTGGCCCTCGGCGCCCGCTCGCTTTCGGCGGCAGCAGCGCGCCTGCCCCAGGTTGAGCCCTCGGCGCCGACACACGTCATCGGCCGCAACACGCGCGAGGCCATGCGTTCGGGCGTGGTTCTGGGCGAGGTAGCCCGTATCGACGGCATGCTCGACATGGTGCTTGCCGAGATGCGTGCGACCAAGGCCGCGGGGGAGGGCGATGTGCCCATCGTCATTACCGGCGACGATGCCGAGGCGCTTGCGGCGCTGGTCGGCCATAACCTGACGGTCGACGATGCGCTGACGCTGCGAGGACTCGCCGAGCTCTACCGCATCAACCAAAAGCCCCGCCGCGTGTAAAAGTGAGGGCGCCGGTGGGACAAACGCCTCCACCTTTCACCTGCTACAATGGGTCAAACTATTGCGATTTCGGAGGTGTCTGCCGTGTCGGACGATCTTCATCAAACCGCGTCGGGCAAGCGCCGCGACGTTATTAGCTGGGATGAGTTCTTTATGAGCGTGGCCATTGCCGCGCAGCGCCGCAGTAAGGACCCTAACACGCAGGTGGGAGCGTGTATCGCCAGCACTAACCACCGCATCCTTTCGGTGGGTTACAACGGTACGCCCTCGGCGCTCAACGATGACTTTTTCCCGTGGGGTACGAGCGACGACCCGCTGCAGGACAAGCACAACTACGTGGTCCATGCCGAGGCCAACGCCGTGCTCAACTACCGTGGCTCGCTCAAGGACCTCGAGGGTTCCACAGTCTACGTCACGCTATTCCCGTGCCACGACTGTGCCAAGATCCTGGCGCAGGTAGGTGTAGGCGAGGTCGTCTACCTGGACAATAAGTATGCCGATACCGATGACGGCCGTATCAGTCGCCGCATTCTCGACTCCTGCGGCATCAGCTACCGCCAGGTCATCGTCGATGTTCAGATTGGTACCGGGGGACAAGCTCAGCAGTAATATGCGTTGTCGCTATCTGGCGACGAACGCAGCTCAAAGAGCCCCGTCCCAAATTGACTACTCGTGAAAGTCGCGTCTGCGCGCATGGACGGCTCGTGAGCGGGTACATGGCTGTAGTAACATAGCTTCTGTCCGCGGGCGTGCCCGCGTTATTGTGAGAAAGGAGCCCCTGTGGCTGTTAACGAAGAGCTGCTTAAGAAGGTTCTTGAAGAGATTCGCCCCAACCTGCAGGCCGACGGCGGCGATATGGAGTATGTGGGCGTCGACGACGAGGGCGTCGTCAAGCTGGAGCTGCAGGGCGCCTGCGCCGGCTGCCCCATGAGCTCACTGACCCTGTCTATGGGCATCGAGCGTATCCTGAAGGAGCATGTGCCCGGCGTTACCCGCGTTGAGCAGGTCAATGTTTCCGGCGAGGCCGAGGACCTGTACGACGAGTACGCGCCGTTCTAAGATGCGAAAGCTGCGGACGGTACGCTCCGCGTAGACGTTACGTCCAAATATGCGGCTGCGAGCGTAAGGCCCGCGGCCGCATTTGTATGTAGGGAGCAGGGGATCGATATGCTCAACGACCTCTACCATATGCTTGATCCCGTCGCGATCTCGGCGGGCCCCATCACCATCTACTGGTACGGCCTGGCCTACGTGGTCGGCGCTCTACTCACGGCGGTTGTTATGTACCGCACGCAGCGTCGTTGGGGCTTCGACATCACGATCGATGACCTGACGAGCGTCGTGGTCGGCGCGGTCTTTGGCCTCATCATCGGCGCGCGCCTGTTTTACGTCGTCTTTTACGGCGATGGCTACTATTGGACCCATCCGCTCGAGATCTTTGCCACCAACGAGGGCGGCATGAGCTTCCACGGCGGCCTGGTGGGCGGCATCTTGGGCGGCATCATCGTGTGCCGCATGTATAAGCTCGACGCCTGGACCATCGCCGACCTTGCTGTGATCGGTGCTCCGCTGGCGCTGTGCCTGGGACGTTGCGCCAACTTCGTGAACGGTGAGCTGTGGGGTAAGCCGACCGATCTGCCCTGGGGTGTGGTCTTTGGCGGCACCGCGGGCGATATGCCGCGTCACCCCTCCCAGCTCTACGAGGCATTTCTTGAGGGCATCGTGCTCTTTTGCATTCTGCAGGTGCTCAGCCGCAAAAAGCCGCTGCTGCCCCAGGGCACGTTTATGGGCGTGTTCGTGATGGGGTACGGCATCGTCCGCTTTCTCGTTGAGTTCGTGCGCGTGCCCGATGCCCAGCTGGGCTATCTGCTGGGCGGCGTCATCACCATGGGCCAGCTGCTGAGTCTGCCGCTTGTGATCGCCGGCCTAGCGCTCATCATCTTCGCTCGACACCGCAATCAGCCCCAGCGCGTCTACCTGGACGCCTAACCAAGACCACCACAAAGGGGACAGGCACCTTTGTGGTGGTCTTGCCGAGTTTGATAGGTTTCTAGAAAGGCTTTCGGACTGTGAAGGATTCCGACCTCTCCACAACGGCTGCGCGCGACGCTGCCCGCATCGTCTGGTTTAAGCGCTACCCCGCCAAGCAGACACTCATCGCATTTTTGCTCGCGCTGTTGGCGACCACGGCGTTTTCCATCGATCCCGCCCCGGTGTCGAGCAACGCAGTCTTGGCGATTGACCCCAAGGCTTCGGGCATGCTGTACGTGTGCTACGAGGTGCTCCTCTCGTTTGCCGGCCATACCGACGCGGTCATGCTGCTTGCGCTTGCCTGCCTGCTCACGCTGCCGTTTCGCTACGTATTCTTTGGCCGCGGCGACGCCTGGCGTCCCTCGGTCATCCTGCCGTCGCTGTTCTTTGCCGTCTGCATGGTGTTTGGCCGCAGCTACGACCTCACCGATTCGGCCGAGATCGTGCTCGGCGACAAGGCGCGCATCATCTGCGCCTGGATAGGCGGTGCGGGCTGGATGCTCTTGGCGGTCGTTGCCTTCTACCTTGCCTTTGAGTGTCTAGATTGGCTGAGCTCTCGGCGCATTCCGTTTTCCGAAGCGCACTTTGGCCGCGTATGGCGTGTGGCTCACGCCGTGCTCTCGGTCCATCCCTTTGCCGGGCCCTTCCTGGTGCTTATGGTCGCCTGGGCGCCCACGCTCATCGCTTCGCTGCCCGGCCTTTTTATGGGGGATACGGGTGCGCAGATTCGCCAGTGGTTTAACTACCCCAACGGTACGAGCGACTACCTGCGCCTGCTCAACCCCAATGTCCTGCTCAACGGGCATCATCCGGTCGTGCACACGGCTATCATCGGTTCGTGCGTCCAGCTGGGGCTTTCACTGTTCAACAGCGCCAACGCAGGTCTTGTCATCTACACCTGCGCTCAGTTCGTCATTACGGCCGCTTGCATGGCCTATTCCATCTCGTCGCTGCGCAAGCTGGGCGTGAGCCTGCCGGTCCGCGGCGTGATCCTGCTGTTCTTTGTGTTTATGCCCATGTTCTCCAACTACGCGGCCCTGCTTACCAAAGATGTGCTGTTTGCCGACGCGTTTTTGGTGCTGTTGGTGCAGACCGTGAAGCTCGTGGCATGCGGCCTGCCCCGTCGCGATGCCAATGCCGAGCGAGCAGGCGAGAAAGCCCCCGTGCTCTTTGCGCGCCACGACTGGCTGCTGCTCGCTCTGGGCGCCATGGGTTCCACGTTTCTGCGCAATGGAGGCCTGGTCTTTCCGTTGGCGGCCTGCGTGATTGCGGCGGCGTTTTGCGCATGGGATGTACATGTCGCCCGTCGTGCGGCTAAGCAGACGGGCACCGCGGTCTCATGCGCCACGCCGCGCTTCCGCTGGGTTGGCGTTCTCGCGGTGCTCGCGCTCTGCCTTGCCTCTAATATGTACTTCACCAAGGTCTTTATGCCGGCGCACGATATCACGCCCGGTTCCAAGCGCGAAATCCTCTCGATTCCGTTCCAGCAGACGGCTCGTTTCGTCCAAAAGCACGACGGCCTCAACTCGGGCGTCAACCCCACGGTTAAGGAGGACGGCACCATCGTGGAGGCTCCTTGCGACGGTTCGGTGACCGATGAGGAGCGTGCCGTGATCGATCGCGTACTCAAGTACGAGAACCTGGGCCGCCGCTACAACCCCGACAAGTCGGATGCCGTCAAAAACTGCTTCAATGAGTACGCCTCGAAAGATGACATCAAGGCCTATTTTGAGGTGTGGGCCCAGATGTTCAAAAAGGACCCCGAGTGCTATATCTCGGCGCTCGTCAATAACTACTACGGGTACTTCTATCCGAGCGCTCGCGATGCGTGGGTCTACAGCACCGCGCGCAGTGCCGAGATCATGGCGAAGCCTGATAACCTCAAGTACTTTGACTTCCATCCGGTCGATAGCAAAGCCGTGCGTTGGTGCGACCATCTGATTAGCCTGTACCGCGTGGCGGTGCAGCGCATTCCGTTTATCTCGCTCACCATGAGCTCGGCCACCTACGTGTGGATCATGATCGTCGTGGTGGTCTACCTGTTGCGCCGCCATTCATGGCGCGCGCTGGCCATCTGGATACCGCTGCTGGGCGTGCTCGCCGTGTGCCTGATCGGTCCATGTAACGGCTCGACCTACATGCGCTACCTGTATCCGGTCATCGCCTGCATGCCCTTTGCCATCGGCGCCACCATCACCCGCAGCGACCTCCTGTGGATCTAACCAAAGATTAGTGCATTGGGGTCAGGCTGCTTTGTGCCAAGGGGCTGCATCATCACGACGCCTTCATTTTGGGGTTTATCTTGCAGGCCGGTAGGTATATCATAACGACGTTTGTTTATATTGCCCGAGCATCTGCGCTGGGCTTTAGGTCGAAACCGATAGGAGACACGTATGTCCGGACACTCTAAGTGGGCCACAACCAAGCATCGTAAGGGCGCGCAGGACGCCAAGCGTTCCGCCCTCTTCTCCAAGCTGAGCCGCAACATCACCGTTGCTGCCCGTCTCGGCGGCGACCCGCTGCCCGAGAACAACGCCAGCCTCGCTGCTGCTGTTGCCAAGGCCAAGGCTCAGTCCATGCCTAAGGACAAGATCAAGTCCGCTATCGATAAGGCCTTTGGTTCGGGTGCCGACGCCGCCGTCTACGAGAACATCGTGTACGAGGGCTACGGTCCCGCCGGTGTCGCCGTCTACGTCGACTGCCTGACCGACAACCGCAACCGTACCGCCGCTGATGTCCGTTCCGCCTTCTCCCACGCTGGTGGCAACCTGGGCACCTCCGGCTCCGTTGCCTTCCAGTTTGAGCGCAAGGGCCAGATCGTCGTCGCCAAGGAGATCCTGGACGAGAACGCCAAGAAGGAGACCATGATCGCCAACGGTGCTGCCGGTGACGAGGATGAGTTCATGATGGCCATCGCCGAGGCCGGTGGCGAGGACTACGAGGACGCCGGCGAGGAGTGGATCGTCTGGACTACTGCCAACGAGGTCATGGCTGTCTCCAAGGCGCTCGAGGAGCAGGGCGTCCAGGTCAAGGGCTCCGAGACCACCATGGTCCCGACCACCCCGACCGAGGTCTCCGGTGCCGACGCCAAGAAGGTTCAGCGCCTCATCGACCGTCTTGAGGAGCTCGACGACGTCCAGGACGTCTACAGCACCATGGACATGACCGACGAGGTCATCGCTGCCCTCGAGGAGGAGTAGCGCCCGCACGGATTGAGCCGTGCATATCTGGGCATAATGAAGCGAGCATGCAAGCCTCGTGGAATAGATGAGCCGGATCCGCGTGCAATGAGGCACCGGACCCGGCTCTTTTATAATGATGCGAATCGTTTTGCATTCTGTGGATCGAGATTTGAAGGGAGCGCTGCATGCGCGTGCTCAAACGAGCCCTGGCGATCGTGTATCTTGCCGCCGCCGTCGTGGCGCTGGGAACGTTGGTCTGCCAGTTTTGGGGACCATATACCTATCGCTTTATGCTGCTGATGCGCGACCCTATGCCTCGCATCGTTGTTACGGCGTGCGGCGGTGTCGTGGCGCTCGACGTGCTCGTGGGTTTCTTCCGCCTGATGTTTGCTCGTCGCGAGCCGTCCTGCGTGCATCCGGCGGGGGAGCGCAATATCGAGGTCACGCTCGCTGCTCTCTCCTCGTGTGCTCGCACCGCGGCAGAGCGCGACGACCGCGTGATGGTCGAGCATGTCGAGGCACGCGTGCAGGGCTCCGACGAATCGCGCGTCCGTTTTAAGGTCGACGCCATCGCGCTCGACGACCGGGATGTGGCCTCCCTTGCAGCCGCGATGCAGCAACGTATCGAGGAGGCCTGCGACACCATGCTCGGCACGCCGGGCACGATCGCACGCGTTCGTTTTTTGCCGTCCAAGACTACCGTCCAGACCGTGGAGGTTTCCGGTGAGTGATACCAATCAAGACAAGACCGTCCGCACCCCGCGTCTGACTATCGATCAGAGCGCCGTGCCGGCAGGCGAGGCCGTCGATCCCGAGGTGGAGGGTACCGAGTCGCATGACGTGGTCGCCGATGATTTTGATGAGGCCATGGGTCTCATCAAGGGTACGGGGGCAGCCATCTGGAGCTACGCCGTCCGTCATCCCAACACCACGCTCGGAGCCGTCGCTGGTTTTGTGCTCGCCGTGCTGGTGCTCACGCTCGGCCTGTGGGATACGCTCGTCATCGCTTTCTTTGTGCTGATCGGCGCCGTGATTGGCCAGATCCGCGACGGCGAGAACGGGATCGTCAACTTCTTCGGCCGTCTGTTTAGCGGTCGCTAGCATGTATTCGACCGCCGCGTGTGCGGTGGGCATAAGGAGGAACCATGGCTTTTAACACGAAGGTCGATGTGGCCGATACCGAGCTCGAGGCGGACGAGACCGTCGCCGCCGAGGCCGAGGACGTAACGCTCGAGGACGAGGTACTCGTCGAGGCCGAACCCGCCGACGATGCGGACGAGGACGACGAGGAAGCGGACGAGTCCGAGGATTCGCTGACCTATTCCAACGGTGTGATCGAGAAGATCGTCGCCATGGCCACCCGCGAGGTACCGCACGTCCTGGGCATGAAGGGCAACCTCATGCACTTTGTGCAGGAGCAGTTCGGTGCCGAGAATCTGACCAAGGGCGTGACGGTCGAGGTCACCGATGACAACCGTGTGGTCGTCAACATTTCCGTCATTATCGAGTACGGCGCCTACGCGCCCGCGATTTTCGACGACGTTAAGGCGCGCGTGACCGAGCGTCTGGCTGCGATGACCGGCCTTGAGGTGGCAGGCGTCAACCTGCGCATCGAGGATGTCATCACCCCCGAGGAGTACGAGCACCGTACCAACCAGCACGAGTAACCTACCAAAAAGGGATGTTTATTTTGGCAGGTTTTATCTGCGAAAACGTCAAACGGCCGGTCGCACGGATGTATGTGCGGCCGGCCGTTATTTGTATGCCCCCGATGTAGGCATACCGCTCGTCTAACTAGGGGTTGCAATCGTCGCGTTCCGCGTTACCCTAATGGGCGCATTGTTTCCAAATTGTTAACGAGGGGTTGCCGTAATGGCTGACGAGCACGAAACAGAAAGCCAGGCATGGGCGATTGAGGCTGCCGCGGCAGAGGCGGCATCGCGAGCTGCCGAGGAGGTACATCGTCCTCCCGTGGTGCCGATGGAGCGCGTGGTCGATCGCACCGATATCGAGCGCGGCGAGCGTGCCGGCCAAAAGCGCAGCCAGGAGCCGGGCTTCCCGCGCTTTTTCGCCGAGCTCAATCTGGGCCTGATTCTTACGGCCTTTGCCATCGTTGCGTTTAAAACCCCTAATCACTTTGCTTTTGGCGGCACCTCGGGCGTGTCGGTTATTCTGTCCACGCTGTTCCCAACCCTGCCCGTCGGCGTCTTTATGTGGATTATCAACGCGGTTCTCGTCGTTTTGGGTTTTATCTTTTTGGAGCGCAAGGCAATCCTGTGGAGCGTCTTCGCCTCGTTTGCGCTGTCCGCCTATGTTTCGCTGTTTGAGCTCTTTATCCCGACCGATATCTCGATGACGGGCGATATGTGGCTCGACCTGTGCTTTGCCGTGATTCTACCGGCGCTCGGCAGCGCCATCGTCTTTGATATCGGCGCCTCGACGGGCGGCACGGACATCCTTGCCATGATCCTCAAACGCCGTACCACGCTCGAGATTGGTCGCGCACTGCTGTTGGTCGATATCGGCATCGTGACCATCGCGGCCTTTTTGTATGGTCCGCGTGTCGGTCTGTATTGCGTGCTCGGCCTGTTTGCCAAGACGCTTGTGGTCGACAAGGCCATCGAGAGCATTCATCTTCGTAAGGTCTGCACGGTCATTTGTTCCGAGCCCCTTAAGGTCGAGGAGTTTATCGTCAAGCATCTCAACCGCACGGCGACCATCAGTCGCGGCTACGGTGCGTTCTCGGGCAAGTGCGTGACGGTGATTATGAGCGTGCTGAGCCGTCGCGAGGCCGTGCAACTGCGCCGCTATGCGCGCGAGGTCGATCCGGGTGCCTTTATCACGATTGTCGACAGCTCCGAGATCGTCGGCAAGGGTTTCCGCGGAACGAACTAACGCAGACGTATTCAACGAACCGCCTGCTGGCGCCGTGTACCTTGCAAATCGGTCATCTTTGAGTATTTGACCCCACATTGGGCAATAATGATGCTAAAGACATCGTTTGCGATCCAAGTGATTTGTTCGAGATACGAAGGGATGATTCTATGTTCTGCTCGCAGTGTGGCGCCCCCATGGGCGATAACGACAAGTTCTGCGGCGCGTGTGGTGCCCCCAATGCCGGTGCCGCAGCCTCTGCCCCTCAGCCTCAGCAGTTTGCCCCTCAACCGCCCGTGGCGAATGCGCCAAAGGGCTGTGTGGCTCAGGCGTTCCAAGATATGACCAAGACCCCGGGCGTGCTTCAGCGTGTATGCCAAATCGCGTTTTTGCCGGCGCTGATTTGCGTTGTGTCGGTACTCGTGCTGTTTATTCCCGTTATCGGCGGTATTGCAGCTGCCATTGGCTTTTTGGCAGCTTGCATTGCGAGCGTGTGCGGTTCCGGCTTTGGTATTGAGTGGGGCCGTGATCTTTCGCTCAAGGTCGATGACGGCATGGACCGTCCACTCATGCGTTCCACGTCGTTTGGTCTCGGAGTCTTTTCGAGCGTTATTTCGGTCGTGCTCGAGGTTATCGCTGCCATTCCCGTTATCGGCGTAGTGCTTTCGCTGGTGGAGAGCGTGGTAATTGGCGCCGCGGGCTCGTATTCGTATTACGGCTCTTATGCGCTCGAGGCTGCGCTGTTTGGCTCGCTTGGCCTGCTTGTCCTGGCTATGATTGCCACGGCGGTCCTGGGGGTCTTCTTTAAGATGTTTGCCGACATCGCCGTGATGCACTTTGCGGTGACCGGTCGCGTCGAGAGCGCGTTTTCGCTTGATAAGGTCTGGACGGCCTTTAAGAACAATAAGACCAAGCTGTTCTGCGCTTCGTTCCTCCCCGAGTTTTTGACGGGTCTGGTCGCTAACGTTGTCACATGGATCCTGACGCTTGTCTTTGGCACCATTGCCTCTGTCGGTATGTATAGCTACTACTACCGTCCTACGGCTATTGAGGCGCTTGTTACCGGCGGTGGCATTACGCTCGTATTGTTCTTGGTGCTGACGGCGTTTGTCACGGTATTTCTCACGGTCTTTGGCAAGATGCTCAAGCACCGTGCCGTTGGCTATTGGGTTGCACGCTATGCAAGCGAATGGGCCGATGAGGATAAGGATGACGTCCTGACTTTTGTGTTGCCTTTCGAGAAGAAGTCCGCTCCCTCGGGTTGCAGTGCTTCGGATGCTTCGCCGGCACCTGCACCTGCACCTGCACCTGCACCTGCTCCCGCGCCCGAGCCTGAGCCGGCGCCCGAGCCTGAGCTGGCGCCCGAGCCTGAGACGGCATCTGAGCCTGAGCCTGAGCCGGCACCTGCACCTGAGCCGGCACCTGCACCTGAGCCGACGTCCGAGCCAAGCTCCGACGAGGAGTCTCAGGACGAGTAGCCACGCCGCCTGCTATTTGGGGACGGGCTAGAAATAGCGCTTGAAGAATGAGCGGGGGCGGACGTTTCGATACGTCCGCCCCCGCTCTGCTTTAGCCAGGCTGTTATGGATGGGTGTGACGACTACTCGTCGTGCTTCTCCTCGCGGCGTGCAGCAGCGCGTGCGTCGTGGATGCCCTTGATCGCGGCATGGCGAGCCGTTCGGGCATCATGGATGGCGTCGCGAGCCTCGGCGGTCGTCGCCTTGGCAGAGCGCAACTTGGCGGCCAGATCGGGGTTGGTTTCGGCGACCGCGGTAATCGCGGGGCCGTCGAGCTCCTCTTGCGTGGGCTCGGCCAAAAAGTCGATAGCATACTGGGCGGCCACCATGGAGCCTTTTGCCAGCACGGTCTCGTCAATCTTGTAAAAGCAGGAATGCTGGGCGTACGTGGCGCCAATCTGGGGGTTGCGCGTGCCAACAAAGGCGAGCACGCCCGGTACGCGGCGCAGGTACTCCGAAAAATCCTCGCCCGAAAGCGTGCCGCGGTAATGGCCTTGACCGGTGGGACCCAGGCATTTGATTACAGCCTGACGGCAGCGCTCGCTCGAGGCGACCTCGTTTTCGACCTTGTAGTTGGCGATGGTGTAGTCGGTGAGCTCTGCCTCGGCGCCCAAGGCGGCCGCGGTATGCTCCACGATGCGGCGCATAAGCTCCGGCATTTCCTCGTGGGTCGAATCGCCGTAGGTGCGCACCGTGCCGGCGAGGTAGGCCGTGCCGGCGATAACGTTGCGCGCGGTGCCGCCGCGCAGCTCGCCGACGGTGATGACAGCCGGCTCGTAGGGGCTGATCTCGCGCGAGACGATGGTCTGCAGGGCGTTGACGATCTCGGCGGCAACCATGACGGCGTCGTGGCCGCGCTGGGGCATGGCGCCGTGGCACGAGGTGCCGCGGACATCGATGCGGAACCAGTCGGTATTGGCCGTGCGCGGTCCGGGCTCGCAGCTCACGGTGCCGG
>URBM01000060.1 GCA_900545995.1 uncultured Collinsella sp. | reverse complement strand
ACGAGATCCTGAGATGTCTCGTGGGCTCGGAGATGTGTATAAGAGACAGTGACGGCATCGAGCTCTTCTTCCGAAGACACCTCGATAGGGCCCGCAGCTTGCGGAGCGGCATCCTGTACGGGGTCGTCGTCCTGAGCGGTCGCATCGTCGTTTTGCTCGCCTGCATCTTCGGCGCCAGGGGTTTCCGCCGTAGCGCTTTCGTCCAAGATGGGGTCGTCGAGGTCAATATCATCGCAGGTCACAGCATCAGCATCTGCGGTGACGTCTGCGGAATCATCAATATGCTGTTGAGTCTGGGGGTCCAGCTCGTCTGTCATAGGTATGTGCTCCTCATCGTTGTTTGTCACCCTATGATAAAGTCTCGCGCCGACTTCCCGCGCGCCGCAGCAAAGTTTCAAAACGTGTTCGATGGCTCGCGTCGATAGCAAAAACTCGGCCACTCTATCCAATTTTTACTTGACATTCCCTTCGCCGAAAGACGTTGCGCCGTTCGCCTGCCATGGGCTTTATTTTTCGCTTGAACACGCTAAAGTTGCATCTCAGCTTTTGGCGCGTGAAGTTGGATACGCGCAGTCGGCGGGCGTGCCCGTCGCGATTTGAAAGGACTTTGTATGGGACTTTTCACTGGTAAGACCGTGATCGTCACCGGCGGCGGCAAGGCCACGCTTAAGGACGGCTCCGCTGGTTCCATCGGCTACGGCATCGATATCGCATTTGCCAAGGAGGGCGCGAACCTCGTCATCACCGGCCGCAACGTCGCCAAGCTCGAGGCTGCCAAGGAATCCCTCGAGGCCGAGCACGGCGTCAAGGTTCTGCCTGTTCAGGCCGATGTCTCGGCTGGCCAGGACAACGAGGCCGTCGTCCAGAACGTCATCGACAAGGCCATTGAGGAGTTCGGCCGCATCGACGCCGTCGTCAACAATGCTCAGGCCAGCGCCTCGGGCGTGACCATCGCCGATCACACCATGGACCAGTTTAACCTGGCCATTTACTCCGGTCTGTATGCTACCTATCTGTACATGCAGAAGGCCTATCCGCACCTGAAGGAGACCAAGGGCTCCGTGGTCAACTTTGCCTCGGGCGCCGGCCTGTTTGGCAACTATGGCCAGTGCAGCTATGCTGCCGCCAAGGAGGGCATCCGCGGCCTGACCCGCGTTGCCGCCAACGAGTGGGGCAAGGACGGCATCAACGTCAATATCGTTTGCCCGCTTGCTTGGACCGCTGCGCTCGAGAACTTCCAAGATGCCTATCCCGAGGCGTTCAAGGCCAACGTCCACATGCCGCCGGCGGGTCACTACGGCGACGTCGAGAAGGAAATCGGCCGCGTTGTCGTTCAGCTCTGCGGTCCCGACTTTAAGTACATGAACGGCGAGACCGTCACCCTCGAGGGTGGTATGGGCCAGCGGCCGTAGGGTTACGCGGTTTTTCCAAACCGCGTAACGGCTCGACGCTGCGCGGTCACCAGGGCGACAACTTGTCATTCAAAGAGGGCGGCATGACCAGAAGGTCTATGCCACCCTCTTTTCATGCCAATTTGTTCGCCCTGGCGACCGCTCGCTGACGTCGCCAGAGCATCGGCGTTGCCTTGGCTGTTGGAGATGATCTCGTAGTCGTTGGGGACGTTCTTAAATGACTAGTCATAAGGGACACTCTTGCCGGCACTTGGGGACAGTCCCTAAGTGCCGGCAGATTGGGACACTCCTTTGCAAGATGGCGCTGAAGATTGTCCTCGACGACTAGTCGTTTAATGCATCAGTTTCTGTCGAGTCGGTGCGGTTTGCTGGTTGCCCGTATAATGGTTTGCGTATGAACCGCAACCAAGGAGTTCCAGTTTATGGACCAGAGCCTTTTTAAATTCGATCTGATCGCCGAGGACCCGACGACGCATGCGCGTGCCGGCGTGCTGCACACCCCGCACGGCGACATCGAGACGCCGATCTTTATGCCCGTGGGCACCAAGGCAAACGTCAAGGGCATTCCTACCGAGACCGTCAAACAGCTCGGCGCCCAGATCGTGCTTGCCAATACCTATCACCTGTCCATGCGTCCCGGCGAGGACACTATCGCCGAGCTGGGCGGCCTGCACAAGTTTATGAACTGGCACGGTCCTATCCTCACCGACTCGGGCGGTTTCCAGGTGTTCAGCCACAACGACGCGGTCAAGCTCACCGATGAGGGCGTGCGCTTTATCGTCAACGATTACGACGGCCGCCACGTGTTCTGGACGCCCGAGGACAACATGGAAATCGCCATGAAACTCGGCTCCGACATCTGCATGCAGCTGGACCAGTGCCCGGGCTATCCCGCCACGCGCGCCTACGTTGAGCGCGCCGTTGAGCTGTCGAGTATGTGGGCCGAGCGCTGCTATAAGGCGCATACCCGCGACGACCAGGCGCTCTTTGGCATTGTTCAGGGCGGCATGCACCTAGATCTGCGCCTGCGCTCGCTGCGCCATTTGGAGGAGTGCGGCGACTTCCCCGGTTACGGCATCGGCGGCTACTCGGTGGGCGAGGACCACGAGACCATGTTCGAGACCCTGGCACCGCTCGTAAGCGAGTACATGCCCAAGCACAAGCCGCGCTACCTGATGGGCGTCGGCAACCCCACCACCCTCGTGCGCGGTGTGGGCGTGGGCATCGACATGTTCGACTGCGTGCTGCCGACGCGCACCGGCCGCATGGGCACAGCGTTCTCGAGCGAGGGTCGCCTCAACTTCCGCAACGCGCGTTTTGCGCACGACGACGGCCCCATCGATCCCACCTGCACCTGCCCGGTGTGCACGGGCGGCTACAGCCGCGCGCTCATTCGCCACATGGTCACGCAGAAGGAGATGCTCGGCGGCATTCTGCTGTCGATGCACAACATCTACTACCTGCTCAACCTTATGCAGCGTGCCCGCCAGGCCATTATCGAGGGCCGTTACGGTGCATTCGTGAGCGACTGGATGAACAGTCCTGCTGCGGTGGATTACTAAGGGCGACAGGCACGCTTGCAGAGCGTGGGCAACGGCAAAGGTTGAGCGGCAGCTGCTCGTCACATTCGCTGACGCCGGCTGCGCGACCGCTGACCGATGCCTTGCAAGCGCTTGATGCAACGTGGGTACCATACCGAATAGTTGATGTTCGGGCGGGTGTTTGGCGCATGGCGTCGACCCCGCCCGCTTTTCTTTTTCTCGATAGGAGTACCCATGATTAAGAATGAGAACGTCGAGGGCGAGCCTGCCTACGACGAGACGTACCGACGCGGTCCCGTGGTCATGCGCGGTCCCATGATTCCTAAGGACAACACCTACGCCAACCTGCTGGCGCCCGAGGAGTCGACCGACTGGTTGCATGCCGATCCGTGGCGCGTGCTGCGCATTCAGGCCGAGTTTGTCGATGGCTTCGGCGCGCTTGCCGAGCTTGGTCCTGCGGTGACCATCTTCGGTAGCGCCCGCACGCCCAAGACCGATCCGCTTTACAAGGCGGCGCGCACCGTCGGGCGCAAAATCGCCCAGCGCGGCGTGGCGGTTATCACCGGCGGCGGTCCCGGCATCATGGAGGCGGCCAACAGGGGAGCGGCGAGTGTCAACGGCAAGTCAGTTGGCCTGGGCATTGAATTGCCGCACGAGCAGGGGCTCAATAAATACGTGAACCTCGGCATGGACTTCCGTTACTTCTTTGTGCGCAAGACCATGTTCGTCAAATACAGCTCGGGTGCCATCGTGTTTCCCGGAGGTTTTGGTACGCTCGACGAAATGTTTGAGGTGCTCACGCTGGTGCAGACACACAAGGTCAAGCGCATGCCGCTCGTTTTGGTGGGAACCGAGTACTGGCAGGGCCTGTTCGACTGGCTCAACGGCCCGGTGATGGACGCCGGTATGATCAGCCCGCTCGATCCCGAGCTCGTGCATATCACCGACGACCTCAACGAAGCCGTCGACATCGCCCTGAGCGGGCTGATGTAGGGCGCTGTGACTGTTGTTATAGTAATGTGAACGGCATACTGATGCTATTTAACATCAGTATGCCATCAAAACGGGGTATACTGATGCAAAAGACGAGGCGAGGAGGTCGCGTATGTCTACTGCAACGGTTAAGCCTACGACGGTTCGCATCGAAGAGGGGCTCAAGGAACAGGCGACTGAGTTCTTGGATTCGGTCGGCCTCAGCCTCAATTCCTATCTCAATCTTGCCGTTCGGCAGCTTGTAAATCAGCGAAAGATTCCTTTTGAGATTGTAGGAAGGGCGGAGGTGCCCAACGAGGCGACGAGGCGTGCCATGGTGATCGCCGAGGCTCATGAGTTGGGGATTTTGCCGGACGATAGCCCGTCATTCAACAACGCTGATGAGCTTATGTCATTCCTCGATGAGGAATAGCGATGTTCGAGATTAAAGTCGAGGCTCAATTTAGGGCGGACTACAAACGAACGATGCGCATGCATCCGCAGCTAAAGAGTGAGTTTAAGGCGGCAGTCGCAGAGCTTGCAGCTCACGGCTCGCTTCCCGCGGAATATGGCGCCCATGAGCTTTCAAACCCGGGCGGAAACTACAACGGCCACATCGATTTCCACCTATCCGATGGCTTGGTCGACGTGGTCGTTCTCTACTTACCGCATAAGACTAATCCTGTGATCCGGCTGGTCAGAATGGGCTCGCATGAGGAGCTGTTCCAGGGCCCGCAGGGCTGATTGCCGATTTCTAAGTTGCGGTGGAATAGGGATTGGTTGACGGCTAATAAGTCAAAAACAGTCCCTATTTCACCGCAACTGCTGGGGTACCCCGTTCGTCGCCGCGGCCTCCGGTTCCACTTTTCGCTGAATTTCGCTCAAAAGCTCGGCTGCGACTTCGCTGCTTTTGAAACGAATGCTGCAGTCTTCTTTCTTTGGGAAAGCCAGCAACGGAATAGCTCCGTACCAGACAGTTTCCTCGTCAATCACTGATGCGCACAGGCGTCCTTCGGCTTTGATGAGATAGTTGACGTTCATCTCGGCAAAAATCGCTTTCACGTCATCGCGTGGAGTTGAAGCAATAGAAATCTCAAGGGCAATTCCACGGGTAGCGGCATCCGCGAGTGCAGCGGCGAGCTTTTCAAGGCATGCGGCGGACGCGTAGGGTGCGGCAATAAAAATGCTTTTCGATGCGTTCTCGATGTCATTCACTAAAGCCTCCACGGCTCTTGCCGACCTAACGAGGATGTTTCGATCGTCCTGTCTGTTGTCGTTTGCCGCAAAGACTTCATACCCCAGCTTGGCGTAGGTCTTGAGCCTCTTTTGGTACATGCGCGCGAACATGGGTATCGACAGGTCAACATAGTCGAATATCTCAACCCGCTGTTTGCCCTCGTGGCTTCTGTGTAGCCTACCTGCCTGCTGCGTTATGCTGCCGTCCCAAGATATTGGAGTGGCAATGAGCAAAGTGTCAAGGTAAGACAGGTCGAAGCCCTCGCCCAGAAGACTTTCAGTTGCGACGATGATTCGATGATCATGCTCAAAGCTGGGAAGACTCTTCAGTATTGCTTTTCTTTCTTTGGCGTCGATTTCTCCGGTTAAGAGTATGGGTTCGTGTCCACGGCTTTGAAGTAGCCTGCATAGCTCTTCGGCATGCTTTTTTCTTTTAGATAGCACAAGCGGATGCCGGCCGTTTGATGCGGCCTCGAGGGCGTCCTCGATAATTGCTTCGTTTCTCGCGGCGTGTACACACAGGAGATCGAGAATTTGGTTAAAGGATGCTCCTGGTCCGTAGGTGGGTAATCGAATTCCGGTGAAACGCGGTCTAACAATGCGCTGAATCCCCTGTTGGATTGCTTGCGTTTTTGGATCGACGACATAGCGAACCGGGCCGCAGAGCATCGAGAGTGCCCGCGTGAGTCCGTCCGAACGCTCGGGCGTTGCGGAAAGGCCATATACATATTTGGCAGGAGCGGACTTGAGGACAAGCTCAAGCTGTGGCGCGGCCGCATGGTGGCATTCGTCACAGATGATGAGACTGTAATCGCGAACGAACTCCTTGGCTAATGACTCGCCGGTTTGGGGATCCTTGCCGGATAGCGACTGGAATGAAGCAATGTCGATGAGACGGCTTATGGCGGTCTTGCCTCCTCCGATTTGCCCAATGAGCGGAGGCTGTCTTTTGCTGATTCGTCCCTTTGGGGTTCGGACGGGCTCTCTGTTGTCCGTGATGTCGAGAAATCGTTCGAGTTGGGATTTCCATTGGGCAATGAGCGCAGTTTTAGGAACGATGACGAGCGTTGGAAGACCAATGGCAGCAATAAGATAAGCTCCGATGACGGTTTTGCCGAACCCCGTCGGTGCGGACATGATCCCGTCTTCATAGCTGAGCATCTGTTCAGCGACAATTTGCTGTTCAGGGCGAAGAGTCCCTTTAAATGCCATCGCAATTGGATGGCTCGACTTGCGTTTGTCTGAATAGTGGGCAGAAACGCCGGCTTCTTGAAGCAGCCGCTCAAGTTGAACCTTGCAGCCTCTGGGAATCGCGACGTAGCCATCTCTAAGTTCGCTGAGGTCTATGAACCGCGGTTTGCCGAATACCGATTGATGCATAGATTGTGCGCGGAAGAATTCTGGGTTGGCAAATGTTGCAAGCCTGCGGACTTCCATTTGAGCTGCGGGACTCAGAGATTTTTCGGGGATATAGAGCATATCGGTCTGCGTGACGGACAGCGATGACGGGAAGTCCCGCGGTGTGAGCGGAAGCCGCTTTCGCAGTCTCTGGGAATGTGGCACACCGGTGTTTGCCGCCGCAACAGCTGCTATTCCATGTGACCTATTTTCGATGCTCTCGATCAGATTTTGCACCGTCACGCGCGGGATTAACTGGATTTGCGAAAGGTAAAGCCATTGATCGGGAAAGGGCTCAAATTGCTCGTCAACAAATACGCTGTTCCCTTTTCGCTGCGCTTTTCCTTGAAAAGGCAGCGCTATGAGATTTCCAAAGCCGCCCTCAGGAATGGTGGACTGCGCGGGCAGCATTCGGTCAAATGCTTTGAAGGTGATTGTCTTGTTCAGTATCGCCGCTTCGGTGATAAGGCTGCTTCCAAAATCTCGTGCGGTCTTTGCGCTGACGAGCTCTAGGAAGAAAAACCAGACATGTGCGCCGTCGCCCGATCTCGATCGCTCAACTGCGACATCGATTCCGTGGCTTTTTGCGACATGTCGAATGGCTTTCGTCGCTTCTTTCCAATCGGCTCCGTCAAAATCGATGACCAGGACTTTCGTGTTACTGTCTTTATCGAGCACATATTGGCCTATAACGTCTCGAAGCCTATCGTCATTGCCTCTGAAATGGGCGATGATCGCGGCATCGCTCAACTCGGGGAAGACGCGGCTGCTGCATTCCGTGCATTTGACTCTCTGGTGGCTTGCTTTGGGGCAAATGCCTGACTTCCACTCATTTGCGCAGGCGGGTGTATAGCCGATGCCCCCGTCTTTTCTGCGATACCCGTGAGCGTGCACATCTTTGCGGCCGGTAAAAAGATTGCGAAAGAGCTCGAGTTTGTCGCGCGCTGGGCTCGCGCTGGTAACGATGCCCTCGGTCTGTGCACGTTCGCCGAAAGATTTGCCGGCTTTGTCCCATTCTTCGAGTGTTGCGTAACGGATGTCTGGACCGTTGCTACAGATTACGATCTGCTTACGCGGATCTGAAGCGTGGACAACCGTTTTATTGAGTTTGAATAAGGCGTTCCCGAAAAGGGCGTATTGATGCACGGCGTTGCTCATTTGAATGCCATTCTTGTCAGCGTTCATTGGGATGAGGGTACGTCATTTCAGCTTTATGAGATATGCGACTTCGATTTTGGTTCGGTAATAGTGGGGTACCGATCCGTGAGTGGCAATTAGCCGGTGCCAAAACGTGCGGCGGCTGTTGTTAAAGGTGTTTTGGCGGCTATGGGGCGTGTTGGCGGCGTGGGGAGGGGTCCTCGAATGACTCCGTGGTCAAATAACGTCAAATATGAGTACTGTTGTTAATGTAGTCTCATAACATTTGGTAAGAATAGAATACCAATTCCACATTATTCTATATATCTAACCCACTAAACACGGAATTTTGAGCCTTGGCAAGACGTGGAATTGATCGAAATGATCAATTCCGGCGAGATTTTGCTGCTACTAATTTGGTGGCGGTACTCATATTTGCCATTTTTTGTCCAGTGGGTACCGCGAGGGGCCTGTTCGACTGGCTCAACGGCCCGGTGATGGATGCCGGCATGGTCAGCCCACTCGATCCAGACCTTGTCCACATCACCGACGACCTCAACGAGGCCGTCGACATCGCCCTGAGCGGGCTGATGTAGAGTAGCTAAAATGGGACGGGGCTAAAAAGACTGGTCTGAAACGTTTGATATCAGTCTTTTTAGCCCCGTCCCAAATGAACTGCTTCTAAGTTGCGGTGGAATAGGGATTGATTGGCGGCTAATAAGCCAAAAACAGTCCCTATTCCACCGCAACTGATGTGGGCGTCCCTAGTGAGTTGGCTGGTAGCGGGGGCAGTAGCTGATGGCGATGGCGTCGACGCCTACGTGGGTGGCGATGGTGCAGCCGATGGGGCCGGTGCCGGCGTCTACGTAATCCTGACCCGCGAGTGCCTCGTTGACAAGCTCCTGCTCCTCGGCGGCGCCGGTCGTGAGCACGCGCACGCTGGAGCCCGGATACTCGGCCAAAAATGCGAGGCAATCGGCCATGGTGTTGGTAACGATGCGCTTGGCACCGCGGCCCTTTTTTATGGCCTTGATCTCGCCCGATTTCCACTCCGGCGAAACGGCCAGGCGAATGTTGAGCATTTGCGTGAGCTGGCCGGCGAGCTTGGGCGCGCGGCCGTTCTTAACGAGATTCTCGAGCGTGCGGGGAATCAGCAGCAGGTGGGCGTCGGGCAGCGTCGCGCGGATCTGCGCCTCGGTCTCGTCCAGGCTGCGGCCGTCCTCGCGCATGGCCAGCGCGTACTCCACCAGCAGGCCCTCGGCGCCCGAGCCGGTGCGCGAGTCGATGCAGCGCACGTCGAGCTCGTGCGTCTCGGCCGTCAGGCTGGCGTTGGCGTAGCAGGCGGACCACTCGCTGCATAGCGAGATAAAGATGGCGCTATCGTGGCCGTCGGCGCGCACGCGGTCAAAGAGTTCCTTGAACTCGCCGGCACTCGGCTGCGAGGTGTGCGGCAGCTGCTCGGAGCCGGCCATGCGGGCGACGTACTCTTGGGCGGTAATCTGCACCTGGTCGAGCAGGTCCTCGCCCTCGATAATCACATGCAGCGGAATCACGTAAATGCCGAGCTCTTGGGCGCGGGCGGGGGAGATGTCCGACGTGGAGTCGGTTATGATGGCAAAAGACATAATTGCACCTTTCGTTGGGGCGCGACGGCGCCGCCTTCTGAGAGCAAAGTGCGACAAGTATAGTGGAGTCGTTCCACATTTCTAGGTTCAATTGTTGAATAGTCAACAGTTTGAAGTGTCGGTGTGGAAATCGTCAACTGGGGAAGAGGGATGCCGATGGAGGCGCTGGAGATATGCAAACGGCCGGTCGTGCTGTTTGATTTTGATGGCACGGTGGCCGATACGGGTCGGGCGGTGATGACCTCGACGCGCAAGACGCTGGCTGCACGCGGGTTTTCGGAGGCGCAGATGGGTGACCTGCGTCGCATGATCGGGCCGCCCCTGTGGAAGAGTTTTCACGACTTTTATGGCTTCTCCCGCGAGGAGTCGCTTGTGGTGGCCGACGAGTACCGCGCCTTTTTTGACGAGCTGGGACCGGAGGAGTATCCCGTGTTTGACGGGATCCCCGAGCTGCTGGATGGGTTGGTCGCCCAGGGCAAGCGCTTGGCCGTGGCGACGTCGCGCATGGAGGCAAAGTGCGTTGACATGGTGGGAGAGCTGGGACTTTCTCAGTTTGAGGCGGTGGTTGGCATGAATCCGCCGCAGGGGCGCGAGACCAAGGCCGATTCGGTCCGCGACGCGTTGGCGGCCTTGGGTGCGGCCGCGGGCGATGCCGTGATGATCGGCGATCGCTTTAACGACGTCGAGGGCGCGCACGCGATGAGCGTGCCGTGCATTGGTATCTATTCGGGCGCGGCGGCGCCGGGCGAGCACGAGGCGGCGGGTGCCGATGCAGTGGTGCACTCGGTGGCCGAGCTTGCTAAACTTTTCGCTATATAGGTATTTGATGTGAGGGGCGGGCACGCTCGCCGCTCATTGGTAAGGAGGTCGTCCATGAATCAGGTGGAGCAGAGCGTTGCCGAGTATGTCGACGAGGTCTGGGAGGATGTCGTCGCCGATATCGAGCAGCTGGTGAGTTATCCGTCCGTGGCAGTTTCTGCCGATGCGGAGCCCGGCGCGCCGTTTGGCCGCCCGGTCCGTGACGCGCTCGATTGCGCGCTCGGCATCGCGCAGAAGCTCGGCTATCAGACGAGCGACGACGAGGGCTATGTGGGAATCGCCGATATCCCGGGCCGCGGCGACAAACAGCTCGCGACTATCTGCCACGTGGACGTGGTTCCCGCCGGCCCTGGCTGGAACACCGACCCGTTCACCATGGAGCGCCGCGAGGGCTGGCTGCTCGGTCGCGGCGTGATTGACGACAAGGGCCCGGCGGTATTGTCACTCTACGCCGGCGCCTACTTGCTCAAGCACGGCATTGTTCCGCGCTACACCTTCCGCGCGCTGCTGGGCTGCGATGAGGAAGTGGGCATGTCCGACGTTCACCATTATCTGGAGAACAACGCAGACCCCGACTTTTTGTTTACGCCCGATGCCGAGTTCCCGGTCTGCAATGCTGAGAAGGGCCAGTTTGGGGCGACGTTCGTGAGCCCCAAGATCGACGGCGGGCGCATTGTGTCCTGGAGCGGTGCCGAGGCGAGCAACGCCATTTCGTCGCAGTCTATCTGCGAGCTCGCGATTGCCGCCGATGAGCTGCCGGCGCCGGTCGAGAATGCTGACCGCCTGGAGATCACGGCTCTCGACAATGGTCATGTGCAGATTTTCGCCCACGGTATTGGCGGTCACGCCTCGATGCCCGAGGGGACGATCAATGCCGTCGGCCTGATCGTGTCGTATCTGCGCGAGGCCGAGGACGCGTTTGGTGCACGCGACGAGCGCCTGCTGACGCCTGCCGAGCACGAGTTCGTCAAGTTCCTGGCCTTTGTGCATGCGGATGCCTATGGTCGCGGCCTGGGTATCGACGCGACGAGCCCAGCGTTTGGCCCGCTTACCTGCAACGCTGGCGTCATCCGTGTGGCGGATGGCCATATCGAGCAGGTCATCGACGTGCGCTTCCCCGACAGCACGAGTGCCGATACCATCCGCGAGCAGCTCGAGCCGCTCGTGGGCCGTTTTGGCGTGACGTGCCGTGTGGGTCGTGCGAAGGTGCCGTTCTCGGTGTCTGCCGACG
>URBM01000059.1 GCA_900545995.1 uncultured Collinsella sp. | reverse complement strand
CGAGATCCTGAGATGTCTCGTGGGCTCGGAGATGTGTATAAGAGACAGGAAGCAAGCCAAGCCGGTCGAGACCAAGGAGCAGATTGCTTCCGTCGGTACCATCTCTGCCGGTGACCCCGAGGTCGGCGAGAAGATCGCCGAGGCCATGGAGGTCGTGGGCAAGGACGGCGTCATCACCGTCGAGGATTCCCAGACGTTCGACATCACCATCGACACCGTCGAGGGCATGCAGTTCGACAAGGGGTACGTCTCCGCTTACTTCGTCACGGACAACGACCGCATGGAGGCCGTGATGAAGGATCCGTACATCCTCATCACCGACCAGAAGATCTCCAGCGTTCAGGACATCATGCCTGTTCTCGAGGCTGTCCAGCGCGCCGGCCGTGGCCTGCTCATCATTGCTGAGGACATCGACGGCGAGGCTCTGCCGACCCTGGTCCTCAACAAGATCCGTGGCGCCCTCAACGTCTGCGCCGTCAAGGCTCCGGGCTACGGCGATCGCCGCAAGCGCATCCTCGAGGACATCGCCGTCCTCACCGGTGGCCAGGCCGCTCTGGACGAGCTGGGCGTGAAGGTCGCTGACATCACCGCCGATATGCTCGGTACTGCTAAGTCCGTCACCATCTCCAAGGACAACACCGTCGTCGTCGGCGGTGCTGGATCCAAGGAGGCCATCGACGCCCGCATCGCTCAGATCAAGGGCGAGATGGAGAACACCACCTCTGACTTCGACCGCGAGAAGCTCCAGGAGCGCTTGGCCAAGCTCTCCGGTGGCGTTGCCGTCATCAAGGTCGGCGCTGCTACCGAGTCCGAGCTCAAGGAGATCAAGCACCGCGTCGAGGATGCCCTGCAGGCTACCCGCGCTGCTGTCGAGGAGGGCATTGTCGCCGGTGGCGGCGTCGCCTTCATGGACGCTGCTCCTGCACTCGACGCCGTTGAGCTTGACGACCCTGAGGAGAAGATCGGTGTCGACATCGTCAAGAAGGCTCTGACTGCTCCGGTCGCTACCATCGCCAAGAACGCTGGTTTTGAGGGCGCTGTCGTGGTCGACAAGGTTGCCGAGCTGCCCGCCGGCCAGGGTCTCAACTCTGCCAACGGCGAGTGGGGCGACATGATCGAGATGGGCGTCCTCGACCCCGTCAAGGTCAGCCGCGTCACCCTGCAGAACGCTGCTTCTGTCGCCAGCCTGATTCTCATCACCGAGGCCACCGTCTCCGATGTGCCCAAGAACACTCAGCTTGAGGACGCTATCGCTGCTGCTACCGCTGGTCAGCAGGGCGGCGGTATGTACTAAGGCCGACAAGGTCTAGAACTCCCACCGGGAATCCGGGGGCGTGACGGGGGTTTCTCTCCGGAACGTCCTCGGACATGCAAAGAGGCTCCGCATCGCGCTTCGCGCTGCGGAGCCTCTTTGCGTCCTGCGGAATGTTCCGGAGAGAAACCCCCGTCACGCCCCCGGATCCCCTGCGTTTACGGCCTTGAGGTCGGCTCGCGGAGAAAGTCGTGGTTGATGGGAGTGCGTGTCCCTTTCGCTGTTTCGCGGCTTTGCCGCGAAAGGCGCGTTACTTTGGGATGGGTGGGGAACGTGGTTGTTGCGGCAACTGATCCCCGCCACAAATTACCCTTGGCATACTTGCATGAATACCTGCGCGTGCTACACTTGCAATTGCTGTTTCAGGGCGGGGTGAAATTCCCCACTGGCGGTAAATCGGGCGGTGTCAAAGGGGCGCCGTGGCGCAGGCGAGGTGCCTGCGGTCGAGCCGATGAGTCCGCGACCCGTGTGTGCGTTGGTTCGCATGCCGGCTGAACTGGTGAGATCCCAGTACCAACGGTTAGAGTCCGGATGAAAGAGGCAGGTGATCTTATGTCTGAACAGTCGCAGCATATCCATTTTGAGAACACGAATAGGTGGAGCACCAAACAGCTCGTTACCATGGCGTTGATGTGCGCCTTGGGAGCACTGTTTATGTATGTGCAGCTGCCCATCCTTCCCTCGGCGCCGTTTTTGACGTATGACCCGTCGCTGGTGCCGGCGATGGTGTGTGGATTTGCGTACGGCCCTGGTGCCGGCACCGCTGTTGCCGCTATGGCGATCGTTATCCATGCGCTTACCACGGGCGATTGGGTCGGTGCGCTTATGAACTTGGTTGCCACGCTGGGCTACATTCTGCCCGCGGCGATCGTCTACCAAAAGATGCACACCTATAAGGGTGCCGTGATTGGCCTGGCGCTGGGCGTTATTGCCGCTACGGCGTTGTCTATGGTTGCAAACCTTACCATTGGCGTATGGTTCTGGTATGGCTCGGTCGATGTGATCGCCCCGCTCATGATTCCTGCCGTGCTGCCGTTCAACCTCATCAAGACCGTGCTCAACTCGGTGTTGACGCTGGCGGTGTACAAGGCGGTCTCCAACCTCATCACGCCTAAAAAGGACCAGGTCAAAGGCCGCGCATGATTGAGTGTCGGGGCGTTTCCTTTAGCTATGACGGTGCTGCACCGGCGCTCGATGGCATCGATCTGAACATCGAGGATGGCGAGTTTTTCTGCATCCTCGGCGGAAACGGGTCGGGCAAGTCGACGTTTGCCAAGCACCTGAATGCGCTGCTGCAGCCCGATGCGGGAACGGTGTGCGTCAACGGCATGGACGCGTCCGATCCCGAGCTGGTCTACGACATCCGCTCGACTGCGGGCATGGTGTTCCAGAATCCCGACGACCAGCTTGTGGCGACGCTTGTCGAGGACGATGTTGCGTTTGGTCCCGAGAACTTAGGGGTCGAATCGGCCCAGATCGCGCAGCGCGTGCGTGAGGCGCTGAAGGCCGTGGGTCTGGTGGGCTTTGAGCGCCACGAGACCCACGCTCTCTCGGGCGGACAAAAGCAGCGCGTGGCGCTTGCCGGCGCGCTCGCCATGGAGCCGCGCGTGCTCATTTTGGACGAGGCGTCCTCGATGCTCGATCCGCGCGGGCGCAAGGGCCTTATGAAGGCCTGTCACGCGCTGCACGAACGCGGCATGACCATCGTGATGATTACGCACTTTATGGAAGAGGCTGCTGAGGCCGATCGCGTTGCTGTCTTCCAAGCGGGCCGCGTTGCCATGCTCGGTACGCCCGAGGAGATCTTGACGCGGGCGGACGAACTCGCGCGTCTGAACCTGGATATGCCGGCATCGTGCTGTCTTGGCAGGGCGCTTCGCGCGAAGGGCGTGCCCATTTGCGCACGGGTGCGCGAGGCGGATATGGTCGCCGATATAGCGCAGGCTTATGTCGAGCGGAGTAGGACAGGCATCGCCGGGCGGCCTTTCGCATCCGATTCTCGTATTCCCGACAACGTCTCCTCTGCAATCGATGGCGCAGACGCGCTGGAGCCCGTCATCGAGATTTTGCACCTTTCGTATAGCTATTCGCTGAGCGCCCGCGAGCGCCGTCGCTGGCATAAGCGCTCGGCCGCTGCGGGCAAATCGAACAAACAGGCTCTCTGGGGCAACGACCCCAGCAGTCCGTGGGCACTGCGCGACGTGTCTTTGACGGTGCGCCGCGGCGAGTTCCTGGGGCTAGCAGGCCATACCGGTTCGGGTAAATCCACACTGGTCCAGCACCTCAACGGATTAATCCGCCCGCAGGAGGGGAGCGTTTACGCGCTGGGGCTCGACCTATCAAGCAAGAAAGATGCCGCCGCGGTTAAGGCAAAGGTCGGCGTGGTGTTTCAGTATCCAGAGCGTCAGCTGTTTGCCGAGACCGTGGCACAGGACGTGGCATTTGGTCCGCATAACCTTGGCTTGTCACAGACCGAGGTTGCCCGCCGCGTTGCGTCATCGCTCGCGCGCGTAGGCCTCGACCTGGCCACGGTGGGTGACAAGAGCCCCTTTGAACTTTCGGGCGGGCAGCAACGGCGCGTGGCATTCGCCGGCGTGCTCGCCATGGAGCCCGAAGTCCTGGTGCTCGATGAGCCCATGGCGGGACTCGATCCGGCGGCGCGCAGTGATTTCCTGGGGCTCATCGATCGACTTCACCGCGATGGCCTGACCGTCGTCATGGTCTCACACAGTATGGATGACCTTGCCAATTGCTGCGACCGTATTGTCGTGATGAACGAGGGCACGGTGTTTGCCGAGGGTACGCCCGCTCAGGTTTTTGCGTATGCCGATGAGCTCAAGTCGATCGGCTTGGGTGTTCCCGCTGCCCAGCGCATGGCGCTGGCGCTTGCGAGGGCAGACGTGCCGCTACGCTTGGACGGCCTCTATACGGTTGAGCCGTTGGCCGACGAGTTGGCAGATTTGCTGATCGGTTGCTCAGACGGTTCTTCTAACGTTTCGGACGAGGCCGAATCCAAGACGGTCGCGCGAGAGGAGGGCTGCTAATGGAGGCGTTTTCGTTTGGCAGCTACTATCCCGGCGATAGTGCAATCCACCGCCTGGACCCGCGAACCAAGTTGCTCTTGGGCTTTGTGTTTCTGATCACGACGCTCACAGTCAGCAGCTTCCGCGGACTGGTCCCGGTCGCAATCTTCGTTGTTCTGATCTTTACCGTGTCCCGGGTGCCGGCTCGTCGCGTCCTGTCATCGATGGCGCCGCTGCTGGCGATCGTCGCGGTGGTCGCGGTGCTCAACCTGTTTTCCGACCAGAGCGGGCGCATTCTGTGGCAGCTCGGCTTTTTGCAGATAAGCGAGGGCTCGCTGCATTCCGCCGCCATTATGGCGTGCCGCCTGACTTTGATGATGGCCGGTATGAGCGCTATCACGCTCACCACACCGACGCTCGACCTCACCGCGGGTTTTGAGCGCCTGCTCGCGCCGTTTGCGCGTGTGGGACTTCCTGCGCACGAGCTCGGCATGATCATGGGTATCGCGCTGCGCTTTATGCCGCAGTTTGCCACCGAGATGAAGCAGACGGCCGATGCGCAGGCGAGCCGCGGTGCGCGCGTGACGGGAGGCCCGCTCGGTGGCGTGCGTATGCTCGGCAGTGTGGCGATTCCGCTGTTCACGGGCGTGTTCCGTCATGCCGAGACGCTGTCTGCCGCCATGGATGCCCGTTGCTATCATGGCGAGCAGGGCCGCACACGTCTGCATGCGCTTGCATTTGGCCGCGGCGACGCGTTGGCTGCGGTGGTGACGGCGTTGCTGCTCATCTGCGTCATCGTCATCAATCTTCAACTTGTTTAGGCGCGATTCGAGCGCAGGAAAGGGGTCCCTATGACCGACAACGACCGCACGGCGCAGCTCGAGCGCGCCTGTTCGTATCTTAGGCGTATTCCGGCGTGGTATCTCGCCACGATCGACGTGACGGACGGACATCAGCCGCGCGTGAGGCCGTTCTCGTTTGCCATGGTCGATGATGGCAAGCTGTGGTTTTGCACCTCGCACGATAAGGATGTGTGGGCCGAGCTTAGCGCGAACCCCAAGTTTGAGGTTTCGGGTTGGAAACCGGGGGAGTGCTGGATCGTATTAACTGGCGAGGCCGCGCTCGAGGACGACGCGGTCGTGAGCGACCGGGTGCGCCAAGCCGGCTTTAAGCACATGGTGGGCATCGGCGAAGATCACGAGAGCGCCAACGACGGCCGCCTTGCGTTTTTCTCGGTGCGCAATATCGCCGCCCGCTTCTGTGATATCGACGGCAGCGAGGAGCGCCTGGAGCTTTAACCCTAGGGTAGCTAAAGCAGCCCCGACCCAAAAAGACTAGTGCCAGGAGGACACATGGACGGATTGAATACGGTGTTGGAGTATCTGACGTCGGTGCCGGCATGGTATTTGGCGACGAGCGTTGACGGACAGCCGCATGTGCGTCCGTTTTCGTTTGCGCAGATCCAGGACGGCAAGCTGTGGTTTGTAACGGCGCGCACCAAAGACGTGTGGCAAGAGCTGCTGCAAAATCAACGCTTTGAGGCCACGAGTTGGTGGCCGGGCCATGGCTGGCTCATCTTGCGCGGGCGTGCCGGCTTGGATGACCGGGCTTTAGACGAAATGCGCGAAGCCGGGTGGAAGCATCTAGAGCGCCTGGGCGAGCACTATGAGGGTCCTAACGACCCCACGCTCGTCTTCTTTAGCGTCGAGGATCCTGAGGCTTTTATCTGCAATCACGACGAATGGGTGCCGGTCGAGCTCTAGCCAGCTGGCTCATCCCAACAACTTAGTTTTCGCATGGACGGGCCCCGTGTTGCCCGGCGCCGTAAGGAGTGCCGGTCGATACGGGGCCCGCTCAATTTGTCAATTCCTTCAAGCGAATGTGTCGGGAATGTTTCAATGCATGAACATACAAGCCATTTACGTGTTCATGCATCTTTTGGTGCTAAAGTTTCAACCCACTTCATAACGACCGCTGCGAAATGCGCATCGGTGCATAAATCGCAGGCAAGGAGTCTGATATGTCTTTGAAGGTTGGAATCGTCGGCGCGGCTGGATATGCCGGAGCCGAGCTCATTCGCCTCGTGCTCGGTCATCCCGAGTTTGAACTTGTCGCCATTACGTCCAACGCCGATGCCGGCCAGCCGTTGTCTGCGGTGTACCCGAGCTTCACCGGCGTAAGCGATCTTGTCTTCACGACGCATGATGCCCCCGAGCTCAAGAACTGCGACGCGGTATTTTTGGCCGTGCCGCACACCGCCGCCATGGCGCAGGTGCCCGCCCTGCTTGACGCAGACGTTTCCTGCTTTGATCTTTCGGCCGATTACCGCCTGAGCGATCCGGCCGTGTTTGAGGCATGGTATGCCGCCGAGCACACGAGCCCCGAGCTACTCAAGACACGTGCCTTCGGCCTGCCCGAGCTGTTCTGCCAGGACTTGGAGACCGCTGCTTCCAGCCATGCTGCTGGCAGGCCCGTGTTGGTCGCCTGCGCCGGCTGCTATCCCACCGCAACGAGCCTTGCTGCCGCTCCTGCCGTGCGTGCGGGCTGGGTGGCCGAGAACGGTCCCGTGATTGTCGATGCCATCAGCGGTGTGACGGGTGCCGGCAAGTCCTGCAACGCTCGTACGCATTTTTGCAGCGCCGACGAGAATTTGGAGGCCTACGGCGTGGGCAAGCATCGTCACACGCCCGAAATCGAGCAAATCCTTGGTCTAACAGATCGCGTCGTCTTTACCCCGCACCTGGCACCCCTCAAGCGCGGTCTGCTCTCTACGGTGACGATGCCGCTTACGCCGCAGGCTATCGATACCTTGACCCTTGAGGACGTTGTCGACCATTACAAGCAGTTCTACGCCGGTCGCACCTTCGTGCGCGTACTCGATGCCGGCCAGCAGCCCAAGACGGCTTCGGTCGTCGGCACCAACGCCGCCCAAATCGGCCTCGCGCTCAACAAGCGCGCGGGCGTTCTGGTGGCTACGGGCGCCATCGACAATCTGTGCAAGGGTGCAGCAGGCCAGGCGGTCCAGTGCGCCAACATCGTTTTTGGCTTTGACGAGCGACGAGGCTTGCCCACAGTGGCGTGCCCGGTGTAGCACATTCGATTGTTAACGATTTGGTAGTCGGGCATCGAGTGGGGCGCCACTCTTAAGCTGGTCTCATGATTGTGGCTGGCATGGCGCACCAACCGATGCCCATTTTTTGTTTGACATAAGGAGTCATAAAGACGATGAATGCTGAGCAGTTCGATATCAAGATTCGTGCCGTAGAGGGCGGCGTAACGGCGGCAGCCGGCTTTAAGGCGGCGGGCATCCATGCCGGATTCCGCAAGAATCCCGAGCGTCTGGATTACGCGCTCGTCGTGCCCGATAAACCCTGTCCCGGGGCCGGCGTGTTTACGACTAACCGCTTTTGTGCGGCGCCCGTGCAGGTGAGCCGTGCCAACCTGGGCGGCGCCGACAAGGGCTATGGCATCATCGCCGGTGTTTCTATCAACTCTGGCAACGCCAACGCCGCCACGGGTGAGACCGGTCTTGCCTGCGCGCGCGAGACCTGCAACATCGCCTCGCAGGTCATCGGCTGCGAGCCCCAGCAGATTATGGTCGCCTCCACGGGCGTAATTGGTCAGATTCTGCCGATCGACACGTTTGAGACCGCCGTTCCTGCCGCCTACGAGGCACTCTCTGCCCATGGTGGCGCCGATGCCGCCCGCGCTATCATGACGACCGACACGCACTCCAAGGAGTATGCCGTGTGTTACCGCAGCGAGGCCGCGGGGCACGCGGGCAATGCCTATACGGTGGGCGGTATGTGCAAGGGCTCGGGTATGATCATGCCCAACATGGCCACCATGATCGCGGTCATCACTACCGATGCCCCCGCCGAGCCGGCGGCGCTCCACGCCCTGTTACTCTCCACCGTCAAGCAGACCTTCAACAAGGTAACGGTCGACTCCGATACTTCGACCAACGACACCTGCATCATGCTTGCCTCCGGCGCCGCTGCCGCAGATGCCGAGCCTATTGTCGAGGGTTCTGACGCCTTCGACGAGCTGGCCTTTGCCGTGCATGAGGTGTGTGAGGGCCTGGCGCGCAATATCGCCGCAGATGGCGAGGGCGCATCCAAGCTCGTGACGGTTAACGTCACCGGTGCCGTAAACGACGAGGAGGCCGATATCGCCGCTCGTGCTGTCGCCAACTCGCCGCTCGTCAAGACCTGCATCGCCGGCCACGACTGCAACTGGGGTCGCGTTGCCATGGCGCTCGGCAAGTGCGGCGTGCAGTTTAACCAGGAAGACGTCTCAATCGACATGATGGGTATGCCCGTCTGCTGTGATGGCCTGACCGTTCCCTTTGACGAGGACGAGGCGCTGCGTCGCTTTGAGGCGCCCGAGATCGTGATCTCAGCAGACCTGGGCGCGGGCGACGCGGCAACCACCGTGTGGACCTGTGACCTCACGCACGAGTACATCTCCATTAACGGTGATTACCGTTCCTAGACTCCCGATGTGTCGCGCGTCCCGTTGCAATCGCGGGCAACGAGGTGCGGCGCGATAGCTACACGAAAGACGAGGCAGACTATGAAGTTCGCACGCGATTGCCGCTCGAGCGAATCCAACGAAGTTACCGCGCAGCTGCTGTTCGAGGCACTGCCGTGGATTAAGAACCTGACCGGTAAGACGGTCGTTATCAAGTACGGCGGTGCCGCCATGGTCGACGAGCAACTGCGTCGTGACGTGATGAGCGACATCGTCCTGCTCAAGATTATCGGCATGCGCCCTGTTATCGTGCACGGTGGCGGCAAGGCCATCAACGAGGCGCTCAGCCACTACGACATCCCCGTCGAGTTTAAGAACGGCCAGCGCGTGACTACGCCTGCCACCATGGACATCGTACGCGAGGTACTGGGTGGCAAGGTCAATCAGGAGCTGGTCGCGGCGCTCAACCACCACGGCAACCTGGCCGTGGGCGTGTCCGGCAGCGACGCCGGTACCCTTATCGCCGAGCCACTCGACCCAGAGCTCGGCCGCGTAGGCAAGGTCACGCACGTCAACACCGACTATATCGAGCGTTTGCTCGACAGCGAGTACATTCCCGTTGTCGCCACGGTCGCGGCGGGGGAGGACGGTGGCTTCTTCAACATCAACGCCGATACCGCCGCCGGCGCCGTTGCGGCGGCGCTTCATGCGCACAAAGCGATCTTCTTGACCGACGTCGACGGCCTGTACAAGGACTTTAGCGACAAGGATTCGCTTATCTCCAACCTGACGCTCGATGAGGTCAATGAGATGCTCTATGGCGGCGAGGTCGACAAGGGCATGATCCCCAAGCTGCGCGCCGCCGTCGATGCGCTTACCGCTGGCGTTTTCCGGGCCCACATCATCAACGGCACGACGCCGCACTCGCTGCTGCTGGAGCTGCTGACCGATGCTGGCGTCGGTACCGTGATCCACTCCACCGAGACGGCCTACGAGTTCGATACGCATCCGCACCCGCTTTCGACGTTTGCGGCGCGCCTGGCCGAGAACCTCGACGAGGTCGAGAAGCTCCAGACGGTCTAGCTGACCCGCGGTCGTCGCGTCCCTGCACCCATAGCCCTGCGCCGTACGGCGCCCAACGAAAGGCATCTCATGTCACTTGCAACTCAACAATCGCTCGAATCCCATTACGTTATGCATACCTTTGGTCGCTCTCCGGTAGAGTTTGTCGAAGGCCACGGCATGAAGCTCACCGGCGATGACGGCCGTGAGTATCTTGATTTTCTTGCCGGTATCGGTGTGTGCAGCCTTGGCCACGGCAGCCCTGCAGTGCTCTCGGCGCTCGAGGCGCAGACCAAAAAGCTCATGCATGTCTCCAATTACTTCTACATCGAGCAGCGCGGACAGGTCGCGGCGCTGCTGTCCAAGCTTGCCAACGACGACGTAGATGGTGCGTGCGTGCTGGCCGATGCCATTGCCGCCGGCGATGAGACCACGGCCGCTGCGCTCGGTGCCCCGGCTGCGGACGAGCAGGTGTGGGAGACGTTCTTTGCCAATTCTGGTGCCGAAGCCAACGAGGGCTCGATGAAGCTCGCGCGTCTGTACGCCAAGCGTGCTGGTAACGGCGGCAACACCATCGTATGCATGCGCGGCGGTTTTCACGGTCGTACGCTCGAGACCATTGCCGCCACCATGCAGGATTGGCTGCAGGATAGCTTCCGCCCGCTGCCGGGTGGCTTTGTGGCCTGCACGCCCAACGATGTCGACGAACTGCGTTCGATCTTTAAGCAGCTGGGAAGCGAAGTCTGCGCCGTCATGCTCGAGCCGATCCAGGGCGAGAGCGGTGTACACCCCATGACCGAGGAGTTTATGGCGGCGGCGCGCGACTTGGCGCACGAGGTGGGCGCCGTGTTTATCGCCGACGAGGTCCAGTGTGGCATCTTCCGCTCCGGCAAGCCGTTTGCATTCCAGACCTATGGCGTGGAGCCCGACATTATGAGCCTTGCCAAGGGCATCGCCGACGGCGTTCCCATGGGCGCCGTGGTGGCAAAGAAGGAGATCGCCGACGTGTTTAAGCCCGGCGATCACGGTTCGACCTTTGGCGGTAGCTGCTTGGCCGTCGCGGCGTGCGCCGCGACGCTCTCCGCGCTCGTGCGCGGCGATTATGCCGAGCATGCTGCCAAGGTGGGTGCTTATATGGAGCAGGCGCTGGCTAAGCTTCCGCATGTGGTAGAGGTGCGTGGCCGTGGCCTGATGCTCGGCTGCGATCTGGATGACGCTGCGGGCGATGCGCATGATATTGTTGCCCGCGCGCTGGCCGCCGGCGCCGTGATTAACGCTACTGGTGCCCACACGCTGCGTTTCCTGCCGCCGCTTGTCTGCGAGGAAGCCGACGTGGACAGCCTGATCGAGATTTTGTCGGACGTTTTGGCCTAACACAACGCAATAGCTCAATTTGGACTGGGTTCCGGACTGCGGACGTGCCCTATGCGGCACGATTCAGCGGTCTGGACTCCGTTTTGTCTTAGATTTGCTAAGGCGGGGGAGACCTGCTGGTCAAAAAACATCAAATATGAGTACTGTTACCGATTTGGTAGCAGCAATTTTGGACTAATAAGGCTAGATAGCAAGACGAAATGGTAGCGCGCAGAGATGTGGTGTAAGAGGCGGGGCATGCCCCGCCTCTTCTCTTT
>URBM01000058.1 GCA_900545995.1 uncultured Collinsella sp. | reverse complement strand
CACCGTGACCTTTGATCTTGCCAAAGAGGAATAGTGCCTTTACCGAGTCCACTCGGTACGATACAGTTATTGCAGTTAAAACGTACTTTTAAATGCAGGAGTTTCTTCATGGATTGCCTGAAGGTATCAAGCAAATCATCGCCCGCGTCCGTTGCCGGCGCCATCGCCGGCATGGTCAAGGATGGTGTGCCCGTCAACATCCAGTGTGTCGGCGCCGGTGCCGTCAACCAGGCCATTAAGGCCGTTGCTATCGCGCGCGGTTTTTTGATTCCAACCGGTTTTGATATTTCCTGCGCGCCCGTGTTCTCCGACATCCTCATTAACGGGGAGTCGCGCACGGCCATCCGCCTTTCTATCTACGTTCACCAGATCAATCGAGCTGCTATGGATAACGTCGTCATGGATGATGTTAAGCCTGTGGCATAGCTTCTGCTTGCCTTGTTTCGCTCCCCATCGTTAGGACTTATGCACATGGACCAGCGTTCCGTACGCGATATTCTTGCCGGTAAAACCTACTTTATCCGCACCTTTGGCTGCCAGATGAATCAGCACGACTCCGAGCGTGTGAGCGGTCTGCTTGATTCGTATGGCTGCCTCATGGCGCTCGATCCCGCGCATGCCGATATCGTTGTCTTCATGACGTGCTGCGTGCGCGAGGCCGCCGATACCCGCCTGTACGGTCAGTGCAATTCCTGCAAAAGCCTGCCGCCTTCGCCTTCGGGCAAGCGCGTGGTTGCCGTTGGCGGTTGCATCGCGCAGCGCGATGGCGAGGGCCTGCTCACCAACGTCGATAACGTCAATGTCATCTTTGGCACGCATTCCATTGCACATGTGGCCGAGCTCATTGCCGAGGCGTTCCTTGATGGTAAGCGTCATATCCGCACCAATGAGCATGAGGATACGGATGCCATGAGCATGCCGTGGCATCGCGAGACTCAGTATCACGCCTGGGTGCCCATCATGACGGGCTGCAATAATTTCTGCACCTATTGCATCGTGCCGTACGTGCGCGGTCGCGAAAAGAGCCGCCCCTTCGAGGAGATTGTCGACGAGGTGACCGGTTTGGTGCGCCAGGGCGTGCGTGAGATTACGCTGCTGGGCCAAAACGTTAACTCATATGGTCGCGATCTGTTTGGCAAGCCGCGTTTTGCCGATCTGCTGCGTGCCGTGGGCGATACGGGCGTGGAGCGCATCTTCTTTACGTCTTCGCATCCCAAGGACCTGTTGCCCGAGACCATCGACGCCATGGCCGAGACGCCTGCCGTTATGCCGCAGCTGCACTTGGCCGTCCAGTCAGGTTCGACGCGGATCCTCAAAGAGATGAATCGCCGTTATACAAGCGAGGGCTATCTGGGCCTTGTCGATCGCATTCGCAACCGCATGCCCGATATCGCGCTCTCGACCGACATTATCGTTGGCTTCCCGGGTGAGACTGAAGAAGACTTTGAGCAGACGCTCTCACTTGCCGAGACGGTCCGCTATGCTCAGGCCTATACCTTCATCTATTCCAAGCGCGCCGGTACCCCGGCCGCCGAGATTGACGATCCTACGCCGCATGAGGTTATTCTCGAGCGTTTCAACCGTCTGGTTAAGGTTATCGAGACCACGGCACACGAGTATAACCAGGGTGAGCTTCATACTGTGGTTCCGGCGCTCATTGAGGGAACGAGTAAAAAGAACGACGCGGTCCTGCTGGGCAAGAGTCCCAAGAATCAGACCGTGCATGCGCCTATCCCCGAGGGTTACAGCATCGATCAGCTTGTTGGTAAGATCGTTGATGTTGACGTTGACGTTGCCAAGACCTGGTATTTGTCCGGCTCCGTTGTGGGCGAGCCGCGCTAATGGTTTCTCCCGGGGCAGGTCTTTCCGCCGTTGCGATCGTCGGTCCGACGGCGGTTGGTAAGAGTGATGTTGCCGACCGTTTGGCAGCCCGTCTTTCGTCCGAAGTGCTGTCGTGCGATGCGATGCAAATCTATCGCGGCATGGACATCGGTACCGCAAAGATGGTGCCCGATGAGTGCACGGCGCCGCTGCGTCTCGTCGACATTGTAGAGCCGGGTGTGGCATATTCTGCTGCGCTTTATCAGGCCGACGCTCGCGCGCATGTTGAACGTCTCCTTGGTTCGGGTTGCCTGCCGGTTTTTTGCGGAGGTACGGGGCTGTATCTCAAGGCCGCCCTCGATGAGATGGACTTTCCCTCGGGTGAACTTGAGGACGATCGTCGTGCGGGCTATCAGGAGCTTGCCGAGCGTATTGGCGAGGAAGAACTGCATGCCTTGCTTGCAGAGCGCGATCCAGAATCGGCTGCTGTTATTCATCCCCATAACGTGCGCCGTGTGATTCGTGCGCTCGAGATGCATGATGATGGCGTCTCCTATGCGCAGCAAAAGTCGCAGTTTAGTGTTCCGCACGAGCATTATCATGCCCTATGGTTTGGTCTGACGCGTAATCGCGAGGTGCTCTACGAGCGCATTAACCAGCGCGTCGATCTGATGTTTGACCAGGGTCTTGTCGATGAGGTCCGCGGTCTTATGGGCCAGGGGCTGGGAGATGCCCTGACGTCGATGCAGGCAATTGGCTATAAAGAGATCATTGATGCTTTCAATGGCGTGATGAGCATGGATGAGGCTCGCGAACTCATTAAGATGCGTTCGCGTCGTTATGCCAAGCGTCAGCTTTCGTGGTTTAAGCGCGATGACCGTATCGTGTGGTTTGATATGGATGAATGTACGATCGATGAGGTCGTTGAGGATATCCTGCATCGTATTGAGGCTGCCTAATGGCCCGTTTCCCCCTTGTTCCCACGGCACCCGAGCCCGAGCGTGCCATTTTAGTTGGTGTTGAGTGGCGCGACAATGCATGGCCGCTCGATCGCTCGCTTGATGAGCTGGAGCGTCTTGCCCACACAGCTGGTGCCCGGTGCGTGGCACGCTTGTCGCAGCGTTTGGTAAAGCCGTATCCTAAATCGTTTATCGGTTCCGGTAAGGTTGAAGAGCTGTGCGGCCTGGTGCATCGCATGGATGCCGATGTCGTTATTTTTGACGACGACCTGACCCCCTCGCAGCAATCCTATTTGGAGAAAGCCGTGGGCGAGCCGGTAAAGATTATCGATCGTACAGCACTGATCCTGGATATCTTTGGCCTGCATGCTCAGACGCGTGAGGGACGCCTGCAGGTACAGCTGGCACAACTTCAATATTTGTTGCCACGCCTGCGTGGCATGTGGAGCCATCTCGCCAAGGAGCAGACGCGCGGCGGCATCGGCTCACGTTTTGGTCAGGGCGAAAGTCAGCTCGAGGTCGACCGTCGCCTCATTCGTAATAAGATCGCTGCGCTTCGTCGTGAGCTCAAGCAGGTTGAACAGCGTCGCGATGTTCAATCCAAGAGTCGCATTGAGTCCCCGGCGTTTCGCGTCGCGTTAGCCGGTTATACCAATGCCGGTAAATCGACGTTACTCAATCGTCTGACCGGCTCTACGGTACTTTCGCAGGACAAGCTGTTTGCTACGCTCGACCCGACGACGCGTTCGTATCGTCTGCCCGGCGGTCGCGGCATGACGATTACCGATACCGTCGGCTTTATTCAAAAGCTGCCCCATGGTCTGGTCGATGCCTTTAAATCGACGCTGTCCGAGGTTTTGGGTGCCGATCTAATTCTCAAAGTCGTAGATGCGTCTGACGAGGACTATGAGCGGCAGCTGGAGGCTGTCGACCGCGTGCTTGATGAGATCGGCGCCGGAGAGCGTTTAACGCTGACCGTATTCAATAAAATCGATCTTCTCGATAGCGTCGATCGATTGAGTTTCCGTCGTCGCTATCCGGAGGCCGTTCTGTTCTCGGCCCAAACGGGCGAGGGGCTCGACGATCTCGTCGACCGGATTGCTCGCGAGGCAGCTGCCACCGATGTGTTGCTCTCCGCTGATATCCCGTATCGCGAGGGCGCTCTCATCACGCTGGTGCATGAGCAGGGAACCCTTCTGCATGAGGAATATCTCGAGGACGGCGTTCGCATTGTGGCGAAGTTGCCGGCTCGTATTGCACCGCGGCTCGAGCGCTATCGTACGGAATAAACGATTTCTAGCACGCCTAGAATGACTGGCTGATGGAGCAGGTAGAACGGTAAGGCATGCCGACCCAGGACTGCGAGCGCCGGGATAGGATTGGCGTATGCCCATGCTGGCGCTTCGAGACTTGATGCTTGTGCTGCCTGGGCAGCAAAAAAGCCGGTAAGGTACATAAAGACAAACGGTATGAGCGGATAGTAATCTCCCGAAACAAAACCCGGGCCTGGGAATCCAAGCCATGCCAGGTAGGGGAGTGGGTAGACCGCCTTTGGAATGCCCCAGGTTAGGGCAAAAAGAACAAGGCACGCTGCGATGCCCCATGAGCCCGGTAATTTTTGGAGTAACGGACGGGTGAACGCAACCACCGCGGTGCACACCGCCATGCAATAAATGATGCCAAAGTTCACTGAATCGTCGACCGATACGAGAGTTGTTGCGATCCAGACGACCAAAGCTGCGGCAGCGTACTTAGCCGCTCGTTTGGCATTGTTGCGTGAGAGCGTGCACATCCAACCCGCGATAAACAAAAATACCCAGCTGATGCTGGCGCGCCAGACGTCTTGAAAGACAGTCTGGGTAAACCAAGGCATATCCCAGCCGTACAGGTAGGCGAGATCATAGCAAGCGTGAAAACCTGCCATAGAAATCATCGTAAACCCGCGGACGGTATCAAAGATGGTTATGCGTTTTTGCATTACGAGAACCGGCGCATCAAGCCGACGACTTTGCCCAGGATAACGGGATTCGTTGCATAGATAGGTTCCATGGTGTCGTTCTCGGGCTGCAAGCGCACACGCCCCTGCTCCTTGTAGAACGTCTTGACGGTCGCCGAACCATCAATCATGGCCACGACAATTTCGCCGTTCATGGCACTCTTTTGTTCACGGACGATGATGTAATCGCCATTGAAGATGCCGACATTGATCATTGAGCTCCCATGCACCTCAAGGATAAAGGAACCCTGATCAGTGGCGATTTCGGTCGGGATAGTAAACGTGTCTTCGATATTCTGCTCTGCCAGAATGGGAATCCCAGCCGCGACGCGACCAACGAGCGGTAGCGAGATCGTTCCGCGAGGTGCGGTGGGCTCGTCAGATTTGGAAATTGAGACAGAGGAACCATCCTCGTTAAAGAGTTCCAGGGCGCGCGGTTTGGTGGCATCGCGCTTGAGTAGCCCGCGCGCCTCCAGGGCAGAGAGATGGGCGTGCACGGTGCTGGGGGAGGAAAGGCCCACGGCAGAAGCCATCTCGCGCACGCTGGGCGGATAACCCTTCTCCTGCTGATATTCCTTGATGAAGTCGTAAATTTGCTGCTGACGCTTGGTAATTTTGCGAGCCATCAGGGCATCCTCTCTACCCATGTCAAACAAATGTTCGAATTTTGCTTGACAGGAACAACTGTTCGAAGATAATAATAACCGAACATTCGTTCTCGCGCTAGACATTTTTGTCCGCGCGGCTTGATAAAACTGTTCTCAGCAAAACACGCGAGAGGAGAACATGATGAACGTAACGAATATGGTCCAGGGAAACCTCGCCCTTAAGCTCGAGACGCCTGCAGAACCCACTTTTACGGTTGTTCAGGGTGGCCGCTCCGGCTTTCAGCCTTTGACCGTAAAGCCTGCGCTCAATCAGCAGGCTGTAGTCGCGCCGGCCCGCGTTGCCCTGAAGGTTCCGACGATTGTCGCCGTCGCCGTTGCGCTTACGCTCTTCTTTGTCCTCGCTATGTCGGTCTTTAGCGCTCGTCACGCCGCGTATGCCGAGTCCGTTTCCAACATTACCTACGAGACCATTCGCGTTCAGTCTGGCGATTCTCTTTGGTCGCTTGCCGAAGAATATCCAATCGAAGGCCTTTCCACGCAAGAGACTTCCGACATGATCCGTAGCGTCAATCATCTGGAGCATGGTTCGCTCGCCGCCGGTGCGCATCTTAAGGTTCCTGATCGTTCGTAATCATTATCGCGCTGCGCATGGTACCCTTGTTATCGTTTAAGAGGAGGTACCATGCGCTGTCCCAAATGCGGCAAGGCACATACCCGCGTCGTTGATTCCCGTATGCAGGAGTCAAATAACACCATTAAGCGCCGTCGCGAATGTTGCTCGTGTAACTACCGCTTTACAACGTTTGAGCGATGCGAGGACCCTATCGAGGTCATTAAGTCAGATGGAACTAAGCAGCGGTTCGATCGCAATAAGCTTCTTGTCGGCTTGATGCGCGCCACCATCAAGCGCGATATCGACACTAAGAAGCTCAATGAGATTATCGATGACATCGAGGTCGAGCTTCGCTCTCGCACGCTGACGGCCGTCACGTCCCATGAGTTGGGTGACATGGTGCTCAAGCGCTTGGCCAAGATCGACAAGGTTGCGTACATCCGTTTTGCCTCGGTCTACCGCGATTTCAAAGACGTCGATGAATTTCTGCAAGAGCTCGACAAGCTAAGGTGATTCCATGTCCAACATTACCGTCAACATAAAGCGTCTCGACCCCACCGTCGAGCTTCCCAAATACGCCCATCCCACCGATGCCGGCTTGGATTTGCGCTCCAACGAGGACTGCGTCCTGAAGCCCTTCGAACGCCGTCTGGTCTCTACGGGGCTAGCCATCGCCCTGCCCGATGGCTACGCCGGCTTCGTTCAGCCCCGCAGCGGCTTGGCCATCAAGCAGGGCCTGTCTATAGTCAACACGCCGGGCCTCATCGACGCCCACTACCGAGGAGAACTCAAGGTTATCCTCATCAACCTGGATCCCTCCATTAACATTCAAATCAATAAAGGCGACCGCATAGCCCAACTCGTCATCCAAGAAGTCCCCACGGTCAACCTCATAGAAGTAGAAGAACTAGACAAAACCGACCGAGGCAACGGAGGCTTCGGCTCCAGCGGCGTCGCCTAGGGGCGCTCTTATCCCTCCCGCCCGCTCTCACACATATCATTCCATGCTCAAACATTCTCGCTTCGCTTCGATCGCTGCGAAACTGCGCGTGGAACGATATGTGTGAGAGGCAGGCAAGCGGACATAAAGACGCTAGCGGATATGCGCTGGCTTGCCGCCCCAGTAGAAGCGGCAGAAGGCTCGTTTGCGCTTTTGGGGCTTGCCTACGAGCTCCATGGTTGCGATGGCGATGTCCTCGGCTGCGCGTGGACGGCGCAGCACTTCGCCATTGATGAGCAGTGCCTTGAGCGACTCGGGATGATCGTGTAGATGGCGCAGGGTTACGATGAGTTCTCGTGCGGTGGTGACATGCATGCTGGCGCCCATTCCGGTGAGCATGGTGGTGTTGGCCTTTTCCTGGCCATAGGACTTGCCCAGCAGGATCATCGGCAGATGTGCGCATAGGCACTCGGTGACCGTAAGACCGCCCGATTTTAGGATTGCCAGGTCGCAGCCGTGCATGAGGGCCGCCATGTCGTCGACATAGTCCAACACCGTGACGTTATCGAGCTTCATGGCGTCGAAGAGCGTTTTGAGGCGGGTGGCATATTCGGTGTCTTTGCCCGGCAAAAAGACAAAGTGCATGTCTTCGAAGCTGCGTAGGAAGGGGAGGGTGCGGTCCATCTCCGCGCGAAAGCGAACGTACGGTTGAGGCAAGCTGGCACCGGCCATTACCAGCACGACGGTCTTGTCGGTGGGGAGGTTGAACTTAGCTAGCTCTTCCTCGCGATCGTAATCCGTGTCGAATCCGGCGCGAATAGGAATGCCGGTAATGCGAATCTTTGTCTCGAGCACCTTGCGCGGACGCAGCGTTTCGGCCATAAATTCGTTGGCAACACAGAATAAATCGGTGTCCTTGTGGGGCCACCATCCCTCGACTTCGTAGTCGGTCGGTACGCAGATGACCGGATAATCGATACCCGTAATTACGCGGGCGCCCACGGCAACATTGGCTGCTGTGATGTGCGTTGCAACCACGGCTATGGGCCTGCGGCTACGAATATATTCGTTGAAGGCGGGGAACATAATTCGCGACCATGCCGTTCCGCCACCCCAGAGAAGATGTCCCGTAAGCGTATATCGCCAGGTCAGGTCGTAAATGGGGCGCGTGGCTCCCGTAAAAGAAGCCGCGGTCTTATTGCCGTCGAATTTAATACGTCCAAAATCAAGGATATCGAGCACTTCAATCTCAATATCCTCGGGGATGCCATTGGTGCCGCGGATGAGGTCGAATGCCTGCGCTATCGCATTTGCGGCGGCCTTGTGGCCCGAGCCAACGGAGGCGTGCACGATGGTCACGAGAGGTTTTTGCTGAGCCAGGAGCGTGGTTTTCTTCGATTGGGGAGTGCTGAGCGTAAGCAGGGGAGCGTCGTCGCTCGTCTGCGTCTGATCCATCGATAACTCCCCTTCGACGTTGTAACACGGGATTTATCATTGTAGTGCATGAGTGTCACGTTCACGTAAATTTGGGTATGAGCGCAAAGAACGACAACGTTTTGGCGAGAGGACTCTTCATGACTACCGATCAGACGATCGATGTTGCGATTATCGGCGGAGGCCCCGCGGGCTATGCTGCCGCCATTTATGCGGCGCGCGCCAACCTGACGACGACTGTCCTTGAGCAGGGCATGTCGGGCGGACAGATCGCCACGAGCAACGAGATTGAGAATTATCCTGGCATTCCGCTACTGAGCGGTGTCGAACTTGGTGAGCGGTTCCAACAGCATGCTGAAGGCCTGGGGGCTCAGGTTGAATGGAGTATGGTGACGGGCGTCGATTACGATGCCGATGCGGCTCAATTTACCATCCATCATGATATGGGCGACACAGCGGCCAAGAGCGTCATTGCGTGCATGGGCGCCACGCCGCGTCCTGCGGGTTTTGTTGGCGAGGACACGTATCGCGGTCGTGGCGTTTCGTATTGCGCGACGTGTGACGGCATGTTCTTCCGTGGCAAGCAGGTCTTTGTTATCGGAGGCGGCAATTCGGCATGCGAGGAGGCGCTGTTCCTGTCCGACATTGCCAGCAGCGTGACCATCGTGCTGCGTCGCGATCAGTTCCGTGCACCCGAGGGCGTTGTGAATAAGGTTCTTGCTAAGGACAATATTTCAGTTAGGTACCAAACTAGTATTGTTGAGCTTTCTGGTGAAGCGATGCCCGCGACAATCACATTCAAGGACAATGCGACTGGCGAAATGCACACTGAGTCCTTTGAACCTGGATCGTTTGGCATCTTTGTTTTTACGGGGACGCAGCCACATACCGAGCTTGTTGAGCATCTAGTCGACCTGGCTCCCGACGGCGGCATTGTCACCGACGATTCGATGGCCACTCGTACGCCCGGCTTATTCGCAGGCGGCGATATCCGCTCCAAGCGTTTACGCCAGGTTGTGACCGCCGTTTCGGACGGAGCCATAGCAGCAACCAGCGCATACGCGTTTCTTCGCGGATAAGTACGATAATATATCTTATGTAAGGTTGCTATCTTTAAACAAAGTGGTTGGACGATGCATCAATGTGTTGTCCAACCACTTTTACTTGTCGGCTATGTGGTATGCAAAACTAGATAACCTAGAATACAATATAGAAAATGAACGGAGGACCTTTATGAACCACGCTAAATACGTTATTCCGATGTCCGATTCGTCGGTCAGCATTAAGCCTGAGGATATTCAGCCGACGGTGCTACCCGATGCATTCATTCAGTCCGATATCGTGCGAAAACTCAACACGTTGAGTCTGCCGTGCTATAACCAGTTGCCCAATGTGACGCTCTACCGCGACCAGGTCATTGAGTATGTTGCGCTGTGGATGGAGCCGCTGTCCATTTGCGTTGAGCAACCTGTCATTACGCCATCGATGATCAATAACTACGTGAAGGTCGGCCTGGTGCCTGCTCCGGTCAAAAAGCAATATGGCCGCGAGCAGATTGCCCGTCTGATCGCTATCTGCATCTTTAAGCAGGTGCTACCTATTGCTGCGGTGCAGGCGCTCTTTAATATTCAGCGTTTGAGCTACGATGCTCCGACGGCCTTTGATTATGTGGTCGATCAGCTTGAGGCATCGATTCGTGCGGCATTTTCCGTCGAGCAAACGCCGGTTCCCGATACCGCCCATCAGGTCACGCGTGAGTCGCTGCTTGTTCGCAGCGCCGTCTCGTCCTTTGTGTCGAAGGCGTATTTGATGAGTTATCTTAAGTTCAATGGGTTTAGCAGCTAACGGCCTGTTGGATGGCGGGACAAATTAATCAGTAGTTTTTGTCCCAGGTGTGATAGCGAGATCCAGCTTGTTTCCGCCATCGACCCTGGGACAAAGAACTACTGATTAATTTGTCCCGCCTGACTCTATTTGCCCGAGGCTTCGCCCATGCCATAGCCGATGATCAGGCCGTGCATCTCGGCGTAATAGGAATCAAGGCCGTTGCAGGGCATGATGATGGCCTTAGAGCCTGGCCAATGCTCAACAATGTGATCTGCCAGCGCCCGGGCACCCGCTTCGTTCTCAACATGATCGATGACAACCTCGCCGCCGGTAAAACCCTCCGCTTCCATGGTGTCGATAATCTTGTTGAGCATCTTCTTTTCACCGCGCGTGTGCCCGACGAGCTCGATCTCGCCTGCTTCGCTCGCGGTGCCCAAAATGCGGATATTGAGCTTGTTGGCAATGACGCCGGCGGCCTTAGGGATTCGTCCGGCCTTCGCGAGGTTCTGGTAGTTGCACAGGCTAAAGAGGATCTTGCTGTTTTGCTCTAGGGCATCAAAATAGCTGCAAGCATCATCAAAGGAAACATCCGGATTGCTTGCAAGATAGCGATCAAACAGCAAGAAGATCAGGTCCATCTTGCCTCCAGCGGCACGTGAGTTGACGAGATGGATTTGACGATCGGGGTCCTCGGCAAGGACCATATCGCGTGCCGTGGCGGCGGCGTTGTAGCTGCCCGAAACACCCTCGGAGATGGGCATACAGATTGTCTTATCGGCTAGCTTAAAGAGCTCGGCCCACTCCCCTACGCTGGGGCAAGCGCTCGAAGAGGCGCTCGACTCCGCCTGTACGGCACAATTGAGCTCGTGGACATCGAGTGACAAATCATCGACAAACTCACGCTCCCCCACTCGGATCTTGAGGGGTGCAAATGCATAGGTTGTATGAGGTGCGGTTGGTTGCCAATCGCGGAGGTTACAGCTCGAATCAGAAATAAGCGCCCAGCTCATAGAGGGTCCTTTCTAGTTGTTCCTCAATAATTATAGCCATCTTGCCGCTCTGTGCGAGGTCTATCTAGTATTGAAAACTAGATAGACTGCCACACAAAAAAATGACGCTGCATTCAAAGTAATGGACCCCGCAGCCCGAAAGCCGCGAGGTCCACATTCGTTCGCTGTTAAAAAAGCTTAGTAGCGCACGAAGATGTAGTTGTTGTTCATGCCGGCTGCAACGGAGCTGATGATAACACCCGTGTTGTAATCGGAAGCATGAATCATCTGACCACCACCGATGTAGATGCCGGTGTGGTACGAGTTGACCACGACATCGCCCGGCTGCGGATCGGACACACGGGTCCAGCCCATAAAGGTGCCGGTAGTGCCCAGGCGGCAATAACGGCCGGTGAGGCAGTAGCTCACAAAGCCGGAGCAGTCAAAGCTGTTCGGTCCAATGCCGCCCCAGGAATACGCGCAACCGAGCTTGCTGTAGGCGCGCGACACAACGGTGCCGCCTTCAACAGACGGGCTCGGAGGCTGCGGCGTGGGAGCCGGAGCGGGAGCCGGAGCGGGGGTAGGAGCGGGAGCCGGAGCAGGGGTCGGAGTGGGCTGGTTCGAGCCGCCACCCTTGTTGCCATCGTTGTTCTCGG
>URBM01000057.1 GCA_900545995.1 uncultured Collinsella sp. | reverse complement strand
TCGGCAGCGTCACATGTGTATAAGAGACAGAGGATGCACCGATCGTGCTACTGGATGAGGCGACGGCGAGCCTGGACGTAGAGAACGAGACCGTGGTGCAGCAGGCACTTTCTCGCCTGCTCGCCGGCAAAACGGTCATCGTGATCGCCCATCGCATGCGCACGGTTGAAAATGCCGACAAGATCGTCGTGCTCAAGGACGGCGTGGTCGCCGAGCAGGGTGCTCCGGCGCAGCTCAAGGCAGCGGGCGGAGAATTCGCCCGCATGGTCGCACTGCAAAAGGAAGCAGCAACCTGGCAGCTGTAAGAATGCGCCAAAGGGATAGTCCCTTTGTCACACTTCATTGAATATGGCGAAAGTGTGGCGAAACTGCCATAAAACTTCCGTAAATGTGATAAATTTCACATTTTACCCGGGGTAAAATGTGATAAATCTCACATTTACGGAAGTTTCTTTGCGGGAGGTCGGTCATGCAGCGTGATATCATCGTCAAGCTTAATACCTGGAAGGCGTCGGAGTATCGTAAGCCGCTCATCCTTAAAGGAGCGCGTCAGGTTGGAAAGACGTGGGCGCTCAAGGAGTTCGGCCGCGTCTCGTATCGCAACTGCGTATACCTGACGCTGGAGGAGCCGTCTCCCGGGGTTCAAAGCGAATATGCACAGTTTTTCGAGGGCACGCGTGATCCGCGGCGCATTATTTCAAATCTATCCTTGGCGTTTGGCCAGCCCATCGATCCCGGCGAGACGCTGCTAATTATTGACGAGATCCAGGACTGCCCCTCCGCAGTCGGTGTTCTCAAGTATTTTTGCGATGAGGCCCCCGAATATCATGTTGCGTGCGCAGGGTCTTTGCTGGGTGTTCGTCTGTCCCGCGAGACGAGTGCCTTTCCGGTGGGAAAGGTCGAGTTCATGGAGATGCACCCCATGAGCTTTTCTGAGTTTTTAAAGGCCGAAGGCGCCTCAAACTATGATGCGTATCTTGGCGGTCTGGATCAGATCGAGGCGGTACCGGATTTCTTTCATGTCCGACTCGTCGAGCACCTTCGCCGCTATTTTGCATGTGGTGGCATGCCGGAGGCTCTTGGCCGTTGGATCGAGACGGGCGACATTGCTCAGGTTGATAAAGTGTTGTCCGACCTCCTGGATTCCTATGAGCGTGATTTTGCTAAGCACGGTGGCCGTGCGCGGTTCGCCAAGCTTTCGCAAATTTGGAACTCAATTTCAACGCAGCTGGCGCGTGAGAATAAAAAGTTTGTTTGGGGTGCGGTTCGCGAGGGGGCTCGTGCCCGCGAATATGAGGACGCTCTGGAATGGCTCGCCGATGCCGGGCTGATTACATCGGTGCGGCTTAATACCGGCGGCGGGATACCGCTCTCGGCCTACGATGATCTCAAGGCCTTTAAGGTCTACTGCCTTGATGTTGGCTTGTTGCGCCGTATGGCAAGGCTCGATGCATCGGCATTCGCCATCTCGGACGCGATTTTTTCTGAGTTCAAAGGATCATTTGCCGAGAACTACGTGCTTCAGGCGTTGCTTCCGCAGCTGGATGCCGCTCCGCGCTATTGGACTAACGAGAAACCAAAGCATGAGGTCGATTTTTTGATTCAAGTCGGAAACAATATTGTTCCCGTTGAGGTCAAATCGGGGGAGGTCATTCATTCCAAGAGTCTGAAATACTATGCCGACAAACATGCGGAGACGACCCCGTTGAGAGTCCGTTACTCCCTTAAGAACCTGAGGCTTGACGATGGGGTGCTCAATATTCCGCTGTATTTGGCCGACCGATCCGTCCCTCTTATCAAGAAAGCGCTTGCAGCATGACAAAGGGACAGTCCCTTTGTCATGCTGCGGGGCAGTGCGGATCGTTGTCTAATACTTTTCCTAGAAGTGAACGACCTTATTTGGACCCCCGAAGCATCGTCACTTTTTGGTCTCGCTTTCCTGCGGTTTTGTCGAGTTTTTCCTGCGGTTTTGCTGCCGAAAAATGCGGATGCTTCGGGGGCCTGATTTTACTCGTTCACTTCTCAGGAAAGTATTAGACCTCGATCAGTGGGGCGGAGGAGGGGAATTCTCTGATGTCACGGATGTGTGTCGCGACGAGTGGTTTGTCGTAAGCCGGAGATTTCCCGACTATAAATTTCCAAAAAGTTAGTTATGACTGACCAAAATTGTTGGATAAACTATTTTTCGATAGTGTGCTCGAGCAGGTTTGGTAACTCGGGTGCGGAGGCACCAGGCCGCAATTCATGCGGCAAAAGGGAGAGGTAACATGAAGAAGTCCACGTTCAACACCCTGCTTGTCGGTGGCGGTTTTCTGCTTGGTACGGCCGGCATCAAGCTGCTCACCAGCGCTCCGGTTAAGAACGCCTGCGTGCAGGGCATCGCGTGCGGCATGCGCATCAAGAATGGCTACCAGGACATGGTCGAGCAGGCAAAGGCCAATGTCGACGACATGGTTGCCGAGGCTGCCTACATCACCCAGAGCGAGGCTGACGCCGCGAGCAACGCAGCCGAGTAGCGCCCCCAGGCACAAACTATGAGATTCTCGATTATCAGCGAGATCCCCGGCAGGACCCGCCTCCAGTTGGCGGGTCCTGTGCCAGAGAGCGATCTCGATGCGCTTCTAAAACTCGGCGGCGAAATCGACGGCGTGCACAAGGTGCGCGTCTACGGCCGCATCGGCCAGATGGCGCTCGAATACGACGAGCCGAGCCGCGACGCCGTGCTGACCGCTGTCGGCGCGCTCGATGCCCAGGCCATCGCCGACGCCAAGTCGGGCTACGTGATGCAGCTCGAGCCGCGCAAGCATAAGCTTGTCATGGATCTGGCCACGCTTGTCGGCGTCCACTACGCGCGCCGTTGGTTTTTGCCCACGCCGCTGCGTGCCGTCTTTGTCGTTGCCGGCTACATGGCCTTTTTGCGCGCAGCCCTCCACGAGCTCGCGCAGCCGCGCCTGACCGTTCCCGTGCTTGACGCGTCGGCCATCGGCATCTCGTTCGTCAAGCGCGACGTCGACACCGCGGGCCAGACGATGTTCCTGCTCAACGTGGGCGAGCTGCTCGAGGACTACACGCGCGCCATGAGCGAAAACGAGCTCATCAACTCGCTGCTCGACGTGCCCGACAAGGCGCAAAAGGTGGTCGGTGACACCGAGGTGAGCGTTGCCGCCACCGAGCTTGAACCCGGCGACCTGGTCGCCGTGCGCACCGGCATGTCCATCTGCATCGATGGCGTGGTCGAGCAGGGAAGCGCCATGGTCAACCAGGCGACCCTGACCGGCGAGCCGCTGGCCGTCGAGCGCAGCGCGGGCGATGACGTATTCGCTGGCACCGTCGTGGAGGACGGCAGCATCCTGGTACGCGTGCGCGCCAACACGGCCCAGACTAAGCTGCGCTCGATCGTCTCGCTCGTGCAGACGGCCGACTCGCTCAAATCCGAGGGCCAGTCGCACATGGAGGACCTCGCCAACAAGATCGTCCCGTGGAACTTCCTGCTCGCGGGCCTGGTCGCGCTCACTACGCGCAGCCTCATCAAGACCTCTGCGGCGCTGATGGTCGACTATTCGTGCGCGCTCAAGCTCACGGGTTCCGTCGCCGTTATGACCGCCATGAGCGACGCCGCCAAGATGGGCGTCATGGTCAAGGGCGCTAAGTACTTTGAGTCGTTTGCCAAGGCTGACACCATCGTCTTTGACAAGACCGGCACACTGACCGAGGCCCAGCCGCGCCTGGCTTGCGTGCTGACGACCGACGGTTGGAGCGAGGACGAGGTCCTGCGCCTTTCCGCCTGCCTGGAGGAGCATTTCCCGCATCCGGTGGCGCGTGCCGTCGTCAATGCCGCGTGTGAACGCGGGCTCGAGCATCGCGAGCGCCATGCCGCCGTCGAGTACATCGTGGCGCACGGCATTGCCTCGTCCATTGAGGGACGCCGTGCGATCATCGGCTCGGCGCACTTTGTGTTTGAAGATGAGGGCGCGCAGCTCGAGTCCGACATCAAGGAGCGCATCGAGTCCCAGATGCAGGGTCTATCGCCGCTGTACTTGGCGGTCGACGGCACGGTTGTGGGCGTGCTCGGTATCGAGGACCCGCTCAAGCATGGGGTACGCGAGGCCATTGCCGACCTGCACGCGCTGGGCGTCAAACACGTCGTCATGCTTACGGGCGACTCCGAGCGTACGGCAGAGCGCATCGCGCGCGAGGCGGGCGTCGACGAGTTTAAGGCTGAGCTGCTGCCCGAGGACAAGTACGCCTATGTGGAGCGGATCAAGCGCGAGGGGCGCCGCGTTGCCATGGTGGGCGACGGCGTCAACGACTCGCCGGCGCTGGGTTTGGCCGACGTGGGCCTGGCCATGGGCGGCGGCAGCGACATCGCCAAGGAGGTCGCCGACATCATCCTGGCCGATACGGACCTCGCGGCGATCGTGCGCTTGCGCCGTATGAGCCAGGGGCTCATCGACCGTCTGACGAGCTCGTATTCCAAGGTGATGCTTACCAATTCGGCGCTGCTGGCGCTCGGCATTACCGGCGCGATTACGCCGCAGACGTCGTCGCTCCTGCACAACGGATCAACGATCGCCTATAGCCTGGGCAACGCGAAAGCTTACCTGCGTTAGCGGGTGTGTTCGCCCACGTTATTTGGCCTGCACCCGGATGACATGCCGCCATTCGGGTGCAGGCTTTTTGCGTTTGACCGCTTGCTAGCGTCTCTATATAGTGGTGCTAGCAGTGCTAGCAAGTGAAGGGAGCGTGATCGACGTGGGTGCTGTTAGCGGTATGGCGCAAGTGAATGTTCGCGTGGATCGCCAGGTTAAGGATCGTGCCGAGGAGGCGCTGCGGCTTTCGGGCGGGTCGCTGTCCGAGCTCATCAAAAAGGTTGTGGCTAAGGTCGCGCAGGGCGGCGGTCAGTGCGAGGAAGTGCTCGCGGTCGTTGACGATCGGCAGCAGGCCATCGCGTCCGAGTCTCCATTTGCCGAGTCGTGGGCGGCTGCGGACCAGCTCTATGCGAGCTTGGGTATCGCTGCGTCGCCCGGGTCCGCTGACCGCGATTGGGATACGGTCTATGCGGAGGCCATGGACGAACACTATCGTCAAAAGGGGATGATCCCGTGAGCGGGGTGCCTCTTAAGGTCATGGTGGATGCCAACGTATGGGTCGATTCATTTTGCGCTGACCATGTTGAGTCGCTTGCCGCGCGAGCTTTTATCGGGCAGGCTGCGGAGACAGGCACGTCGCTGTTCTTTCCTGTCCATATCGCTAAGGACGTGCTGTACGTTGTCCAGCACGAATTAAAGCGCAGCGTTCTTGCCAGCGGGGGATCGCTCGGCGAGGCGTCTGCCCGCGCAATTGGTGATGCGGCGTTGGCGTTTGTTCGGAACATGACCGAAAACGCCACGGCCGTGGGTGCAGATGCGTCGGACCTTTGGCTCGCCGGCAAATACTTGGCGCTCCATCGCGATTACGAGGACAACTTGGTGCTCGCCGCGTGCAAGCGCGCGCAGGTCGATTACTTGGTGACAAACGATCGCAAGTTGCTCGAGCATGCTGACCTCGCTGCAAAAACGCCACGCCAAATGATGCCGATTCTGGCTTTGGCCGAACGTGGTGGACAGGTATCCCGCTAGCGACTGGCTGTCTGCGTGGCCTTCGGAACGTTGGCGCTCCGAAGGCTACGCATGCTTAAATTACAAGAGCTCAGCCTTGATGGTGGGAGCTTCGGCGAGCTTCTCGGCGGCCTTTTCGTCGGAATCGTTTAGTGCTGCCAGACTGCGGTAGACCCACTCGTTGACCTGGGTGTTCTTGACGCCTGCGGTTTGCATAAGGGTTCCAACTTCGCGGATTGCTGCGAACAGGTCGGCCTTGGGACCCACGAGATCAACAAAGAGATCGTGATGTGCGGCGACGCCGCGGTTCTCGCTCACGTGGTCGATAAAGCCCTCGACGGTCTCGAGCTGCTGGGCGAGAGCCGCATCGTCTTCGGTGTCCAGCGCGACGAGGGCGTTCGACACCGTGAGGGCGGGATGTCCGCAAGGGACGAAGCCCTCGATGACATCCATAGCTTCGGTAATGGTTGAGCCCAGGCCTGCGAGGGCATTGACGAGCTGCTGTTTGGTATCCATAACGGTCCTTTCGACGAGTTGTTTTGCTTGGCGCCAATATACGTGACGTCTTCGGTAGCAAAAATGCGAAGTCGCGCGCACATTGTGGTCTTCACAGCTCGTGCATAGAACAGCTGTCCGCTTTCAGAACGTGGTAAGATAACACTCCACAAGCGGGGCTCGCCTCGCATGTTCCTTGAAAAGTCGACGGGTGTTGGGTGCTCGTGCCCAATGCCATCCAGACTTTCCCGACATTCGGGGGCGACTGGTTTCGACACGATAGCTCTGAGAGAGGAAGCAAGCCGAGGTCTCCTCGCCTCGTTAAACAGGGGTACCGTCAAATTGAATTGACAACAACTCTTCTTTTGAGCCTATGGCTCTCGCTGCTTAATTTATAGCGGCGCGTCAACCCGGTGATTTCCCCGACACCGGCGCGACGTCATTTTAGGGGAATGCTCCTGCGCACGTAATCGGTATGGCGCGGGCTAAGACCGAACCGGTTAGGACGCCGCGAGCGTGTCGCTGCGCGCAAAGCGTTCGAGAAAAAACCAGCGACTGAGCTTGGAGATGCCAATCAGGGGGCTTTCGTGGACCGGAGTTCGATTCTCCGCGCCTCCACCATAAGTAACAGGCAGGTAGATACTCATATCTACCTGCCTTTTTATTTCCAGCCCGTACCGCGGAGAATCGAACTCTGTGCAGGGCGCGGGCGTTAAGAAAACGCGTAAGCGTTTTTAGCCCGCGGGCGAGGACGCCGGCAGGCGGCCGAAGCCGGTGCGTATTTGCGAAGCAAATACGCGGATTCTCCGCGCAATGCCTCAACCCGATATAGATGCGATGCCGATTGAGTTTCAGCTGCCCATGCCCCTGCTCCAACGCAAACCCCGCACCGCGGAGAATCGAACTCTATGCAGGGCGCGAGCGTTAAGCAAACGCGAAGCGTTTGTAGCGAGCGGGCGAGGACGCCGGCAGGCGGCCGAAGCCAGAATCGCCGCTCAAGCCGGGTCGTGCTTTCCGCTCCACCTCCTCAACTCCAAAACCTGTGCGCCCTTCATTCCAAAACTGGGTAGAAGAGAGCCAAAACGCAATCGCAGGAGGTCAACATGACTGCAGAAGATAAGGCAAAGAACGCCGGCAAGGTCGCGCTCGTCCTGGAGGGTGGTAGCTTTCGCGGGCAGTTTACCGCCGGCGTGCTCGATGTCCTCATGGAGGCCGGCGTCGAGATCCCGGCGGTGTACGGCGTATCGGCTGGCGCCCTCAACGGCGTCAACTACAAGTCGCACCAGATCGGACGCACCAACCGAGTCAATTTGGCCTTTTGCAACGACAATCGCTACATGGGCGCCGCGTCGTTTGCGTCCACGGGCTCCATCGTAGGCTACGACTTTATCTTCAACGACGTCCAGGACCGCCTGGATCCCTTTGACAACGAGACCTTCGACGCCAGCCCCATCGAGATGTATGCCGTCGCGACGGACATGCTCTTTGGAACCGCTGCCTACCTGCCGGTCAAAAGCGCCGTGCTCGACCTCGATGCCGTGCGCGCCTCGACCTCGTTGCCGCTGGTGACCCCGCCGGTCGAGATCGACGGGCACAAATACGTCGACGGCGGCGTGGCCGATTCGGTTCCTATCGAGCATGTGCTCGAGGAGGCGGGCTTCGACCGCGCGGTCGTCATCGTCACCCAAGACCGTTCGTACGAAAAGAAGCCCTACGAATTTATGCCTGCCGCGCGTGCGCGTTATGCTGACTATCCGTATCTGCTCGAGGCCATCGAGACGCGCCACGACCGCTACAACATCCAGCGCATGCGCCTGTGGAAGTATGAGCGCGAGGGCCGTGCGTTGGTCGTCGCTCCGCAAAAGCCAGTCGAGGTCGGTCATGTTGAGCACGATCCGGCAAAGCTGCTCGACCTGTATATTCAGGGCCGCCAGGAGGCAAAGCGCTTGCTCGCGGAAATCCAGGAGTTCGTCGAGCGTTAGCGTCGCAACACTATGGTCCATGGACGACATGTGCAGAAACTCTGGTCGGAGCCAAAATACCTGTTGACTCAGGCGGCGAGCGGGGTAATATGGACGGGTTACTTGCAGAGCCCCGTGAATCTCTGTAACAACACGTACTGTACATGGAGGAGTCTAAGTGATTTCGAAATCGACTCACTACGCCAAGCAGGGCGAGGTCCAGCGCAACTGGGTTCTCGTCGACGCCGATGGTGCTGTCCTGGGCCGTCTTGCCACCCAGATCGCAATGATCCTGCGCGGTAAGAACAAGCCCCAGTTCACGCCCAACAGCGACTGCGGCGACTTCGTTGTCGTCATCAACGCCGATAAGGTCCAGCTTACCGGTAACAAGGCCGACACGAAGACCTACTATCGCCACAGTGGCTACAACGGCGGCCTCAAGGCTGAGAGCTTCCGCCAGGCTATGGAGAAGCACCCGGAGAAGGTCATCGAGCGCGCCGTTCGCGGCATGCTGCCCAAGACCACCCTCGGCCGTGCCCAGATGACCAAGCTTAAGGTCTACGCTGGTGCCGAGCATCCGCACGCTGCCCAGAACCCCACGAAGATTGAGCTGGAGGCTTAAAGATGGCTGAGAACACCGTTGTCTACCAGGGTACCGGCCGTCGTAAGAACGCCGTCGCCCGCGTCCGTCTCGTCCCCGGCACCGGCAAGGTGACTGTCAACAAGCGTGACGCCGAGCAGTATTTCGGCCGTCATCAGCTCGTTGAGAACGCCCTTGCTCCCTTCAAGGTGACCGACACCGCCGGTCAGTTCGACGTTATCGCTCTGTGCGATGGCGGCGGCATCTCCGGTCAGTCCGGCGCTCTGCGCCTGGGCATCGCTCGCGCTCTTCTGAACGCTGGCGACTACCGTGCTGACCTCAAGAAGGCCGGTTTCCTTACGCGCGATGCTCGCGTGGTCGAGCGCAAGAAGTACGGCCTCAAGAAGGCCCGCCGCGCTCCCCAGTTCTCCAAGCGCTAAGGTTTTATCTCCTTACGAGATACAATGTACAAGCGGGGCCTGCCGATTCCTCGGCGGGTCCCGCTTTTCTTTTTCGACTAGGGTGGGCGGTTGCATATCGCCTGCTAGGGAAGGAGCGATCCTATGCCCCAGAACATCTTCGGTACCGACGGCGTCCGTGGCGTCGCCAATGCCGACCTCTCGTGCGACCTTGCGTTTCGCCTGGGCCGCGCGGCGACCAAGTTTCTTGGTCCGGATATCTGCGTCGGCCGCGACACGCGTCTTTCGGGCACCATGCTCGAGAGCGCTCTGACCGCCGGCATCATGGCTGAGGGCGGCCGTCCGCACTGCTGCGGCGTCATCCCCACGCCTGCCGTGGCGCTGCTCACCGTTCAAAACGAGCTCGACGGCGGCATCGTCATCTCTGCTTCGCATAATCCGCCGGAGTTCAACGGCATCAAGTTCTTTAGCCGCAAGGGCATGAAGCTTCCCGATGCGGTCGAGGAGGAGATTAGCGCTTGGGTCATGTCCGAGGAGGCCATGGCTGCCGACACGCTGCCGACTGGCGCCGGCGTGGGCCACATTATCAAGATGAAGGACGCTCGCAAGGCATACGTTGACCACGCCATCGATACGCTTGATGGCCTGAGGCTCGACGGCCTGGTCGTTGCCGTCGACTGCGGCCATGGTGCTTCTTGCCAGACCACGCCCGCCGCACTGCAGCGCCTGGGCGCCACGGTCCATGCCATCAACACCGATTACTGCGGCACCGACATCAACGTCGAGTGCGGCTCCACTCACCTTGAGCCCCTGCGCGAGCTCGTGCTGCGCACCCATGCCGACATCGGCCTGGCTCACGATGGCGACGCCGACCGCGTGCTCTTTGTGGACAGCGAGGGCAACGAGATCGACGGCGACTACATCCTGGCTATCTGTGGTTCCGACCTCGCCGCTCGTGGCAAGCTCGCCAACTCCGAGATCGTCTCGACCGTCATGTGCAACCTGGGCTTCTCCATCGCCATGAAGGAGCAGGGCTTTGAGATGGTGCAGACCGCCGTGGGCGATCGCTACGTTTTGGAGCGTATGCTTGCGGATGGCGCCGTCATCGGCGGCGAGCAGTCCGGCCACATCATCTTCCTGGAGCACAACACCACTGGTGACGGCCTGGTGACGGCTCTTCAGCTGCTGGCCGTGCTTAAGCGCACCGGTCGCACTCTCACCGATCTTGCCGGCATCATGAAGAAGTACCCGCAGGTACTCGTCAACGTGCATTCCGACAACAAGGCTGGTCTGGATGGTTGCCAGCCCATCTGGGATGCCGTTGCTGCTGCCGAGAAGGAGCTCAATGGTCGCGGCCGCATCTTGGTGCGTCCGAGCGGTACCGAGCCGCTGGTCCGCGTTATGGCCGAGGCCGAGACGCACGAGCTGACCCAGCGCGTTGTCGACGACATCGTCGAGGTTGTCAAGCGCGAACTTCCCTAATGGTCAAAAACGAGTGCCAAGTGGTAAACTGTTAAGGCTATTTTGGTCGATTGGTATGTCCGAGGGGGAGCATGTTCACTAAAGTCCTAAGGTCTTTTGGTATGCGTGGTCGAGTCCTTACGCTGGATGCTCCCATCTCGGGCGACGTCATTCCGCTTTCCGAGGTAAACGACCAGACATTTGCCACCGGCCTTTTGGGCCAGGGCGTGGCGATTCAGCCTACCGGCACGCGTGTGATTGCACCGGCTGATGCCAAGGTCGAGGCCATTTTTCCCACGGGACACGCTGTTGCGCTTAACACGGTCGATGGCTTGGACGTGCTCATCCACGTTGGTTTGGACACTGTTCAGCTTGAGGGCAAGCACTTTACCGTACATGCGCAAGTGGGTGACATCGTCCATAAGGGCGATGTGCTCATTGAGTTCGATCGCGAGGCAATTGCTGCCGAGGGCTACGATGTGACGGTTCCCATCTTGGTGTGCAACTCCGTTGAGTTCTCGAGCATCAAGGGCTCCGTTGGCGTGCATGTCGAAGAGATGGACCAGCTCATCGTTGCTCGCGAGCGCTAGCAAGTGCACGTGGCCATTAGCCTACAATTCAAACACGTTTACGGAGGGCGCCCTTGAAAGAGGACGCCCTCCGTGGCAAGATGGGATTTGTCCGAAGCTAAAAGGCTTCGGGTCACCGTGGACGGGCAGGGGCCTCGACGCGGCTAGACACGAGACACATACATTACGCGACCTCGCCCTGGTGGCCGCACACGTTGGTTGCGGCCGACGCGGGCCGCGGGCAAGTGCTTGTAAGGGGAGCCTTGCCTCTCTTGTACGAGAAAGGACGCGTAATGAAGATCATTAAAGCTAAAGACTACGAGGATATGAGCCGCAAGGCCGCCAATATTATCTCGGCGCAGGTTATCCTCAAGCCCGACTGTGTGCTGGGCCTTGCCACCGGCTCCACCCCGATCGGTGCCTACAAGCAGCTCGCTGCTTGGTACGAAAAGGGCGACGTCGACTTTGCCGAGGTCAGCACCTACAACCTGGACGAGTATCGCGGCCTTTCGCACGACGATCCCCAGAGCTATCACTACTTTATGCGTGAGAACTTCTTCGATCACATCAACATCGACCTGAACAACACGCATGTGCCCGACGGTTCTAATCCCGACGCCGCCGCTGCCTGCTCTGAGTACGACAAGATCGTCGCCGCCGCCGGTTACCCGGATCTGCAGCTGCTCGGCATTGGCAACAACGGCCACATCGGCTTCAACGAGCCCGATGACCACTTCTCCAAGGGCACGCACTGCGTCGACCTCACCGAGAGCAC
>URBM01000056.1 GCA_900545995.1 uncultured Collinsella sp. | reverse complement strand
GTCCTCGAAGACGCCCTGGGTGGAGTTGGTCAGACGGCCGTAGATGTTACCGGCGTCGGCAAGACCAAAACGGTCGGCGGCGTGCTGGGAGTTGCGGAACACATAGCTCGTGGTCTGGTAGATAGGCACGGCGCGGGAGTCGGATGCAGGATCGGCGCTCTCCTGGCCAACGTGCAGCTGCAGGGTATCGAAACCAAAGGTGTGCTCGGGGTTGTTGATGAACTGGCTCATGATGATCTCCTTGATCGAATAAAAGTAATAAGAGTAAGAGAAGTAAGTGGCTGTCTCCTGATCACGCCGACGGACGCAAACAGGAGCCCGGCATTCATCTTGGTAAGCAATTCATATGCGGGCCTCCTTTCGCATCCCGGTTCCGTAGTTGGCTTAATTACCTACCGTCTTTGTGTGTTTTGAATAGTACGAGCATTGTTTTCCTCGGTCAATCACTTAAAAGCGCTAACCTGTTATCGGTTTTATAGATAACACTCGAAAGGACGGGCGCCGATGACCCTCCAACAGCTTCGCTTTTTGATCGCCGTGGCAGAGTCCGGTTCGATCAACGCCGCAGCCCAGCGCCTCTATACGGCACAGTCCAATATCTCCAATGCCGTCAAAAGCCTGGAGCAGGAACTTCATATCGAAATCTTTACGCGCTCCAGCCGCGGTGTTGCACTCACCAACGACGGCACCGAGCTTTTGGGTTATGCACGCCAGGTCGTAGAGCAGGCCGACATGCTCGAGGCCCGCTACGAGGACGGCGGTACCCCGCAAGCCCGCCTCGCCATTTCCGCCCAACACTACGCCTTTTCGGTCGAGGCCTTTGTCAACGTAGTCGAGCGCTGCCGCGACAGCAAGTTCGAGTTCATCATGCGCGAGACCACCACAGCGCAGATTATCGACGACGTGCGCGCGTTTCGCAGCGATATCGGCATCCTCTATCTGGATGACTTTAATACCCGTGTCTTGCAGAAGGCCTTTACCGATGCCCGAGCGAGCTTTCATCCCCTCTTTGATGCAAAAGTCCACGTGTTCGTCAGCGAACGCCACCCGCTCGCACGCCGTTCGCAGCTGTCCCTTGCCGACCTCACGCCCTATACGCGCTACAGCTTTGAGCAAGGCACCTCGAACTCCTTCTATTACGCCGAGGAACCCTTTAGCTACATCCCTTGCGACCGCAACATACGAATCTCGGACCGCGGAACACTTACCAACTTACTTATCACGTCGAACGGTTACACCCTGTCGACCGGTGTCCTCTCCAATGAAATGCAATGGGGTATGGCATCGATCCCGTTAGCAGACGCCCCAACGATGCACGTAGGCTATATCATGCACGACGAGCGAAAGCCCTCTCCCCTCTTGCAGCAATACCTCGACGAGCTCAACCGCATCATCCATGCCAACTAACTGTCGGAAGACGGGGTAGAAATCGTAGATCGCTAGCCCCCGGCGGGCATGGCGCTACAATGGTCACTCACACGAAACGTACCCAACGAAAGGAAGCCCGTGAAGGTCATCATCTATACCGACGGCTCGGCCCGATCAAATCCGGGACGCGGCGGCTACGGCGCCGTGCTCAAATACACCAACCCCGCCGGCAAGACCTTCACCTCCGAGCTTTCGCGCGGTTACGCCAAGACCACCAACAACCGCATGGAGCTCATGGCGGTCATCGTAGCGCTCGAGGCGCTCAACCGCCCCTGCGACGTCGAAGTCCATTCCGATTCGCAGTACGTCGTTAACGCCTTCAACAAGCACTGGATTGACGGATGGAAAAAGCGCGGCTGGAAGACCGCCAACAAGCAGCCTGTCAAGAACCGCGATCTGTGGGAGCGCCTGCTCACCGCAAAGAGCAAGCACGAAGTGGAGTTCATCTGGGTTAAGGGCCACGCCGGCCATGAGCTCAACGAGCGCTGCGACGAGCTTGCCACCACGGCGGCCGACGGCAGCAGCCTCGATATCGACACCGGCTTTAACGAGAGCGACCTGTAACGGCGTTTTCGCACGCTTTTGTGTCCTCCCGCGCTACACTCATCCTGTAAACCGAACGGCACGAGGGGGATACATGCTGCGCATAGCGACCATCGGCACATCCATGATTACCGACGACTTTATCCAGGTCGTCAACGCCAACGACCAAGCCGCGTTTGTGGGCACGCTCTCGCGCGACGCAGATCGCGGCACCGCCTTCACCGCTAAGCACGGCGGCGAGCGTAACTTCACCGCACTTGACGAGCTTGCGTCCGCTGCCGACGTCGACGCCGTCTATATCGGCAGCCCCAACGCACTTCACTACGAGCAGGCCCTTGCCTGCATCGCCGGTGGCAAGCACGTCATCGTCGAGAAGCCCTTCTGCGCCACCGAGGCGCAGGCGCTGGAAGTCTTCCGCGCTGCCGAGGCAGCAGGCGTCGTGGCCCTCGAGGCCATGCGCCCGCTCCATGACCCCGCTTTCCACGCCATCGAGGACGCCCTGGGCGAGATTGCGCCCATTCGTCGTGCCTCATTGCGCTTTGGCAAGTATTCCTCGCGCTACAACGAGATTCTCGCGGGACGCTCCACCAATATCTTTGACTGCAATATGGCATCGGGTTCCCTCATGGACATTGGCGTCTACACCGTCGAGCCCATGGTCGAGATTTTCGGCATGCCCTCCGGCCTTACGAGCATGGCTACTCTGCTCGACCCCACCACGCGACAGCTCACGCACGGCCCCATCGACGGCTGCGGTTCTATCCTCGCCAGCTACGGCGGTGGCCGCATCTCCGTCGAGCTCGCGCACTCCAAAATTACGAATGACCTGCTGCCCTCGCAGATCGAAGGCGAGCGTGGCACTATCCAGATCGACCATCTGTCCACGCCCCGCAACGTCCGCATTGACTATCGCGGCGATGTCGTACGCGGCTCGGCGACCGAGGCACCGCGCGAACAGGGCGACAACGGCCGCGTGCTCGACCTGCCCAAATCGAGCAATACCATGGAATACGAACTCACAGACTTTATCACCGCCATCGGCGGCATCGATAACGTTAAGGAAGAGATTTGGGAGACCCCGGCGGGACGCCACGAGCTTGGCCACTACCGCGATGTCACGCTCGTGTCACTGCGTATCATGGATGCCGTGCGACAGCAAGCGGGTATCGCCTTCCCCGCTGACTCTAACAAGCAGGCATAGCGATGGGTTTTTTCGACAAGCTTTTCTCGGGCGTCACCGGCGGCAGCCGCGAACCCCAAAAGCCCTCTGGCGTCGAGCTTGAGCTGCGCCGTAGGCTCACCGTGCTCGCAAGCGACGAGGCCACTCAAGACGCCCCGCAGCGCTATTTCCTGCGGTGGGAGGGGCAGGTCCAGGGCGTCGGTTTCCGCTTCACCAACACCAACCTCGCACAGGCGCGCTCCCTCACCGGCTGGGTGCGTAACATGGAAGACGGCTCAGTCGAGATGGAGATACAGGGAGCTCCGGCAAACATCTTATCTCATCTCGAGACGCTTCATGCCTCCTACGAGCGCATGGGAACGCGCTTTCGCCTCGTAGACGCCCAAGCCCGAGCCCCACTTGCCAATGAAGACGGTTTCAGTCCTCATTATTAGTATTGTGTGCTAAATACGGTATCATTTACCTACGACCGTTGATAGAAAAGAGGCGAGGCGCATGGCGGTGCAAAGAAGGAATACCAAGCAGCGAAAGCTGGTTCTTGACGCCGTGCGCCAAAGCTATAACCATCCCACCGCCGACGAAATCTACAACGCCGTGCGCGCGCAGGATGACAAAATCAGCCGCGGTACGGTCTACCGCAATCTCAATCTCTTGGCCGACGCCGGCGAGATCCTCTCCATCAAGACGCCGGGCGGTAGCCGCTTCGATCGCACGATCGAGCCGCATGCGCATATCATCTGCACCTCGTGCAGCCGCGTCATCGACGTACCGCTCCCCTTCGATGCCCAGCTCGACGCCAAGGCGTCCGAGCAAATCGGCTGGAACGTCACGTCGCACTACACCATCTTCGAGGGTCTCTGCCCCGACTGCCGGTAGATGTTTGGGACATGCCTTAAAATCAACCTTTCCGCACTCTGCAGCAAAATGTAGATTTCTAGAGATGTCCCAAATATCTACTCGGCGAGCAGGCGATGTAGCTCTTCTTCGACCGTGCGCACGTAGCGGACGCGGTCGTTAATGCCACGCATAGAGGGGTTGCAGCTCTCCATCAGATAGGGATGGCCCACGACGTTGAGCATGTCGCGATCGTTCTCATTGTCGCCAAACGCCATCATCTCATCGGGCGAAATACCCAGGGCACGACCGTAATCGGCAAGCGCGGAGCCCTTGCCCGAATCAAAGCCGATAAAGTCCGTCCATTCGGTTCCCGACGTCATCACGTCGACACGGTCGCTAAAGAGGCGCTCAAAATGCTCCAGCGCCGCCGGCTGATCCACCTCGGGCGTCTGGAAGGCAATCTTAATGACGTCCTCGTCGATGTCCTCGGGACGGTCGACCACCGCCACATCGCAGTGGACCTCATAGCGCAAATGGTCGACGAACGCATCGTTGCCGCTCATGGTGTAGAGGTGTCCCTCACACGAAAGGGTCACGTCGGCATGGGGATACGCAACCACAGCATTCGCGATATCCATAGCAAGGCTACGCTCCATGGAACGCTTGACAACGGCACGCCCCTCGCTCATCACCAGGGCTCCGTTTTCGCATACATAGGCGAGCTCATCGGCCACCGGGGCAAAAAGGTGGCGCAAACTCGCATATTGACGGCCACTCGCCGGCATAAACACGATACCGCGACGATGCAGCTCAGCGATAAGCTCAAAGGCCCCGGAACGCGGCTCGCGCTCCCCCGGATGCAGCAAAGTGCCGTCCAAATCGCATGCAATCAGCTTGATTCCCTCAAGACCCATACGCTTCCCCCAAAGCATCTCATCAACAGCAAGACGGACCTTGATTGGTCGCCCCTCAAAGCCCGTCTTGCGCATACGCGCGCTTAGCCGCGCGTCTTTTTTACGATGGTAAAGTCGGGAGCCATGCTCACGACGATCTCCGCCGCGCTCGATGCAAAGCGTCGGCTAGCATCGAGCTCGCGTGTGACCACCGAGAGCCGAACACCCTCGACGCCCCGGAGCATGCGGCCCAAAACAGGCTGCACCGGCGTATACATGCGCACGGTATGCTCGTCCGAGTCGCCCCGAAAGAGCGGCGCATGCATGTTGCCGATCTCCCAGCACGTATGCGCGAGCGCAATCGGATCCATGCGGTCGACTTCGACCAAATAAACCTCGGCGCTGCGCAGGCGCACGACAACCGCCACGGGCACCATGCCCGAACGGTCAATGGCGAGCACGTCGCCATCGGTAAGACAACCGCCGTCGGAAGCATCCAGCCGAACATCGACCGTGCGTCCCAGCTCCGTCACACCCACAAACGCGCATACATCAGCCTGGTCCCAATCGAGCAGTAGCTCATCGACCTCAAAGACACCGCCCAGCTCCCGGCGAAGCAAAAGCTCATAGGACGGGTCGTTGAGATTTCCGAGGCACGCTGTCGAAACCAGATTTACAGGCATAGCCTAACCCTCGACCTCGACGAGCTCGATATCAAAGTTGAGGTCCTTGCCGGCCAGCTCGTGGTTGGCGTCGAGCGTCACGGCCTCGGGCGTCACGTCAATGACGACGGCGGGGACAGGCATGCCGCTCGGCGTGGACAGGAAGAGCTTCATGCCCTTCTCAATCTGCTCGATGTTGGGAACCTGCTCGGCCGGGAAGGTCAGAACCATCTCGGGGTTGTGCTCGCCGTAGGCATCGGCAGCAGGAATGTGCACGGTCTTCTTCTCGCCCACCTGCATGTCGACAACAGCGGCGTCAAAGCCCTTGATCATCTGACCGGCGCCGCAGGTGAACTCCAACGGCTCGCCGCGATCGTAGGAGCTATCGAACTGCGTGCCGTCATCGAGCGTGCCGCGATAATGGGTCTTGACCTTCTTGCCCTGGTTGGACATGGTAACCTCCGTAATAAGGGCGGCGCACAACGCGGGCCGCCATGAACATATGGCGCTAACTATACCCTAGTCATACAATTCAATGACAGTTTGCAAAGAAACGCTGCAACCGGAGGAACCATGGCATATCCCGTATTTGACCTACACTGCGACACCGCCGACCGCATCGGCTGGGCCACGCTCGATCTCGACCTGCGCTTTACCGCCGGCACCGACGGTTATTTCCCCGGCGACGAAACGCATCCGCAAGATTTCGACCTCATCGAGGGCAACGCCTGCGCCATCTCGCTCGCAAAGATCGGCAACACGCCATGGGCACAGTGCTTCGCCACGTTTGTCCCCGATGAGATTCCCACCGCCCACGCCGCGCGCTTCCAGGCGCAAATCATGGCGCATATGAGCGGCCAGGCAATGCTCAACCACGACCGCATGGTCAACGTGCGCAGCGCCGCAGACATTCGCCCCGCGCTCAAGGACGGCAAGGTCGCTTGCATCCACACCATCGAAAACGCCACGTTCTTTGCCGAGGACCCCGCGCTGATCGAGGTGCTTAAGAGCTTGGGCGTACTCATGTCATCGCTCAGCTGGAACGCGCAGGGACCGCTCGCGAGCGGACACGATACCCACGCCGGCCTCACCGCCGCCGGCATCGAGGCACTTACGCAGATGGAGCACGCCGGCATGGTACTCGACGTCTCCCACCTCAACGATGAGTGCTTTGACGAGGTTGTCGCCCACGCCACGCGCCCCTTCGTCGCCAGCCACTCCAACTCCCGTGCGGTTTGCGGCGTCAAACGCAACCTCACCGACGACCAGTTCCGCACCATTCGCGACATGGGCGGTATCGTCGGCCTCAACTACTGCAGCGAGTTCCTTTCCAACGACGCAACCGACAAGACCGCCGCAGACGTCACCTTCGACCAGCTGGCGGCACATATCGAGCACTGGCTCGACCTGGGCGGCGAGGACGTCATAGCGCTCGGCGGCGACTGGGACGGTGCCACGGTGCCCGCTTTCCTCTCCGATGCCAGCAAGATGCCCGAGTTCCAGAACATGCTTTCCAAGCACTTTGGCAAGACCGTGATGCAGAAGCTCTGCAGCGACAACGCGCTTGCCTTCTTTGAGCGTTATTAATTTCACATCCCTTGAGCGGGCCGGCATGCCGAACGGTCGACATGCCGGCCCGTCCGCAATCTGAAGGACCGCTTTTGACGCAGCAATTTACGATTACAGCATCCCGACCGGATGGCACATCCATCCCCGTCGTCGTTACCAAAAAGCGCGTCAAGAACTTCAACCTACGCGTCACATCGAGCGGTGAGGTCCACGCCAGCGCACCGCTCGGCGCCAGCCGCGAGCGTATCGAAGCGTTTGTGAAGCGCAACAGCACCTGGATTATCGGTCGACTTGCCCAGCGCGAGCAACGTCAGGCGACGGCACGAGAGCCGCTCAGCCCCTCGTCCATCATTGCGCTTTGGGGCAAGCCCATCACGGTACAGGACGCACTCGATCACAACTTTGAATCACCCGCACCGCGGCCCAAGCAGGCCACCTTCGCAAGTTTTATGGGTGCCGACGAACCAAGTGGGCGCGCGCAGGCAAAGCAGCGCACAGCCCTCGACGGCCTAACGCCCAAAGAACTCCAGACCCACATCGACCAGCTCTATGCCTCCGAGGTCACCACAGCGCTGCGCGATATGGTGCATGCATACGAAATCGCAATGGGTGTCGCCGTTTCCCGCGTTTCCGTACGCAGTATGAAGACGCGCTGGGGCTCATGCACACCCAAAACCGGCGCCATTCGCATCGCGCGCGAGCTCGCCGCCTATCCCATCGAGTGTCTCGACATGGTTGTCGCCCACGAGCTTGTCCATCTGCTCGAGCCAAGCCACAATCAGCGGTTTCACGCTCTGCTCGACACGTACTGCCCCAACAATAGAGCTCTGTCGCAGCGGCTCAAGCAGCCACCCCTCAACAAGCTCTAGCGTCGACTAGCGCACGCGCTCGATCTCGACGCCACAGCTTGCCAGGGGCAGGCCAACAGGAGCCCACGGCTTATCGAGCTTGATGCGCACACCAAGCAGCGAGGGATAACGCCGCAGCAGCATCTGGGCTGTCCCCTCGGCTGCCGCCTCGATGAGCTTAAACGTATGTTCGCGCAGATAGCCGTCGACATCGTGGCACACCGAGCCGTAGTCAATCGAGGCGTCCAGGTTATCGTGCTCCCCCGCTGCACGCAGATCGGCATAGAGCACCAAGGACACGATGAACTTCTGGCCCAGCGCGTTCTCCTCGGGATACACGCCATGGTTGGCAAAAACCTCAAGCCCATCAATGACAATACGGTCGGCATGGCGCAGATCGTCATAGCTCACGTGGGGAACCGCCGTTGCGGTGGATATTTCGCCCCTTCCACGGCGGGCGAGCTCGGCGCCTTCAGTCTTGGTTGCATTCTCGGGCAGTTTCTTGTTGCTCATCGCGATCGTCTCCTTCGTTTAGAACCCCGACCGCGTAAAATAACTACACGCGAATCGACAGGTTCTTTTTATCATCGCTCCAGTTGCAAGCATTGCGCGCGGGGCATGCAAAGCAGGCGCGCGACGCTTTGTCGGCTGCATAGAGCAGACGCTCAAGCGGTTGGCTGTTCACGCGCAGCTTTCGATGGCCCAGAATGGCCGTCTTAATGGCTGCGGCATCGGCCGGCTCAAACGCCACGTCATCGGGCATGCCGCCGAGAATCGCATCAGCGACGCGTTCGCTTGCAACATCATGGGATATACCCGATTCATACTGTTCATCTTTGCCGATATCGTGAAGAAGTGCCGTGGCGTAGATGATCTCGCGGTCAAATTCGAGCTGTTCCTCGAGATTCTTGATCCACATAATGCGAGCGACATCGAGCAGATGGTCAATACCGTGGCGGCAGAAGATACGCCCCGATTCCAACTGTGCAATGTTGCCCAGGTGCCGCCGGAACAGGCCGTTGGCACAGATGTAATCGATACGAGGCATGGCACCAAAGGGGGCTAGGCCCGAAGCCATAAAACCGCGACGCGGCGTTCCCTCATCGGTCTTCGATGCAAAGTCGTTAACGGCTCTCATGGTTAGCGGTCCAGCATCCTAAAGAATCGCTCCTCGAGCGACGGATCGGTCTCAAAGATGCCGCGGCGAGCGAGCGTCACGGTCTTGGTGCCGGGCTTTTGCACGCCACGCATCGTCATGCACATATGCTCGGCCTCCATCAACACAATCGCTCCCTGGGGAGCAAGATACTCCATGAGAGCATCGGCAACCTGCGCACACAGCTGCTCCTGCAGCTGCAGACGGCGGGCATAGACCTCAACCGTGCGGGCGAGCTTGGAAAGTCCAGCCACCCGACCGTTAGGGATATAACCAATGGCGGCCTTGCCATAAAACGGCAGCAGATGATGCTCGCACAGCGAGTAGAACGTAATGTCGCGCTCGATAACCAAATCGTTCGAAGCGACGGCAAAAGTTTTGGACAGGTGCTCCTCGGCACTCTGGTCCATACCGCCGGCAATCTCGCCATACATACGGGCGACGCGTGCCGGAGTCTCCAGCAGGCCCTCACGAGTTGGGTCCTCGCCTATACCTTCAAGCAGCAGCTTAATGGCAGTCTCGACTTTTTCCTGATCGACCATCTGGGCCTCACTTTTTTCGATTTCGCGTTCGCGCTATGGTACCACGCCGGCACGCAACCTCTGCCAGCTACATAGTATGGGTCGAATAGACCGGATCGTCCCGCCAAAGCTCCACAGCATCGCAAAGCGCAACGCCCTCACGTGCAGCACGAGCGCGCGTGGCGTTCATGTCGATCACGCGCTGATTGCTCGAGCCCCTAAAGCGCAACGAGATATCGTACAGATCCTGAACGAACGGGCCGTCCACCAACATGTCGAGGCAGGCCAGGATACGGTCCGTCACCTCGGTATGATGACGGCCACCCGGCATAAGCTCCTCGAGCACGTCACCGGTAAAGCACCAAATGGTCTTGCCCGACCCAGCAGGATAGGCCGCACGCACGCGCTCGATAAAGTCAACAAGCCCCGCCTGATTCTCGGGCTCCATAGGCTCGCCACCCAGAATCGTCAGGCCATCGATAAAGGGATGATCGAGACTCTCGATAATCTTATCCTCGACGGCGCGATCGAACGGCTCGCCCGCAGCAAAGTCCCACGCGACAGAGTTAAAGCAATTCTTGCACCCACGACGGCACCCGCTCACAAACAGAGAAGTACGAACGCCTTCACCATCAGCAATATCGAAATACTTAATGTTCGCGTAGTTCATAAGTAACTCTCCCGGGAGGCCGGGACATATCTTCCCGTCCTCAAACATTCTCGGCCTTCGGCCTGCGAAACTGCGGGCGGGACGATATGTCCCGGCCTCATGCAAAGGGTAACTCAATGAACGAAGCGAACATCGAGCATAGGGTTCGAGGTCCAATAAATACTCAGCTGCAGCTCAACCGCCATCGCAAGTAAATCGCAGCTGCAGCTCAAATTATTTCCGCTAAGAACTTCGAGGAGTGAGCAGACCGCATGCCGCATCTCAGCTACATCAACTTGGCTGCCCCGTAGCGAGGCCCCGGACCTTTGCTCGATATGAGTTCCGCACGAACAGGAGGCGCCAGTGGCGCCTCCGTCGTGAGCCAGGACTGTCCGAAATAGCGAGTAAAGGTCCGGGGCCTCGCTACGGGGCAGCCTGGGATGGTTATTAGAGATGCAGCACGCGGTCGCGGATCTCCTCGGTTCGACCCTGGTTCCAGAACTGGGTACCGATGTAGCCGCACGTACGACGAGCGACATTCATCTTCTCCTGGTCGCGGTTGCCGCAGTTGGGGCACTCCCACACCAGCTTGCCATCGTCCTCGACAATCTTGATCTCACCGTCGTAGCCGCACACCTGGCAGTAGTCGCTCTTGGTGTTGAGCTCGGCGTACATGATGTTGTCGTAGATGTACTGCATCACGCGAATGACAGCCTTGAGGTTGTCCTGCATGTTGGGAACCTCGACGTAGGAGATGGCACCGCCCGGCGAAAGCTGCTGGAACATACCCTCGAACTTGAGCTTGTCGAATGCGTCGATCTCCTCGGACACATGGACGTGATAGCTGTTGGTAATGTAGCCCTTGTCCGTCACGCCCGGGATAATGCCAAAACGGCGCTGCAGGCACTTGGCAAACTTGTAGGTCGTCGACTCAAGCGGGGTGCCGTACAGCGAGAAGTCGATATCGCTTTCGGCCTTCCACTCGGCGCACTTGTCGTTCATGTGCTGCATGACGGCCATGGCAAACGGCGTGCCCTCCTTCTCGGTGTGGCTGTGACCCGTCATGTACTTAACGCACTCATACAGGCCGGCATAGCCCAGGCTGATCGTAGAGTATCCGCCCACGAGCAGCTTGTCGATCGTCTCGCCCTTCTTCAGACGCGCCAGGGCGCCGTATTGCCAAAGAATCGGCGCGGCGTCAGAAAGTGTACCCATCAGGCGCTCATGACGGCACAGCAGGGCACGGTGACACAGCTCAAGGCGCTCATCGAAGATCTTCCAGAACTTGTCCATATCCTGGTGCGAGCTCAGTGCGACATCAGGCAGGTTGATGGTCACAACGCCCTGGTTAAAGCGACCATAGTACTTGGGCTTGTTCGGGTCGTAGTTCAGCGCGTTGGCAACGTTGTTAAAACCGTTGCCCGAACGGTCGGGCGTCAGGAAACTGCGGCAACCCATGCAGGTGTAGCAATCGCCGTTGCCGGCGGTCTCGCCCTTAGACAGCTTGAGCTCGCGCATCTTCTTCTCGGAGATGTAATCGGGCACCATGCGCTTGGCGGTGCACTTGGCAGCCAGCTGGGTCAGGTAGAAGTACGGGGAATCCTCGTGAACGTTATCGTCCTCGAGTACATAGATAAGCTTGGGGAATGCCGGGGTAATCCACACGCCGGCCTCGTTCTTAACGCCCTCGTAGCGCTGGCGAAGCGTCTCCTCCACGATCATGGCAAGGTCGTGCTTC
>URBM01000055.1 GCA_900545995.1 uncultured Collinsella sp. | reverse complement strand
GTGTATGTGCTCCTGTCCCGGCGCCTGGGCGGTATTGGAACGCCCTTCAATCCTCGCTACACCTCCCGCCCTCCAACAAGTGCCGGCGTAAGAGATTGGCGACAGCGGACTTTCGTCATACGAAATTGGGTAAGATGGAGGAGAAGATGCATGGATGTTGAGATCCATCCCAACGCTAAAAAGCACCTGACGGAAAAGCAGGTACTAGGTGCCTGGTTCGCGGTTACTGAGTGCATTCGCCGCGAGTCGGAGGACGAGCCGCCGAGATGGCTTGCCATTGGATGGCTTCCAGATGGTCGAAGTGTGGAACTTGTTGCGGTCGAACTAATTCGTGGATGGCTCATTATTCATGCCCTGTCTCCGGTTCAGAAGAAATTCTGGCAAGAGATCGAGCGAGCTCGGCAGAGGGGTCGATGATGAGCAAGACGTATACGGCCGCTAATGGTCAGGTTGTAACGGATGAAATGATTGACGCGTGGTGCGAGTCGTACGAGCGCGGAGAGTTACCGGATGGCGAACACACCGTTGGTGGGATCGTGCATGGACGGCCCCCGCTCTCAGGTGAGGGGACGGCAACGCTGTCGGTCAAGATTCCTCTGGGAATGAAGGAGGCCATTCGTCGACGGGCGGCTGCCGAGGGGATGACGCCAAGTGAGTTTGCCCGTGCGGCTCTGAGCGAAAAACTTCTTGCTGCCGACTGATGCCTCTGACGTGCCGATTTATAGAACCGAGGCTGTGCTCAAAAACTTTTTTAAAATTCTCGGTTGACCGGAACGCGTCCTTGGTTATACTAATCAAGCCTTGAAACAAGGCACACCTCAAATGGCTGGGTAGCTCAGTTGGTAGAGCAGAGGACTGAAAATCCTCGTGTCAGGGGTTCGATTCCCTTCCCCGCCACCTTGAATTGACTAGGACCTCTGCAAAGGGGTCCTTTTCTTTTATGTGGACCCGCGGAAAATGCATCCCAGTCTTTTGCGAAAAACGGGACGCGCTTTCCGGCGCTTACTTCCGACGTGCGTGCACATCTCGGCGCGCCATCTCGGGCCCGCTCAGACATTCCTCCCGCTTTTGCGCCACTTTACAGACCGTTCGGTCGTCTGTCCGCACGCGCGGGTATACTCAAAACGATACTTTTCCTATGCAATACGATGCAGGCTCGGCCTGCACGATCCGAAGGGGGCAGTGATGGAGAGGATACTCGGCGTTAATCTCTCTGGCTGGTTTATTCCCGAGCCTTGGGTGACCCCGTCGCTATACGCGGCGACCGGTGCATCCAATGCGGCCGAGCTGCAGGAGGCCATGGGCACCGCCGCCTATAACGAGCGCATGCGCCGTCATTACGAGACGTTTGTGAGCGAGGATGATTTCCGTCGCATGGCGCAGATCGGCCTCAACGCCGTGCGCCTGCCGGTGCCTTGGTATGCCTTTGGCTCACAGGAGTCCGATGCCTCCTACATCTCGGTTGTCGATTACATCGACCGCGCGATTGAGTGGGCTGCCAAGTACAACATTCGCGTGCTGCTTGACCTGGCGACTGTGCCCGGTGGCCAGGGCGATTCCAACGATTCGCCCGCCACGCCGGAGGCTGTTGCCGAGTGGCATTCGTCCACTAACGGCCGCCATGTCGCACTTGACGTGCTCGAGCGCTTGGCCGAGCGTTACGGCGAGGCCGAGAGCCTGCTGGGCATTGAGCTGCTGGATACGCCGCAGATGAGTGTCCGTAAGAGCCTCTTCACCATGACGGATGGCATTCCTGCTCACTACCTGCGCAATTTCTATCGCGATGCTTACGAGCTCGTCCGTTCGTATATGCCCGAGGATAAGATCGTCGTTTTCTCGTCGTCGGGGCATCCCAGCGAGTGGAAGCATTTTATGCGCGGCGCCAAGTACAAGAACGTCTACATGGACCTTCACCTGTACCATTACCGCGACGAGCATGCGCTCGACATCACGAGCCCCCGCGGGCTGACGACGGCGATTTCGCGTAACAAGCGCGAGCTTAAAGAAGCGATTTCAACTGGGTTCCCCGTGCTGGTGGGCGAATGGTCGGGCGCGGCGATCTTTGCCAACTCGTCGGTTACGCCCGAGGGCCGCAATGCCTACGAGCGCGTGTTTATCGCCAATCAGCTGGCTTCGTTTGCGCCGGCTGCCGGTTGGTTCTTCCAAACGTGGAAGACCGAGAAGCGCATTGCAGCATGGGACGCCCGCGCGGCGCTCGGTACGCTCGAGCGTGGCATGATTGAATAGGTTGATATGACGCAAAACAGCGCCCATACGGGCAAACTCTATGTGGTCGGCACGCCCATCGGCAACTTGGGCGACCTGTCCCCGCGCGTTGGCGAGGCCTTTGCCGCCGCCGATGTCATCTGCTGCGAAGACACGCGTGTGACGTCAAAGCTGCTGATGCACCTGGGCATTTCCAAGCCGCTTGTCCGTTGCGACGAGAATGTGATCGCCAGCCGCGCCGCCGGCCTGGTCGACCGTCTGCTGGCGGGGGAGACCCTCGCCTTTGCCTCGGACGCCGGCATGCCGAGCGTGTCCGATCCCGGCCAGGCGCTGGTCGAGGCGGCACGTGAGGCCGATGTGCCCGTCGAAGTTATTCCCGGGCCCTCCGCTTGCGTCACGGCGCTCGTTTCGTCCGGCATTCCCTGTGAGCATTTTTTCTTTGAGGGCTTTTTGGGCCGAAAGCACGGCGACCGCGTGCGTCGTTTGCAGCGCCTTGCCGTGGTTCCCGGCGCACTCATCTTCTACGAGTCTCCACATCGCATCGTGGCGACGCTCGAGGCCGTGGCAGAGGTTTTTCCCCAGCGTGAGGTTGCCGTCTGCCGCGAGCTCACCAAGCTGCACGAGGAAGTCTTGCGCGGGCCCGCTGCCCAGCTTGCTGAGGAGCTGCGTGCTCGCGGCGAGGTAAAGGGCGAGATTGCGCTGGTCATCGCGCCGCCGAGCGAGGATGAGGAGGCCGGTATCGTGCCGGTTGGCGCCGCGGCAGCGGATCCCGACGAGGCCCTGCGCGAGGATATCCGCGCCGCGCTCGAGGAGGGGGAGCCCGCGTCTGCGGTGGCCAAGCGCCTGTCTCAGAAGTATTCGCGCCGCAAGCGCGATGTCTATGCCATGGTGCTCGATATGCAATAGATGGAGGATATCCAGCCCTTGCGCTAGAATCATCCTCTGTATGCAACGTTTTTCTGGAGGACAAACCCCATGGATCAAAGCAAGCCTTCGTTCTTTATCACGACGCCCATCTACTACGTCAACGCCGATCCGCACCTGGGCACGGCTTATTCCACCATCATCGCCGACGTTCAGGCCCGTTATCGTCGCTCCGCCGGCTATAACGTCAAGTTCCTGACCGGCATGGACGAGCACGGCGAGAAGGTCGCCGAGGCCGCAGCCAAGCATGGCATGACGCCGCAGGAGTGGACCGACAGCCAGGCCCCGCACTTCAAGGAGCTTTGGAGCAAGCTCGAGATTTCCAACGACGACTTCATCCGCACCACCGAGCCGCGCCAGCATCATGCCGTGCAGTACCTGTGGGAGCGCATGAAGGAGTCCGGTTACCTGTATAAGGGCAGCTACGACGGCTGGTATTGCGTGCCTGATGAGACCTACTTCACTGATACACAGGTCCAGAAGGGCGACGAGGAGTACGGCAGCGTCGGCCAGCACCTGTGCCCCGACTGCCACCGTCCGCTTGAGCGCGTGCAGGAGGAGTCCTACTTCTTTAAGCTTTCCGCCTTCCAGGACAAGCTGCTCAAGCTCTATGACGAGCACCCCGACTTTGTCGAGCCTGCGTTCCGCATGAACGAGGTTCGCAGCTTTGTCGAGGGCGGCCTTAACGACCTATCCGTGAGCCGCACGAGCTTTGACTGGGGCATTCAGGTCCCGTTTGACGAGGGTCACGTGACCTACGTGTGGTTCGATGCGCTGCTCAACTATATGACGGCCGTCGGCTACGGTGTCGACACCGACGAGGCGCGTGCCGAGCTGGCCTATCGCTGGCCTGCGCAGTTCCACATCGTGGGCAAGGACATCATCCGCTTCCACTGCGTCATTTGGCCCGCCATGCTCATGGCCATCGGCGAGGCCCTGCCCGAGCACGTCTTTGCCCACGGCTTCCTGACCGTGCGCAATGCCGAGACCGGCAAGGCCGAGAAGATGTCCAAGAGCCGCGGCAACGCCATCGCTCCGCAGGACGTTATCGACATGTTGGGCGTCGAGGGCTATCGCTACTACTTCATGACCGACGTCGTCCCCGGCACCGACGGTGCCATCAGCTTCGATCGCATGGAGCAGGTCTACAACGCCGACCTGGCCAACAGCTGGGGCAACCTTATCTCGCGTTCGCTCAACATGAGCGGCAAGTACTTTGATGGTTGCGCGCCCGCCAAGCCCGCATCGTTCGATGCGTTCGACAACCCGCTGGCAAAGATCGCCGATGGTCTGGTCGAGCGCTACATGGCCAAGATGGACGTGCTCGATTACGGCGGAGCCAAGGACGAGGTCATGGAGCTCATCCATGCCGCCAACCACTACATCGAGGACTCTGAGCCTTGGGCACTTGCCAAGGACGAGGCCAAGGCTGACGAGCTGGCGTTTGTGATCTACAACCTGCTCGAGGCCATCCGCATTGCCGCCCACCTGCTGATGCCGCTCATGCCTCAGACCTCTGCCGAGGCCCTGCGCCGCCTGTCCTGCGAGGACGAGGCCGCGACCGACGACCTCAAGGGCATTTGCGCTTGGGGCCTGCTTGCCGGCGGTCAGCCTGTCGAGAAGGGCGAGCCGCTGTTCCCGCGTCTGGGCTAAGACGCAGCGCGCCATATCGGCAATTTGCTGTTTAGCTGTAAGGGCATGGCCGCCACGGTCCATGCCCTTTTGTTTCAAGACGCCGCCATCATGCTAAGGAGGCAACCATGACAACTTCGCCTTTGGCAAACCCCACGGCAACAAGGGAGCTGCTGGAGGAGTTTGGCCTTGCGACCAAGCATCGCCTGGGCCAGAACTTTCTAATCGACAATCATGTGATCGAGCGTATCTGCGAGCTTGCCGAGCTTACAGGTGACGAGCGCGTACTCGAGGTGGGTCCGGGTTGCGGTACGTTGACACTCGCGTTGCTGCAGGAAGCGGCGTGCGTTACGTCCATTGAGGCCGATCCTGAGCTCGAACCGGTGCTCGACGCCCACGCCGCCGACTATGCCAACTTCCGCTTTATCATGGGCGACGCGCTCAAGGTGGGCCCGGAGCAGATTGAGCAGGCTGCGGGCGGTGAGCCGACGGTATTTGTCGCGAACCTGCCCTATAACGTGGCGGCGACGATCATCCTGCAGTTCTTCCAGACGATGCCCGCGCTCAAGCGTGCCGTCGTCATGGTGCAAAAGGAGGTTGCCGATCGCATTGCCGCAGTGCCGGGCAACAAGACCTATGGCGGCTATACGGCAAAGCTCGGCCTGTATGCGCAGGTGACGGGTCGCTTTGAGGTGCCGCCGCGTTGCTTTATGCCGGCGCCGCACGTGGACTCGGCCGTCGTGCGTATCGACCGTGTTGACGGCGTGGTGCCCGAAGGACTCGATCGCGAATTTGTGGCCCGCGTGATTGATGCTGCATTTGCTCAGCGTCGCAAGACCATCCGCAATTCCATGAGCGCCAACGGTTTTGCCAAGGACGTGCTCGATGCCGCTTTTGAGGTTTGCGGTATCGCACCCACCACGCGCGCCGAGACGCTCGATGTTGCCGACTTTGTCCGTCTGGCCCGGGAGCTAATCCATGACGCCTAATGCCGAACGCGTGACGTTTACCAAGAAAAAGAAGACGGTTGCTTGTCCCGTGCCCTTGGCGCCGCTTGCCGACACGCATGCACATCTGCTTTCGTTTTGGGGCAAGGATGTGCCCGAGACGCTCGTGCGCGCCAAAGCCGCGGGCGTCGACCTTTTGGTGACGATGTTCGACCCCATTGCTGACAAGCGCAGCGTGGCGGACTATAGCGACTGGCTCGTGCGCGAAATTCTGCCGATGCAGGATATCCCGCAGATCAAGTATCTTGCCGGCGTGCATCCGTATGGCGCGCCGGACTATACCGACGACGTTCATGCACAGGTCGTTGCGGCACTTGATGACCCCTTATGCGCCGGTATTGGCGAAATCGGCCTGGACTACCACATGGACTATGACGACGATATCGCGCCGGCACCCCATAACGTGCAGATTGATTGCATGGCGCGCCAGCTCGAGCTTGCCGTGCGCCGCAATGTGCCGGTGGAGCTGCACCTGCGTCACGAGGACTCGGATGGGGAGCGCACCTCGCACGTTGATGCGTACAACGTACTGCGCGAGGTGGGTGTGCCCCAGGCTGGTTGTGTGCTGCACTGTTTTGGCGAGGACCGCGCCACGATGGAGCGCTTTGTGGATTTGGGCTGCTATATCGCCTATGGCGGTGCGGCCACCTTTAAGCGCAACGACGATGTGCGCGAGGCATTTGCGGCAACTCCACTCGATCGAATTTTGTTCGAGACGGATTGCCCGTATATGGCTCCGGAGCCCATCCGCGGTCTTGAATGCGAGCCCGCAATGATCTCCATTACGGCAAACACGCTGGTCAACGACCGTGTCGATCGCACGGGTGAGGACGCCGAAACAATCGTGCAAGCCGCTTGGGAGAATGCCTGCAAACTTTTTCAAAAATAGTTCTTGCGTTCGCGATGGCGCTCCGTTATTCTAATTCCTGCACGCGGGCGTGGCGGAATTGGCAGACGCGTACGGTTCAGGTCCGTATGGGGGCAACCCCATGAAGGTTCAAGTCCTTTCGCCCGCACCATTAAATGAAAGAGCTCCCAGCAATGGGAGCTTTTTTGTTATGGGCCCATCACAGGGACTTGAACCTGTGAAGGAGCGAGCGTAAAGAAAACGCGGAGCGTTTTTAGCGAGCTGGCGAGGACGCCGGCAGGCGGCCGAAGCCGGTGCGGATCCGCGAAGCGGATACGCGGACGTCCTTTCGCCCGCACCATTGATTGAAAGAGCTCCCAGCAATGGGAGCTTTTTGTTATGGGCCTCTTGTTGATGTCACGTTGCTGCTTCGTGCGGGTATCCTAGTGCCAACGTGTGCCTATCAGAGGAGAGACCATGCTGTTGTCCGGTATCATCGCCGCCCTTACCAGCCTTTTGATTCCCATCATCATTTTGTTGTTATTGCTTCCCAACGCCTGCTATGTCGTTGAACAGCAGCATGCCGTGATCATCGAGCGTCTGGGCAAGTTTAACCGCATCGTCAACGCGGGCTTCCACATGAAGGTGCCCGTGATTGACCGCAAAGCCGCCACGGTGAGTCTGCGCACCATGAAAAACGGTTTTGGCATCGACGTTAAGACCCAGGACAACGTGACCATCGGCCTTGAGGTCTCTGCTCAGTACCACGTGAGCTATGACATGGGCGCCGGCCCGGCAGATTCGGGTATCTACAAGAGCTACTACATGCTGCAGGAGCCCGTCGACCAGATGCGTGACTTCATCACCGACGCCCTGCGCTCTTCGATTCCCGTCTACACACTCGACGAGGTCTTTGCCAAGAAGGATGACATCGCCAAGGATGTCAACGCTACCGTTTCCGAGCAGATGGCCGCCTACGGCTTCACCCTCGTGTCGACGCTCATCACCAAAATCGCACTGCCGACCGAGGTCGAGAACTCCATGAACGACATCAACGCCGCCCAGCGCAAGCGCGCTGCGGCACAGGAGCTCGCCGAGGCCGACCGCATCAAGCGCGTCACCGAGGCGACCGCCGAGGCCGAGGCTATGGAAAAGGCGGGCGAGGGCATCGCCAACCAGCGCAAGGCCATCGCACTGGGTATCAAAGATTCGCTCGAGATCATCCAGGAGACGGGTGTCGGCAATGACGAGGCCAACCAACTGTTCATGTTTACGCAGTGGTCCGAGATGATGACGGAGTTTGCTCGCACGGGTAAAACCTCGACGGTCGTGCTGCCGAGCGACTTCTCGCAGTCGGCCTCTATGTTCGAGCAGATGCTGACCGCCGGCAAAGTTCAAAACGATTCGAAGGAGTAGACGCGCGTGAAATACACCGTCGTTTGCGTCGGTAAGCTCAAGGAGCGCTTTTGGAAGGACGCGTGCGCTGAGTACACCAAGCGCCTAGGCGCCTATGCCAAGGTGGATATCCGCGAGGTGGCCGATATCGACCCGGCTAAGGCGGGCGGCGTGGATGCCGCGCGCGACAAGGAGGGGGCGGCAATTCTTGCTGCATTGCCGTCTCGAGCGCATGTGATCCTGCTGGCTATCGAGGGCAAGGAGCGTTCGAGTGAGGAGCTCTCGGCGAGGCTCGACGATCTTATGCTGCGAGGCAGCAGCGACATCGCCTTTGTGATTGGCGGTTCGGACGGCGTGAGCGATGAGGTGCGCGCCCGCGCCGACGAGATGCTCAGCTTTGGACGCATTACCTTGCCGCATAACTTGGCGCGCGTGGTGCTGCTGGAGCAAATCTACCGCGCCTGCAAGATCAGCCGTGGCGAGCCGTATCACAAATAGGTCGGCAATACGAAACAATGGCGTGGGACAATAGCTTTCGTTTTGAAGAGCGTGTCTGAGAGGACTATGAGATATGAAGATTGGATTTGTCGGTTTTGGCAATATGGCGAGCGCTATGGCCGATGGCTGGATCGCTGCCGGTGTAGCTGCGAGCGACATGTGCGCCTGCGCGGGTCGCTACGACGCACTGGTTGAGCGCTGCGAGGCGCGCGGCATGGTCGCCTGCCACGATGCCGCCGAGGTTGTCGCCGCATCCGATATCGTGGTCGCTGCGGTCAAACCGTACATGATCGAGAAGGTATTCGCCCCGCTCAAGGATGCTCTTGCCAAAAAGGTCGTTCTGTCGGTTGCCTGGACCTGGGACAGTGCCAAGTGGGAGCAGGTCCTGCCGGGCGTCGCGCATATCTCGACGGTGCCCAACACACCGGTTTCGGTGGGCGAGGGCGTCATCGCTTGCGAGAAGGCTTCCACGCTTAGTGATGAGCAGAGCGCCGTGGTGCTTGATCTGCTTGGCAAACTCGGTGCGGTGGTCGAGCTCGATACGAGCCTGCTGTTTGTGGGCGGCACGGTGGGTGGTTGCGCTCCGGCATTTGTCGCCATGGCAATCGAGGCCCTGGGCGATGCGGCGGTCAAGCACGGTATCCCGCGTGCCGATGCCTATCGCATTGTGAGCCAGATGGTGCTAGGTACGGCAAAGCTGCAGCTTGCAACTGGCCAGCATCCTGCGGCGATGAAGGATGCCGTATGCTCGCCCGGTGGTGCCACCATCAAGGGCGTCGTTGCGCTCGAGGACGCTGGCATGCGCAGCGCCCTGGTCAAGGCAATCGACGCAACTCTCCAGTAAAACCGACCAAAAAAAGGACGGGTTTATTTTTGGCAGGTATTTTCTGCGGTTTTGTCCTTTTAGCGAAAAGCGCCCCGCAACTGGCTCAATTCCAGTTGCGGGGCGCTTGCGTTTGCCCAGATAAAACAGACCAAAATAAACCTGTCCCTTTTTGGCAGGTTAGTCCCAGAAGCTGTCTTCCTCATCCTCGGACTTGGGTCCGCGGTCGACGTACATCTTATGGGTACGCTTCTCCATTACAAAGGCAAGAATCGCAAATAACAGGATGCCGCCGGCGAAAAGGATGGCAAAACCGGTGCGGGTGCCAAACAAAAAGGAAAAAACTGCGTCCATTGGGTGCCTTCTTGCGTAGTTGAGTTGGGTCGTAAACGCTCATAAGTATATACTTGCCCATACATGTACAAGGTTGCAACCTAAATGGAATGTATATCGCCGGAGGATCTAATGCTTGATATCAAGTTTGTTCGCGAGAACCCCGATGCCATCGATGTCGCCATGGCTAACCGCCAGACGTCTTGGGATCGCGAGAAGTTCTTTGAGCTCGACGACGAGCGCCGTGCCGTCATCACCGAGGTCGAGGAGCTCCAGGCTACGCGCAACGCCGAGTCCAAGAAGATCGGCGCCCTGATGAAGGAGGGCAAGAAGGACGAGGCCGAGGCCGCCAAGGAGGCCGTGCGCGCCGTCAACGAGAAGATTGACGGTCTGGCCGAGCGCCGTACTGCTCTCGAGCAGGAGCAGTACGACTTCATGGCTCACCTGCCCAACATTCCTTGCGAGGCCACGCCGTACGGCAAGGACGAGGACGAGAATATTGAGCGCCGTCGTTGGGGCACCCCGCGCGAGTTCGACTTCGACTTTAAGCCGCATTGGGATCTGGGCACCGATCTGGACATCCTCGACTTCGAGCGCGGCAACAAGCTCTCCGGCAGCCGTTTTACCGTTCTCGGTGGCGCCGGCGCCCGCCTGGAGCGCGCCCTCATCAACTTCTTCCTCGATACGCACACCAGCCGTGGTTTTAAGGAGTGGTGGCCGCCCATCGTCGTCAAGCGTCAGACCATGTTTGGCACGGGTCAGCTGCCCAAGTTCGAGGACGACGCCTATCACGTCTCGGGCGACAACTTCCTGATCCCCACCGCCGAGGTCGTGCTCACCAACCTGCACGCCGGCGAGGTCCTCGACGCCGACACCCTGCCGCGCCGCTACACCGCCTTCACCCCCTGCTTCCGCGAGGAGGCCGGTTCCGCCGGTCGCGACACCCGCGGCATCATCCGTCAGCACGAGTTCGACAAGGTCGAGATGGTCAAGTTCGCTAAGCCGGAGGAGTCCGACGAGGAGCTCGAGAGCATGACCGCCGAGGCCGAGTACCTGCTGCAGCAGCTGGGCCTTCCGTATCGCGTGATTAGCCTGTGCACCGGCGACTTGGGCTTCTCTGCCCGTCAGACCTACGACGTCGAGGTCTGGCTGCCGAGCTACAACGCCTACAAGGAGATCAGCTCCTGCTCCAACTGCGGCGACTTCCAGGCCCGCCGCGCCAACATCAGGTACCGCGACCCCGAGAACTTCAAGGGCTCGCGTTACCTGCACACCCTTAACGGCTCCGGCCTGCCGGCTGGTCGTACCATGGCTGCCATTCTGGAGAACTACCAGAACGCCGACGGCACCATCACGATCCCCGAGGTTCTGCGTCCTTACATGGGCGGTCTCGAGAAGATCGAGCCGGTCGCGTAACTTGGCTGCATAGGGGATATGCAAGGGCGCTCCTTCGGGGGCGCCCTATTTCGTGCGCAGGTCCATACCATGCCGTGCGGACAGCTCAATAGAAAACACACGAACAACTGTTCTGTATACAGCTATCTACCTGTTATGCTTTTGCTAAATAAGAGCGAGAGAAAGGGGACGCGATGGAGCTGTTTGATGATCGGGTGGTTTTGTTTGAGAGCGACGAGGGTGGGGAGTACCTGCTTGTAACGTGTGAGCCGTCTGGCATGGGTGGCCTGGTGGTTCGGCAGACGAGTGAGGGACCATTGACGCAATGGTGCTATGAGGAGTCGCCGCATGTGGTCGAGACGTTTGTGGCGCATGAGGCGCTTGTTGTCCTTGAGCACTTCTATGGCGTTGGATCTTCTAATCAGGTGGCCCGAATGCTGAGCATTTCGTTTGCCGACTACGACTGTGCCCAACGGGTGCGGTCGCTTCTGGGGGAGCTTGGCGTCGGGTTCGATGTGATCGAAAAGCCAATCGATCGTACGAAAAGCGCTGATGCTCGTGGTGCAGCGTGACAAATTGCGGCCCGCGCGAAAAAAGTTTGAGATTTTGCTTGACTCTAATGAACTAAAGTGGTTTTATATGTCTTGCGCTGCGGCGTTACCTCAGCTGGATAGAGGGTCTGACTACGAATCAGAACGTCATAGGTTCGAATCCTATACGCCGCACCAATTGAAATTGAAAGCCTCCGGCGACGGGGGCTTTTCTTTTATGCCGCCACTGCATGGATTCGAACCTCGGTCGAGGCGCGAGCGTAAAGAAAACGCGGAGCGTTTTTAGCCCGCGGGCGAGCGCGCCGGCAGGCGGGCGAAGCCGGTGCGGATCCGCGCAGCGGATACGCGGAATCCTATACGCCGCACCAATTGAAATCGAAAGCCTCCGGCAACGGGGGCTTTTCTTTTATGCCACCGCTGCATGGATTCGAACCTCGGTCGAGGCGCGAGTATCTTAATCATCACTTCGTAAAATTTTTCCAAATTGTCGCTTGACCCATCGAGGGGTCACGTGCATAATAATCCGTGCGTTGCGGCGTTACCTCAGCTGGATAGAGGGTCTGACTACGAATCAGAACGTCATAGG
>URBM01000054.1 GCA_900545995.1 uncultured Collinsella sp. | reverse complement strand
ATCATCTACCGCCGCGAGGAGATGGAAAAGATTGTCGAGACCGGACTGGGTAGCTTCCAGATTCGCTCCCGCTGGCGTTGGATTCCCGAAGAGCGCATCATCGAGGTCTACGAGATTCCCTACACCACCAAGACCGATGTCATCATCGAGCGCATCGTCAAGCTCTCCAAGGAGGGCAAGGTCAAGGAGATTGCCGACATCCGCGACGAGACCGACCTTTCGGGCCTGCGCATCGCCATCGACCTTAAGCGCGGTGTCGACCCCGACAAGCTCATGGCCAAGCTCTATCGCTCGACCACGCTACAGGATTCGTTCTCGTGCAACTTCAACGTGCTCGTCGACGGTTATCCCCGTGTTATGGGCGTGCGCCAGATTCTGCACGAGTGGGTCAAGTGGCGTATTGAGTCCACGCGTCGCCGTATCAACTTTGACCTGGGCAAAAAGTCCGAGCGCCTGCACCTGCTGCACGGCCTCGAGGCGATCTTACTCGATATCGACAAGGCTATCGCCATCATCCGCGGCACCAAGCTCGAAGCCGAGGTCGTGCCCAACCTTATGAAGGGTTTCGACATCGACGAGACCCAGGCCGAGTTTGTTGCCGAGCTTAAGCTCCGCAACATCAACGAGGAGTACATCCTCAACCGCACCAAGGACATTGCCAAGCTTGAGGGCGAGATTGCCGAGCTTGAGGAGATTCTCTCCAGCGAGGAGAACATCAAGAAGGTCATCAGCGACGAGCTGGCCGCGGTCAACAAGAAATATGTGATGCCGCGTCGCACGGGCAGGATCGAGCCCCACGAGGTCATCGAGGTAAGCCTGGAGCCCGAGGTCGAGGAGTATCCGGTCACCATCATGCTCTCGCGCGATGGCTACCTTAAGAAGATGACGGACCGCGTGCTTAAGAAGGCCACCACGCTCAAGTACAAGGACGGCGACAAGCCCTTTATCGAGTTCCCGTCCTCCAACACCCACGAGCTGCTGGTCTTTACCAACAAGAGCCAGGTGTACAAGTGCAAGGTTGCGGCGTTTGAGGATACCAAGTCGGCCCAGCTGGGCTCGTACCTGCCGACCGATCTTGAGATGGAACCCGATGAGAGTGTCATCTGGGTCATCGACCCCGAGGACTACAAGGCCGACGTGCTGTTCGTCTTTGAGAACGGCCGCGTGGTGCGCGTCGCGCTTTCCGGATACGTCACCAAGACCAACCGCAAGCGCCTCAAGAACGCCATCTACGGTGGCAGCAAGCTGCTGTATGCCCAGGTGCTCAAGGAGGACCGCGACATCGCGCTGGTCTCGAGCGACTATCGTTTGATGAACTTCAACACGTCGCTGCTCAAGACCAAGACGACCACCAACACGCAGGGCGTCCAGGCCTTTACGGCCAAGAAGGGCCGCTCGGTCACCACCGTCGGCACAACCGAGGAAATCCTCGGCGCCGGCGTCTCGGCCGAGAAGTTCACCGCGCAGAGCCTACCCTCCGCCGGTGCCCTCATGAAAGAAAACGACATGCCGAGTTTGTTTGACTAAAACAACGGCAGTCAAACCGTCATGGTTTTACAAAGCAGCGGGGCCCGGAGCGCAGCAATATCGCGCTCCGGGCCCCGCTCGCTGCAACGTAGTCGGAATAATAGGAATCCCCGTTTTTCACTCCTGCAATCCCACGGCACAAGACATGTTAAGCCGTTAGCAAAACTTGCAAAATTTAGCAAAAGTTGCAAAAGTTAGCAAAACCTGCAAAGGGGCCACCATGGATTGCAGCAAATGTCTCCGCCATGCCAGGCATGTTCGAAGATATTATCGAGCGAACCAAAGAAGCCGCAGATAGTTACCTCTCACAGCCTCATGCGCGCATAAACGGCGTTCAAATTGGTCCAGTGGGCATCGATTGGACATATGCTCAGGAGACTCAGGGTAACTGGCGCACGGGCATGAATGGCGTCTTCAGGCAACTCGAGAAGCATGACGTCGGGCTTCTCTCGAAACTACCTATCGGGAGCTTTCCGATAAAGACATTGAGTTTTTGCTCGCGATGCTGCCCGATTCTGGCCCCAGCAGGGTCTCGGAGATAGCCAAACGCATGGGCGTCGCCAGCAACTACGCAAGCCAATACAAACGCCGCCTCCTGGAGGACGGCGTCATTGGAGAGCGCGGGCGTGGTCTCGTTGGCTTTGACATTCCCGCGTTCAGGGAATTCTTGAACGAGAAGGCGTTTTAGCACGCCGGAATTGTCCGCGGAAGCATCAACGCATGGCAATCAGCATTCCTCTTGGTAAGGATAGCAAGCATTTTCTACCAACACCGATTGCCATGCGTTCTTCTTGTCCTTAGGCGAGCTTGCGAGCGAGCTCTCGCACCTCTTCCAACTTGGGCGAGGAGGCCATGCTGTCGCGCTCGGTCATGCCGCTAATGGTGACAATGCCCTGGTCCTCCCACTTGCAGTACGCGCATGTGGCCCTGTACATAGCAATCGCCGCATCATAGACGCCCTCGCTGTGGCTATCGAGCAAAAGGGCCGTCTTGGTGAACGGGAAGCCCGTGGCACCGAAGGCGTACAGGCGGTCAATAGCGGCTTTCTCCTGTGCAGTGATATCAAACCAGTAGATGGGCGAGGCGAAGACAACCATATCGGCGCCTTTCAGCGACTCGATCACGTTGGCCATGTCATCCTTCTGCACGCAAGTGCCCTCATGGGTAAAGCAGTACTGGCATCCCAGACAACCAGCGATCTTTTTGCTGGCAACGCGGACGACCTCAACCGCATGGCCGCCCTCACGCGCGGTCTCGGCAAACGTCTCGACCATGGTGTCGGTATTGGCGCCCTTGCGCGGGCTACCACTCAATACAACGATATTCATAGTAATCTCCCTCCTTCATGCCGCAGGCGCGCGGCATATTTTTTGTTTTAACCAAAACGTATGGAGTTATTCAATCGCCTCGTTTCAGCTACTCCCACTCGACAATAGGAGCCACTGGCCAAAAGCCTGTCAACATCAAAACAAGTTTTCAATCTATCGATTCTACGTGAGGCAATGGTCCTCATTTGATACCCGCGCTGTTTGCGCACTAGGGAGCAAAGGAATCTGGCCGCCGCTCAAATAAGATCACCGCCATCTTGCATAAACGACGCCATGTTAAGGTGCCTGATGCCATCCCTCTCCTGCAATAGAGGATCAAGCGTGAACAAGTAGCGCGGACAACCATCCCTGATGTGGCCGAACGGCCTGTACTCGCGCTCCTCGACGCCTCTGTCGGCAATCGACATAGAGACCTGGATGTAGGCGTAAGCATTGCGCCTACGAGCGATGAAGTCACACTCGAGCTTCCCAATACGGGCCACAGAAAGCTCATACCCGCGCGATGCAAGATAGAGGTAGATCTTCACGTCGGTATATACGCAAGATGCACCCCTTTTTCTCAGCGTCCATTTCATCAGTTATGGGGGTGCTTTTTTACATTTTATAAAAAAGCGTACCGATAGCTTATTCCCACTCAGTTTCGAAAATCGAATGGTTTTGAAGTTTCGAAAGCGGCAGGGCACCATGCATAAGGGCATGTTGGGATCCGCACCAGTAAAACAGGAATTGACTCACGCGAGGAGGAGGCGCCCCGTCGCCTCGATGCGTGCGACAGGCAGATTAGGTTTGGGGAGTAGAACGGCCCTTGCGCGAGGCGTGAATTGTAATCGATAAAGCCGAGCTTTGAGAACATGCGGTTTATCTCGTCGAACGTTGAGTCAACAGGGGCTTGCGCCCCGTCGGCCGACTTGGCGACGCCCATGCCCATGATGCCGGGCACAAGTGTGAATGCGCCACGTGGAGGCGAAGGGGTCACCCGAAAGGTTGATGGTAAGCGAGCACCAGAGGTCAAGGTGGTCCTCGCCTTCCGGGTTTGTGAGGTCGAGGGCGAGTGCCCCTCCCTCGGTCGCGTACAGCGGCGGCAGGCACTCGGCCAGCTCCTCAGTCATAAGCGCTTGCATGTCCGTCTCCCCTCCAGGCCACGTCGGACCCCTAGAATCTTCGCCCCGCGGGCAAAGCCTCGGCGCGCCCCATGACATCTCGGCTTTGCCCCCTGCAATGTCGCGCAGCGGAGACACCACCTGAGACGGATGTCGATGCATCGAACCCGAGACCGGGCGCGGCGGCGGGGAGCCTCTCGTGCGAACAATCTGCTCGATCCTGCCGCACCCATCTTAAAAAAGTTCGAAAACCGTTCAATCGTACGACATCCGTCGAACAGTCGGGGGTACACACCACTACAGAAGGCCCACGGAACGGGGGGGGCGAGATGGTCGGCGACGGGTTCAAGGCACTCTCCGGCCCCACGCTCCGCTAGGGAGGGCGTCGGGAGGGAGGCCGTAATGGGTGAGAAGGGCGAGCGGCCGGAGCGGGTGTTCCCCGGCAGGACAGACCCGTGGTTCATAGCGGCCATGGTGATTGTGGCGGGCGGTTTATCCGCGGCGTGTATCGCGTGTTTCCTGAGCTCGAGTCCCGCGCTCCTATGGGGCTGGCTCGCGCTGCTACCCGTCCCGGCCCTCGTGGCCCTGGCCGCCCTTCCCGTCCGCAGCAACCGCCTCGAGCTCTACGGCGACCGCCTCGTCGTCGTGTACGCTGGGATGCGTTCGGTGATACCCTACGCCCACGTGCGGGGCGTCCGGCGCACCAGGACGCTCTGGGCGGGGACGGCCAACTCGCTCGACCGCGTCTATATCGAGGCGCCCTACGACGGCGACGCCATCGTCTCGGTGACCGACAACGATGCCCTCGTGGCAGAGCTCGAGCGTAGGTGCGGCCTGCGGCCCGGCTGCGAACAAGGCAACTAGCTTCGCAGGGCGGCTATCAGCGACTTGCTGCTCATCGTCATATCACGACGGTCAATTCTGGGTCGGGCTGGCGGAGCACGTCGAGGGCGGAAGGTATGGCGTCGCCCGCATCGTCTTCGGCGCGAAGCCGTCCGATGAGGAGATTCTGCGATTCGTTACAAGCAAATGGGAGAAGTTCTCATTCTTCGGTGGCGAACCGGCTGAGGTAAGCAAGCCCGCGAAGAACCCCAAGCGGCGCGCTCGCGAGGCAGCGAAAGCCCTTAAACGGCCCGCGGTGAGCACCAAGGCACAACAGGCGCTCGCGGCACAGCGGGAAGCAATGAAGCGGGAGTCGGCTCATGCAAGAAACCGACGCCGTGTGGAAGAGGCTGATGCGCGCTACGAGCAGAGAAAACTGAAGCGCAAGCAGAAGCATCGCGGGCATTGATCGCCATTCGCAGCAAGGCAAACCATATACAGCAGCGGCGTCAGTTCCACTTGAAGCCGACGCCGCGTAGACGCTGATGGTGACGGCTGTGCACGGGCACGGGCGCGCCACCGCACTTCACAGCTTGTTTCTCAAGTATTTGGGACGCACACGCGGCGTTCAAAAATGCGAGCGACTCCGCATGGCTCGAGACTGAGCCGAGGTGCCCTACTTCTCGCCCTCCAGCAGCCCCACGATGCGGTCGATGTCGACGGCAAAGCGAGGCCTTCCCTCGCGCTCGTAGCGGTCGAGGTATGTCTGGCACTCGGAGACAATGCGCTTGGTGTTGCCGTCGATGATGCGCTGGAGCGTCTCGTAGTAGGCCGAGCCCTCGGTCCTGAAGCGGCGCTGGTAGGCCTTGGTTATGGGGAACATCTTGATGTAGTGGATGCCGTGGCGGCAGCCGGGGCGCGTCGTGGGGCGGGGCGGCAACGCAAAGCACTGGTCTTTGGGCACGTTGGGGGCGATGTTGGAACGCAGCGGCACGGCGAAGTCCCTGCGCTTTCCACGGAAACGCAGCCTCACCACCACGATGCAGGGGCGATTGTGCTTAAGCATGAGCTCGCGGTCGCCATCGACGAGGTCGAAGAAATCCTGGGGATGGATACGATCTTCATCGGTTACACCCCCTTCATACGAAGCGGGGCCCGCATCGCTGCAGGTCCCTACAGGTGGGCGATATTCTACGCCTTGCGGCACCCCGTCGCCCACGGAGGTTAAACGTACACGTAAGCCGTACTCTGAAAGCCGCGGCTTCCGGCAAGTAGTTTATACCACGAAAGGTCGCTTTCGATGCGCCTAGCTCGCAAAATAACACTCGCTGGGCCGTCACCCCTGGCCGTTACCCTCCAATCTTCATTGGAGTCAGCAGGTCAATTCATATAGTTATGGGGGTGTATCCTAAAGGGAATCAAATTAATACCCCCATAACTAAGGAATTTTCTATTCCCACTCAGTGACTAATCCAGTCCGAGTGTTGTCGATGCGTGTCGCGTCGTACCGCCTAGGGGCTGATTCGTGCGCAATTTGGGCGAATCAGGCCCTTGATTCGCGATTTCGGGAATGACTCAATTGATTCGCAAAACCGACGCTCCTTTAATCACTCCCTGGTTTCCACCGGGGTTCGTAGCGGGTGGCGTGAAAAGGGGTGATTCAAAGGGTCGGAGAGATGCGTCTTAGCCAAGAATAAGGTTAGCCTTATCTTACTGCATGATTCGTGTGTTATAGTTAGATAGCTCTAACTGTTTGGGGCGATAGCCATGCACGAACGCAAGGGCTTCTGGGACAAGAATGCCGGTCGGTACGACCGTTTCATGCGAAAGGACCGGGCGGCGTATGAGAAGATGTATGAGCTGATCAGGCCGGTGGTGAGAGCAAAAACCGTGCTGGAGGTTGCCACCGGCACGGGGCTTATCGCAAAGAGCATCGTGAATGCGGCGGCGCACATCGAGGCTACGGACGCTTCTGCAAAGATGATCCTTGAAGCGAAACGGGGCAATCAATCCGCAAAGCTGCACTTTTCCGTACAAGATATGTTCCGCCTGCCCTATGCACAGAAGTCCTTCGAAGTGGTGATCGCGTCCAACGCGCTTCACATAGTGCCGCATCCGGAAAAGGCCCTGCAAGAAATCGGGCGGGTGCTGAAGGACGACGGCGTGCTCATCGCGCCAACCTTCACCCATGCGGGAAGCTCGGTTTCCGGCAAGGCAAAAGCCCTTTTCATGAGTATGGCGGGATTCCCCCTCCACAGCAGGTGGACAAGCGAGGAATACCTACGTTTCCTGCGTCAAAACGGCTGGGCGGTGCAGAAAAGCGCGGTGCTGAAGGCCTCGTTCCCGTTGACCTATGCGGAATGCACGAAATCGGAGAGGCCAGATGTCGTTCTTTGAAAACACCCGCAAGCCCGTGGGACTCGGCGGAAAACTTATGGTTGCCATGATGAATCTGGGCCACAGCCCTGTGGCGCGATGGGGACTTCGATTTCTACGACTTGCGCCAAATGCCAAGGTGCTGGATTGCGGCTGCGGCGGCGGGGCGAACATAAAACGGCTGCTGAAAAAATGCCCGCATGGCGTCGTCAAGGGCATCGACTATTCGCCCGTCAGCGTGGAGAAGACTAGAAAGCTCAACCGAACTGCAATTCAGGAGGGGCGTTGCGCCGTTCTGCAAGGCAGTGTGGCGGATATGGCGTTTGAGGACGCCATGCGGGCATTTTTGCATCCATCCCGCACATGGCGATAGGCATGACGGCCATAGCGGCTGTGCTGGCGGCAATTACGACAGTTTTTATTCACTGAGGAAGGAACCTATGAAATGTAAAATCGAAAAAAACACCGTGCAGGAGACGCTGATCCTCCCGCTGTATTCCCGGAAGCTGTGTACGGAGCTGTACCCGAACCTTTACAGGGATGAAACAGCGGTTCGTCTGCTCGACCAGATCGACTACGACTTTTCAAAGGCAGAGAAAAACTCCCGCAGCCTGATACAGCGCTTTGGTGCGCTGGAGGTGGCAATGCGGCAGGGTGATCTTGCTTTCGAGGTACAGGATTACCTGAAAGGCCACCCCAATGCGGCGGTGGTCAATCTGGGCTGCGGACTGGACAACACCGGCAGAACCTGCGACAACGGTAGATGCAAGATTTACAATCTGGACTTCCCGGATGTGATTGCCTTGCGGCAGCAGCTACTGCCCGCCGGGGATCGAGAACAAAATATCCCCTGCGACCTGAAAGACACCACATGGTTTAGCAAAATCGATGCCTCCGGCGGGGCGGTGTTCTTTGCCTCCGGGGTGTTCTATTACTTTCTGACCCAGCAGGTCCGGGAACTGGTGCGGGAGATGGCGGACGCTTTCCCCGGCGGTGTGCTGGTCTTTGATGCTGCCAATCGGACAGCAGTAAAGATGATCGCAAAAACATGGCTTAAGACTGCAAAAATCAAGGATGTGGGGGCATATTTTGCGGTTTCGGATGCCGCCAAGGAAATCGGCACGTGGGACAGCCGTCTGCAGGTCACAAGTCGCGGCTATATGCTGGGTTATAACGATTTGAGAGACCCTTCTGTCAGCGGCTTTTTCCGGTTTCTCGCAAGGGTCGGTGACAACGGGATGAAAATGCAAATCGTGAAAATAAGATTTTGAGAGACAAAAATGCAAAAGACGAGCACTTCTTGCCGCTCAATTGGCAAGAAGCGCTCGTCTTTTCTTAACGCGTTGTATGGCGGAGAGAGCGCAAGTTACGCGAGCGCCCTTCTTGCCAGCTCGGCCGCGCCGAGGATTCCTTGGTCGCCGCCGCAGCCCGGGGCGCAGATGTAGCTCTCCATGTCCTTAAGCTCGGCGGTCTGGATGTAGCCACCCAGATATTCGAGGGTCTTCTTGCGGACGATGCCGTAGAGCTGCTCCTGGTGCATCACGCCGCCGCCGAGGACGATGCGGCGAGGCGAGTACATGAGCACGAGGTTCGCGCACATCTGCCCCAGATAATCCCCCTCGAGCGCCCACACCTCAGCGTTGTCCGCGAGCTCGGCCGCGGGCTTTCCCCAGCGCGCGGCGATGGCGGGGCCGGAGGCGAGGCCCTCGAGACAGCTCGCGTGGCTCGGGCAGACGCAGCGTCCCTCCTCGGTGGGACGGGTCCTTACCAGCATGTGGCCGGCCTCGGGGTGCAGCATGCCGTGAAGGAGCCTGCCCGCGCACATGACGCCCGCGCCCACGCCGGTGCCGATGGTCACGTAGACGGCGTCCTCGAGCCCCTTGCAGCAGCCGAAGACTACTTCGCCGAGGCAGGCAACGTTCACGTCCGTGTCGTAGGCCACCGGAATCCCGAGGGCGTCGGCGAACGCGGCGCGAAGACCATAGCCTCGCCACGCGAGCTTGGGCGTCTGAAGGATGGAACCGTAGCGCTCATCGTTGGGGTCGACGCAGGTCGGGCCGAAGGCGCCGATGCCCAACGCGTTCACATCACGGGCGGTGAACCACTCGACCATTTGTGGGACGGTCTCGGCGGGCATAAGCGTCGGGGTCTCCATACGGTCGAGGACCTCGCCGTCGCCGGACACCACGGCACAGACCATCTTGGTCCCGCCGGCCTCGAGGGCGCCGAGCCTCATTTGCTTTTCGCTCATGTGATCCTCCTTACAAAGGGACGCCCGCAGTCATGGTCAACCGCGGGCGCCCATAACGTTGGCTTGTTTCGAGGCGACCCTACCTGGGCACGCGGTCCTGCCTTGCGGCAAACGGGGCGAGCACGGCGTGCGGCTCGCTTTGGTACCAGTAGGCGACGGTGGAGATGTCGTCCTCGCGCTCGTAGAGCTTGATGTCGTCGTTGCCGAGGTCCTGGAACGTCACGCGCAGGTCCTCCTTGAACGAGATCGGGTCGGGAAGGTGCCACCTGTAGAGGCCATGCCTGGGCAGCGCGTCGTCGTTGGTCGCGAGCATCGGGTTCGGGTTCGGCTTGCCCGCGCTGAAGCGGTCGCGCGTGGCGTCGCGCGTCGAGCGGTACGGGTAGCCGGCGAACAGCGTGTTGAAGCACTGCGCCTCGGGCAGCGCGTGGGGCGGCCTGTCGAGGAAGGCCCAGGCACCGCCGAAGTAGTCCTCGGCTCCCGTCGAGGTGACCGTGGGGAACTCCTCGTCGCCGTCGAGGAAGAACTTCATCTCGCCCTCGCCCCACCAATAGCGCTCCAGGGCGCACAGGGCCATGTAGGTGCCGACGTAGTAGCCCTTACCGCGCACGCCGTCGAGCACGGTGTAGTCGACGCCCCTGCGGGTGCTGCGCTCGCGGTTAAAACGGGCGTGGAAGTACATGGCGTCGTCCGGCACGTCGGTGAGCGCGTAGTTGAACGTGTAGAAGATGTACTTAATGAACCCGGGGTGCTCGCTCGTAAGCGTGACCTTGGCGTGCTTCCTGAAAGGCATCTCGAAGTAGCAGTTCATGCCGCCCGTCGGGTTCACGCAGATGGGCATCGAGTTGACGATGGCGCGCTCACCGAAGCCGTTGCAGAAGAAGTCGCCGACAGGGCACTCGACCGAGGGGGTCTCCTCGTCGTCCCAGTAGAAGCGCAGCACGAGGTCGCGCATGACGAAGCTGCCGGCGGCGGTCTTGTCGGGGACGGTCATCCAGATGTGGCGGATGATGCCGGGGCCCTCGATGTCCGCGAGCGTGATGGTCTCGCCGGACTCAAGGGGCACGCAGCACGAGCCCTTGCGGCCGACGCCGAGGTGGCTGGCCGACATGGCGGCACGGCCCTTCTCGCCCGTGATGTTCTCGGGGGTGATGGCGCGGCTTTCCTCACCGCCGTGCATCCACACGTCCTTAAGGAACTCTCTCATCGTCGACCTCCTCTATTCGTCGTCTTCGCACTCGGCGGAACTGGCACCGTTCACGTAGACGATCTGCTGGCGCGCCTCGTCGACGAGGGCGTCGAAGTCGAGCTTCTCGTCGGGGCGCGCGAGCGCGACCGTCATGGCGAGCGGGAGGTTGACACCCGCGATCACGTGGATCCGGTCGGAGGCGAAGCGGGAGAAGCGCTGGTTCACGCTGCCGCCGAGCGCGTCGGTGAGGACGACGACCTCGTCAGTGCCCGAAAGAGCCGCCTCGACCGCCGCGTCGAGCCCCTCGCCGTTGTCGTTCACGTAGGCGCACACGGCGTTGACGGCGTCGCTCTTACCCGTAAGGAACTCGAGGGTGTCCTTGAAGCCCTGGGCGAGAAGGGAATGGCTCGCCACAACTATCTTTCTCATTGATTCACCAATCTCTTGGGTCGAAGCTAAGCGAGGATGCCAGCGGCGGAGGCGACCATCGCGAGGACGATCACCACGAGGATGAGGACCGTCATGCTCGCGTTCTTCTTGGTAAGAAGGTAATACGCGCTTCCCGTGATGGCGGCGGGGATCATGGCAGGCAGGATCTTGTCGAGCAGCGGCTGAATCTCCATCGAGACGTCGCCGAAGCTGAAGCTAATCGGGCAGGTGACGCCGATGACCGAGGCGATGAGGCAGCCGACCACGGTGAGGCCGAGCACGGAGGCGGCGGCAGTGAGGTTGGGAAGCTTCTCGCTGAAGTCGGTGACGAGCTTCACGCCCTGCTTGTAGCCGAACTCGAGGGCGTGCATGCGGACCCAGAAGATGGCCAGGATGAGCGCGAACCAGATGCCGGCTCCCACGGGGTTGCCCTCGATGGCCATGTAGGCGGCGATGGAGCCCATGATGGTCGGGATCATGGTCATGAGCAGGGAGTCGCCGACGCCGGCGAGCGGTCCCATGGTGCCGATCTTCAGGTCTTGGACGGCGTCCGCCGCCGCTAGGCCGTCGCGTTCCTCCATGGCCACGCAGGCGCCAAGGATGATGGCGGCGAGCCAAGGCTGGGTATTGTAGTAGCGGAAGTGGTTGTTGAGCGCTTGCTTATAGTCCTCGTCGTTCGTGTAGATCTTCCTCAGGACCGGCGAGAGGGCGTAGGCGACTGAGGCGCCCTGCTGGGTCTGGTAGTTGAAGGTGCACACGCTCATGAGCCAGCGCCAGTTCGCGTTGCGCAGATCCTTCTTGGTGACCTTGTAGCCGGAGGACTTGCCCTCGGCGACGGCGGTGATGTTCTCGTTTTCCATGGTTACTCATCCTCTCCGATGAAGGCGTCTGCGGAAGCGTGGGCGGCGAGCTCGGTGTCCCTCTCGGCACGCTGGTAGAACGCGATCGCGAGGGCAACGCCGACGATGGCGGCGCCGATGATGGGCACGTTCAGGAAGGCCGAGAGGAAGAAGCCGACGAGCAGGTACTGGAAGTACTTGCCGGTGGGCATGTAGCGGAGCAGCATGGCGATACCGATGGCCGGGAGCATCTTGCCGGCGAGGGTGAGGCCGGAGAGGAACCACTGAGGCATGACCTCGAGGAGCCAGTTGACGGCGGGCTGGCCGAGCGTCACGGAGACAAAGACGGGCAGGGCGGCGCACAGGCCGAAGAGCTGTCTCTTATACACATCTGA
>URBM01000053.1 GCA_900545995.1 uncultured Collinsella sp. | reverse complement strand
TGTCTCGTGGGCTCGGAGATGTGTATAAGAGACAGTCCATGTACAGCGTCTCGGGCAGGTCGAGCGAGGCGATGCGCGCCTCGACGGGGTTCACCACGTAGTGCTTGATGGCCTCGATGGCGGCCTCGTCCAGGGCGCCCGAGATCATATAGACCTTGGCAGAACGCACGGCAGGGCGCTCGCCCTGGCTGATGAGCTGCACGCACTCGCTGGCGGAGTCGGCGCGCTGGTCAAACTGGCCAGGCAGGAATTCGACGGCAAAGACGGCGCCATCGCTTGCGGGGAGCTCGTCGTAGGTCACATCGACCTGGGGCTCGCTAAAGACGGTAGGCACGCAGGAGCGGAAAAGCTCCTCGTCGATGCCCTCGACGTCGTAGCGGTTGATGATCCTCAGGGCCTCGATGCCCTTGATGCCGAGAATCTCGGTCAGCTCGCCCTTGAGCTGCTGAGCCTCGACGTCGAACCCGGGTTTCTTCTCCACGTAGATACGAGAGACCATTGGTTCCTGCCTTCCTGATCGGTTGGGCGTACGGTACGGTATGCGGCAGCGGTCGGTTTACGGGGCAAGCCTCGTGGTCGCCTTGAGCCACATGTTTGTAAACCTCACTATGATACGACAGCTCGCGGTGCGTTGAGGACGGCGAGGGTGCTACAGTGAAGCGCAAACAAGAGAAAGGCATCACATGGCATTCGTTTCGCTCGCCATCATCGCACTCGTGGCCTTTGCAAGCCCCTTCATCGCCTCGGCGATTCCTGGAAAACCCGTTCCCGAGACGGTCTTTTTGCTCGTGCTCGGCGCAGTGCTGGGCCCGCATATGCTCGGCCTTATCCATGTGGATGCCGAGGTCTCGCTCGTGTCAGAGCTCGGCCTGGCCTTTTTGTTCCTGCTTGCCGGCTTTGAGATCGACCCTAAGAACATTACGGGTGTGGAGGGGCGCTACGGCTTGGCGACGTGGGCCGTCACGTTTGGTATTGCCTGGCTTGCCGTGCGCTTTACCCCGTGGTTCTCGGTCAGCCATTTCGACGGTATCGCCGTGACGCTCGCCTTGACCTCGACGGCGCTTGGGGCGCTCATGCCCATCTTGCGCGAGCGGTTGCTTGCCGGAACGCGCGTCGGTGATTCGATTCTTGCCTATGGTACGTGGGGCGAGCTCGGCCCCGTGCTCGCCATGTCGGTACTGCTGTCTGCCCGTACGGGCATCGAGACGCTGCTGATCTTGGGCTTATTTGCCGCCGTGTGCGTGCTGCTTGCCGTGGTCCCCAGCCGCTCCAAACGCGTCGGCAGCCGCTTCTTTGCGTTTGTCGAGGAGCGCGCCGATACCACGTCGCAGACGTTCGTACGCCTGACAGTGCTTATTTTGGTCACGCTCGTGGCGTTCTCGGCCATCTTTAGCCTCGATATCGTATTGGGCGCTTTTGCCGCCGGCTTTGTCCTGCGCTATATCATCCCCGAGGGCAACCATACGCTTGAGACCAAGCTCGACGGCCTGGCCTACGGCTTTTTGATCCCGGTGTTCTTTACCGTGTCGGGCGCTAAGATCGACCTGACGGCCGTGGTGTCGCGCCCCGGGCTGCTCGTGGGCTTTATCTTGGCGCTGCTGATCATTCGCGCGGTGCCGATCCTTGTCTCTATGAGCATTTGTCCCGTGACGCGCGATGTGTCGGCGTATGGCCGCATTACCGTGGCGCTCTACTGCACCACGGCGCTGCCGATCATCGTTGCCGTAACGAGCGTGGCCGTCAACGCGGGCGCGCTGTCGCAAGATATTGCGTCGGTCATGGTTGCCGCCGGTGCCATCACGGTGTTCTTGATGCCATTGCTCGCGCAGCTCTTCTACCGCGTGGTCGACGCCGCGCCGGTCGCCGCCGTGGCAGAGGTTGCCGAGCATCCATCCGATGCACTTGACATCCTGCGCGCCCATCACGATTTGGCGAGCCTGCTCGCACGCGAGCACGAGCTGCTGACCTCGCATGGCCATGGTCGCGTATTCGAGGGCCTGCCTACGCTCGATACGATTGCCGAGCGTCTTTCCGCCGAGGCGGCGAGCGGCCACATCGATGCCCGCATCGTGGACGCGGCGCGTCTTCTTGCCGATAAGACCTATGGTGATGAGGTTGACCCGTCCGAGCTGACTCCGCGTGAGCGCCGCCGCCTTGAGCGCGCCAAGCTCGCCGTACACGAATACCGCCGCCGCATGCTGGAGCTCTACGCGCGCGATGAAGCCCAGGACGACGACGGCAAGTAGCAAGGAATGTCGGGATACGGGTTCCGTCCAAATATTAGAAGGCGCGCTGCCTGCGGTTGATGCGGACAGCGCGCCTTTTGCGTTGAACTCTGTTGAGGTTCGAAGCCGAAACTTTCGACCTTTAGGAGCGGGCTGCCCCGTCGACGGGGAGGATGGCGCCCGTGACATAGGAGGACATGTCGCTCGCAAGGAAAACGAAGGCGTTGGCAACGTCCTCGGGCTCGCCCATGCGACCGAGCGGAATAGTGGCGATGATGGGCTTGATGACCTCTTCGGGCAGGTTGGCGACCATATCGGTCTTGGTTACGCCTGGGGCAACGGCGTTGACGCGAATGCCCATGGGGGCGAGCTCGCGCGAGAGCGACTGGACCATGCCGTTGACGGCAAACTTGGACGTGGGGTAGCCGACGCCAGAGGGCTGGCCGTACTTGGCGACCATCGAGCTTGTGGTAGTGATGGTGCCGCCGTGGCCGGCCTCGGTCATGATCTTGGCGGCAGCCTGGTGACCGTTAAAGACGGCGACGACGTTGAGGTCCATAACTTTGGCGAACTCCTCGGCTGTATAGTCCAAAAGGGGTGAGCGCTGGGAGATTCCGGCGTTGTTGACGACCGTATCGAGACCGCCCATATCGGCTGCAGCCTGGGTAAAGGCCTCGGTCACGGCTTCGAGTGAGGTGAGGTCGCAGGAGCGACCCCAGACCTTGGCGTCGGGATAGACGGCTGTCAGCTTCTCAACGGCCGCATCGGCGGTCTCCTGACGCGAGCCAAAGACGGTGACGGTGGCACCCTCCTCGATAAAGCGGCAGGCGATGGCATAGCCGATACCGCGCGTGCCTCCGGTGATGATTGCTTTCTTGCCCTCGAGCAACATGGTGCCTCCATTCTTCGGGGGTGGACGTACGCAGCACAGGATAGCGGCGGACAAAAGCAAACATGCCTGCTTATCGGTGAGCGGTATCCCTGGTTAACACCGAACGGTCAAATTGTTCAAACGCGGATCGCGTCAATGCGCCCCGAGCGTGCAAATAAAAGGGCTCCCGTCCAAGACCAGACGGGAGCCCTTCGAGCAAATGCGTTGTGGGGTGTAAACCGAACTAGTTGGCCATGACGCCTTCGGTCCAGGCCTCAACGTCCTCGATGCGCAGGACGTTGGCGACCTCGGCCACGCAGTCGACGCTGGCAAGCTCGGCGGCGGCAGCCTGGACATCCTTCTCGAGCGCGCGGTGCGTCAGGAAGATGACCGAGCAGGCATCGCTGACGCCCGACTTGCCGTCCTCGACCTGGTTGATGAGCGAGATCGAGATGTTGTGCTTGGCAAAGATGTTGACCGTCTCGGACAGGGCGCCCACGCGGTCGGCGACCTTCAAGCGCATATAGTACTTGGTCTGGAGCTCGTCCATGGGCTTAAAGGTGAGGTTGTGGCCATAGGGCTCAATCTCGGGCAGCGGAGCTACGCCGCGGCTGATCTGCTCGGAGAGCGACAGGATATCGCCCACGACGGCGCTCGCGGTGGGAAAGGAGCCTGCGCCGGCACCGTAGAACATGGTCTCGCCCACGGCGTCACCCACTACGTAAACAGCGTTCATGGCGCCGTTGACCTTGGCAAGCATGTGGTCGGCGGGGATCAGCGTGGGATGCACGCGGACGTCGACGCCGGCGTCGGTGTTGCGGGCGATGCCGAGCAGCTTAATGGTGTAGCCGAGCTCGCGGGCCTGGGCGATGTCCTCGGCGCCGATGGTGCGGATACCCTGCTGGTATACATCATCGGTGGTAACGCGGGTGCCAAAGCCGATGGAGGCGAGGATGGCCGTCTTGCTGGCGGCATCGAAGCCGTCGACGTCGGCGGACGGGTCGGCCTCGGCATAGCCCTTGGCCTGCGCGTCGGCGAGCACGTCGGCGTAATCGGCGCCCTCGGCGTCCATGCGCGACAGGATGTAGTTGGTGGTGCCGTTGAGGATGCCGGCGATGGTCAGGATCTTGTTGCCCACCAGGTCGTGCTCAAGCGTGCTCACGATGGGGATGCCGCCGCCGCAGCTGGCCTCGCATTTAATCTGCACGCCGCACGCACGCGCCTTCTCGGCAAGCGTCTCGACATGACGGCCCAGCAGGGCCTTGTTGGCGGAGACGACGTGCTTGCCGTGCTCAAAGGCAGTGGTAAAGATCTCGGTTGCGGGATGCTCGCCGCCGATCAGCTCGATGACGATGTCGACGGCGGGGTCGGTGACGACGTCGTGCCAGTCACTCGTAAAGGCCTCGCGCTCAATGCCTGCCGCCTCGGCCTGCTCCCAAGCAAGCGCGCAGGCGCGGGTCAGCTTAAGGTCGATGCCGTAGGCTGCCAGGTACTCATCGTGGTGGCTCTTGATCAGACGGGCCACGCCGCCGCCGACGGTTCCCAAACCGATGAGGCCGACGTTCACGGTGCGCAGGGGTTCGCTCATAGATAGCTCCTTCGTGCATCTTATAGATGGATTAACCGCTTAAAGGTTGAGTGCATTCTAGCGTGAACCGAGGACGCGTGCTCGCCAGGCAACAGGAGTCGCACAAAACGGCACCCCCGAAACGCTGCGGAAACATTGGAAACATGCTCACTACAAACGAACTTCCGTAACAAACTGTCAACGTTTGCACCATAAGGTTTGCCCTGTGCGACTGGGGCATGCAGGCGCTCGTCGGCGTGGAATGACGAGGGCCAGGTCGAAAAGCCCGCTACAGCCTATGTGATCCAGGACGGCAAGTACATTGCCGCCTAAGTGCATATGCAACGAGAACGGTGGGGCCGTTTTATTCAGGGTAAGGACGCCTGTAACAGAATGGAAACATTACTTTTACACAATAAAGTGGCATTACTGCATAAAGTAATAGAAATACGCATAAATATGGATAAATAGACAAAGTAAAAGAAAAGTTGAAATAATCGCCACTTTCCTTAACTAAAGCGTCTACTATTTTGCGAACGCCGAACACGGCGAAGGATGGCCTGTCGGGTAACCGAAACCCGACGAGATTTGAGAGGAGAGCCGCATGTCGAGCCTCACCGGTAAGTCATTGAACCCTGTTATGAATCGCAGGAGCGTTATCGCGAGCGCAGCAGGTCTGGGGGCGATGTCCATTCTAGCTGGCTGCTCCTCCAACGGCGGCGACAGCGGTTCCGCTTCGAGCGACGCTTCGTTTAAGATCGGCACCATCGGCCCGCTGACCGGCGCCAACGCGTCCTACGGCAAGTCCGTTACCCAGGGTGTCGAGCTTGGCTGCAAGGATTTCTCGACCAAGGAGCTGCCGCTTGCCAGCAAGGCCGAAGATGACCAGGCCGATGGCGAGAAGGCCGTCAACGCCTTCAACACCCTGCTCGACTGGGGCATGCAGGCCCTCGTCGGCCCGACCACCACGGGTGCGTCGGTTGCCGTTGCCGCAGAGTGCGGTAACGACCCCAAGACGTTCATGATCACCCCGTCCGCGTCCTCCGAGGATGTCACCGACGGCAAGGATTGCGTCTTCCAGGTTTGCTTCACCGACCCCAACCAGGGTGTCAATGCTGCCAAGTTCCTGGCGCAGAAGTATGCGGACGAGAAGTTCGTGCTGTTCTATAACTCCGGCGACGCCTATTCTTCGGGCATCGCAGATTCCTTTAAGGCCCAGGCCGCTGAGTCCAAGCTCGAGATTGTTGACGAGGAGACCTTTAAGGACGACTCCGCCACGAGCTTTACGAACCAGCTGACCAAGGCCAAGCAGGCCGGCGCCACCATGATCTTTGCGCCGATCTACTACACGCCGGCGTCCGTCCTGCTCAAGAACGCCAAGGACATGGGCTACGACGTCAAGATGATGGGCTGCGACGGCATGGACGGCATCCTGGGCGTTGAGGGCTTCGATACCTCTCTTGCCGAGGGACTGCTGCTCATGACCCCGTTCTCCGCCGACGACGAGAAGAACGCCGACTTCGTTAACGCTTACAAGGATAAGTACGGCGATACCCCCGACCAGTTTGCCGCCGACGCCTACGACGGCGTGCACGCGGTGGCCGAGGCCGTCAAGGAGGCCGGTCTTGGTGTCGACGCCGACCCGACCGAGGTCGCCGATAAGCTGTCCAAGGCTATGCTCAAGATTACCGTTGACGGTCTGACCGGCAAGCTCACCTGGAACGATAAAGGCCAGGTCCAGAAGGAGCCCACGGCGTACGTCATCACCGACGGCAAGTACGTACAGGCCTAACTGGCCGCCTTACATAGAGCGGTTTTGATCCCAAGCAGGGGAGGTTTTGGCCTTCCCTGCTTGCTTGGTATCTAGGGACAGTGTAACGTCCCTGTTTCATACATTAACTGGAAACCTATTCGAAAGGGGGATGTGGAACATGACGGTCTTTATCCAATACCTGGTCAACGGCCTGTCCATGGGTAGCGTCTACGCCATCATCGCGTTGGGCTACACCATGGTCTACGGTATCGCCAAGATGCTGAACTTCGCTCACGGCGATGTCATCATGGTCGGTGCCTATGTCTCGTTCTGCGCCACGTCGTATCTCGGCCTCCCGGGCTGGGCATCTGTAGTTCTCTCTTGCGTGGCCTGCACGGTTCTCGGTGTTCTCATTGAGGGTCTGGCCTATAAGCCGCTGCGCCAAGCAGGCCCGCTGGCCGTTCTGATCACGGCTATCGGCGTGTCTTACTTCCTGCAGAACGCCGCGCAGCTTCTGTGGGGCGCCACGCCCAAGAACTTCACTTCGCTCGTCACCTTCCAGGTGCCGGAGTTCTTGGCCAAGTTCAACGTAAGCGCCGTCTCGCTCGTCACCATCGTCGCCTGCCTGGTTATCATGGCCGGCCTGATGTTCTTTACAGGTAAGACCAAGATGGGCAAGGCCATGCGCGCCGTGTCCGAGGACAAGGCTGCCGCTCAGCTCATGGGCATCAACGTCAACCGCACCATTTCGATGACGTTTGCCATCGGCTCTGCCCTTGCCGCCATCGCCGGCGTGCTGCTGTGCTCCTACTCGCCGGTGCTGCAGCCCACGACGGGTGCTATGCCTGGCATCAAGGCCTTCGACGCCGCTGTCTTCGGTGGCATCGGCTCCATCCCCGGCGCTTTTGTCGGTGGCATTCTCATCGGCATCATCGAAGCGATGGCGCAGGCTTACATTTCCACGAGCCTTGCCAACTCCATCGTCTTTGGTGTTCTGATCATCGTCCTGCTCGTCAAGCCTGCCGGCCTCTTGGGCAAGTACGTCCCCGAGAAGGTGTAGGTGAGCGTTATGAAGTTTCTTAAAGACAAGCAGACGCGTCACGACTTTGTCACGTACGCCATGTGTCTTGTGGCGTTTGCCATCGTGTTCTTTATGCAGTCCAACCACATGATTCCGCGCATGATCGCCGGTCAGCTGGTTCCCATCACGGCCTATATCGTCATGGCCATTTCCCTTAACCTCGTCGTCGGCATTGCGGGCGACTTGTCGCTGGGCCACGCGGGCTTTATGAGTGTCGGCGCCTATACGGGAATCGTCACCGCCGTCGCGCTGGAGAGCGCCGTTCCGTCCGACCCGATGCGCCTGATCATCAGTATCGTGGTCGGTGCTATCGCCGCCGCCATCCTGGGCTTCTTGATCGGCATTCCGGTCCTGCGCCTGAGCGGCGACTACCTGGCTATCGTGACGCTGGCCTTTGGCGAGATCATCAAAGAGATCGTCACCTGCCTTATCGTGGGCGTCGACTCCCACGGCCTGCATGTGATCTTTAACATCACGGGCAACTCCACGATCGACGACCTGCACCTGCTCGAGGACGGCACCGCCATCATCAAGGGCGCGCAGGGCGCATCGGGCGTGTCGACGTACTCGACCTTCCTTGCCGGCGCCATCCTGGTTATGGTCGCGCTCGTGATTGTACTCAACCTGGTTCGCAGCCGTACCGGTCGTGCCATCATGGCCGTGCGCGACAACAAGATCGCTGCCGAGTCCGTGGGCATCTCCGTCACCCAGTACCGCATGATCGCCTTCGTGGTTTCCGCTGCCCTCGCCGGTGCTGCCGGAGCCCTGTTCGGCGGTAACTTCTCGCAGCTTTCCGCCACTAAGTTCGACTTCAATACGTCCATCCTCATTCTGGTGTTCGTGGTCCTGGGCGGCCTGGGCAACATGCGCGGCTCCGTTATCGCTGCGGCGCTGCTCACGGTGCTCCCCGAGCTGCTTCGTCAGTTCTCGGACTACCGCATGCTCATCTACGCCATCGTGCTGATCCTGGTCATGATCTTTACCAACAACCCGCAGCTTAAGGCGTTCTTCGCACGCATTAAGGACCGCTTTGCTTCTAAGAAGGAGGTGGCAGCCGATGCCCAGTAAGTTTGAGTTCAACAAGGGCAAGATGGTCCCGTATCCTTCTGGCGCCATCGTTCCCGACCGCGACCTGGGCCAGCGTCCGGCGCTCGAGTGCATCCACCTGGGCATTGAATTCGGCGGCCTTAAGGCAGTCGATGACTTTAGCCTGACCATCGGCAAGACCGAGATCGCCGGTCTGATCGGCCCCAACGGTGCTGGCAAGACCACGGTCTTCAACCTGCTCACCAAGGTGTACCAGCCCACGCACGGCACCATCCTGCTCGATGGTGAGGACACCTCGGGCAAGTCGGTCTACCAGGTCAACCGCATGGGTATTGCCCGTACGTTCCAGAACATTCGCCTGTTCAACACCATGACGGTGGAGGACAACGTTAAGGTCGGCCTGCACAACCAGGAGCGCTACTCCGGCTTTGAGGGCGTGCTGCGCCTGCCGACGTATTGGAAGCACGAGAAGGCCGCCCACGAGCGCGCCATGGAGCTACTGTCCATTTTTGACATGGAGCACCTGGCAAACGAGCAGGCCGGATCGCTGCCTTACGGCGCTCAGCGTCGTCTGGAAATCGTCCGCGCGCTTGCCACCAACCCCAAGCTGCTGCTGCTCGACGAGCCTGCCGCCGGCATGAACCCGTCCGAGACCGCGGAGCTCATGGAGAACATCGTCAAGATTCGCGACACCTTTGGCATTGCCATTATGCTTATCGAGCATGATATGTCGCTCGTTATGAACATCTGCGAGGGCATCTGCGTGCTCAACTTTGGTAAGGTCATCGCCAAGGGCACGGCCGAGGAGATCCAGAACAACGACGCCGTTATCGAGGCGTATCTGGGCAAGCAGGATAAGGGGGAGAACTAAATGGCAGAGCCGATGCTTTCCGTCTACAACATCAACGTCTGGTACGGCGCTATCCACGCCATCAAGGACATCTCCTTTAACGTCAACGAGGGCGAGATCGTGGCCCTGATCGGCGCGAACGGTGCCGGCAAGTCCACAACGCTCAAGACTGTCTCGGGCCTGCTGCGCTCCAAGACCGGCTCCATCAAGTTTATGGGCGAGGACATTACCCATACGCCCGCCGACAAGCTGGTTGGTAAGGGCCTAGCTCAGGTTCCCGAGGGTCGTCGCGCCTTTTTGCAGATGACGGTCGAGGAGAACCTGGAGATGGGTGCCTATACGCAGCCCAAGTCCACGGTGGCTCCGGGTCTGGAGCGCGTCTACGAGCAGTTCCCGCGCCTGAAGGAACGTCGTCGCCAGGTCGCCGGCACCCTTTCGGGCGGCGAGCAGCAGATGCTCGTTATGGGGCGCGCCCTTATGAGTAACCCCAAACTGCTTATGCTCGACGAACCTTCCATGGGTCTGGCACCGATTCTGATCGAACAGATCTTCCAGATTGTCGAGGACCTGCACAAGGCCGGCACCACGGTGCTTCTGGTTGAGCAAAACGCGCAGATGGCTCTTTCCATCGCCACACGCGGTTACGTGCTCGAGACCGGCAAGATCACCATGACCGGCACCGGCCAAGAGCTCCTGCATGACGACAACGTCCGCAAAGCCTACCTCGGAGGCTAACCCACCTAACAAAAGGGGCGCTGACTATCTCAGTCAGCGCCCCTTTTTAAGTTGCGGTGAAATAGGGACTGAATACGGGCTCCAGAGGCCAAAAGAGTCCCTATTCCACCGCAACTTCATGGGGGTGTGTGACAATGCCCGTCGGAAAACATCTGCTGTCTTTGGGGGTCTATCTATGCTGTACGAGTTTTGTGCCGAGAACTTTGAGCGGGTGCCGGCGGCTATCGATGCCGGTGCAAGGCGTATCGAGCTGTGCGACAACCTTGCCGTTGGTGGCACCACGCCTTCGGCCGGCGTTATCAGCGCTACGACCAACTATGCACACGAGCACGATGCACGGGTGATGTGCATGATTCGCCCGCGTGGCGGCGACTTTCACTACAACCAGGACGAGTTGCGTATGATGGAGATGGACCTGGGCCTTGCCGTGAGCGCCGGCGTTGACGGCTTAGTCTTTGGCTGCTGCAAGCCCCGCGCTGGCGGATGGGCACTCGACGAGCTTACGTTGGGCGCTCTCGTGATGGCCGCGGGCTGCGCGACCGAGGAATGCAAGCGTGAGCCCATCGACATCACCTTCCACATGGCGTTTGACCAGCTCTCGCCCGAGGCTCAACTCGATGCCGTCGACACACTCGCCGATTGCGGCGTTACGCGCATCCTGACGCACGGCGGTGCCGCCGGCACGCCGATCGAGGACAACCTGGAGCATCTGTCGCGTCTTATCGAGTGTGCGGGAGACCGCCTGACCATCCTTCCCGGCGGCGGCATTTCCACGGTCAACCGCGATACCGTGGCGGCGGCACTGGGCGTCTCCGAGCTCCATGGCACCAAGATCGTGCCGCTGGAGGTATAACCCGTGGCGCTGGTATTTGACGTTCAGCAGGCGAACGGTAAGCCCGACGACAACCGTCGTCCCGGCACCGCGTGCCCCTTTTGCGATACAGAAGGGCTCACCGACATCATTCGCCGTGATGGCGATTGCATTTGGCTCGAGAATAAGTTCAAGACCCTGCGCGCCACCCGTCAAACCGTGCTGATCGAGTCGGCCGATCACGATGCCGACCTGGTGACCTATGAGCCGGATGAACTCCACCATGTGATGCGGTTTGCCCTGGGTTGCTGGCAGCAGATGATCGATTCACAGCAGTATCGAAGCGTGCTCATGTACAAGAACAAGGGTCCGCTCTCGGGCGGTAGTCTCGTTCATCCGCACATGCAGATTGTGGGTTTGGAGCAGGAAGACGGCTACACTTCGCTGACTTCTGCCAATTTCGAAGGCATCAATGTCTGGCAACAGGGGGGGATCTCGGTCAACATCTCAACCGAACCCATCATGGGGTTCTTTGAGGTCAACGTTTCAGCCCCGCAGGGAATCGCTGCCAGCGATGACATGAGAGACCAAGCCGAGGCGGATCTCTTCGCCGATGCGATCCAGGTAGCTCTGCGCTATATCCTGAACGAGCACCACGGTGGTCGCGCAGAGTCGTACAACCTGTTCTTCTATCACCTGGGCGGTCGGACCATTGCCAAGGCGCTGCCGCGTTGGGTGGTTTCGCCCTACTTTGTCGGCTATCGTTTGGCCCAGGTCAATGCCGAGACAACGCTCGATGTCGATGCTGAGCGCCTGCGTGCGCATCTGGAAACGCTCGTATAGCAAGACTAACACCCGCGTAATGCGGACAGTCTAGCGTGCCATGGCGTCGCGGCCGGCTTCGACGCGCTTGCGCTGGGCGGCGCGCTCCTCGCCGGTCAGACGCTCAAAGAGATGCCCGATAAGCGAGGCGAGTACCTGCTGAAACAGCGTTCCGCACATGACGGGAAACGCGACTTCGCCCGGAAAGTACTGCGTGGCGATGACGGCGCCCGAAGAGATGTTACGCATGCCGCAGGTAAAGCACATGGTGGTCGTCTCGCTATATGGCAGATGCAGCGCATGGGCGACCAGAAAACCGACGACAAAGCCACTGATGGCGAAGACCAAAATAAAGAGGGCGACTTCCAAGCGCACCGCGTTCATGTGCAGCACGTACTCGCTCATGGCGGTGGAGTTGGAGGCGATAACGCCCATCATCATGAATTTGCAGGCGGGCGAGAGCACGGGGGAGAGCTTCTCGTGTCCCCATCCACGCGTGAGCTCG
>URBM01000052.1 GCA_900545995.1 uncultured Collinsella sp. | reverse complement strand
CACATAAGGTCGCACGACACGTCGAGCCCAGCGTTCTTGACCGTCGCGATGGCGGAGAGCGCCCGATCGGCATCGTGAATGCGGCCGATGGCGGTAAGTTCGGCGTTATCGAGCGTTTGCACGCCCAGAGAGACGCGTGTGACACCAAACTTGGCAAGCGCAGCGGCAAGCTCGGCGGTCAGCGATTCGGGATTGGCCTCGCAGGTAAACTCAACGGGGGCGCACCACTCACGAATACGCCGCGCCAGCTCCACCAGGCGCTCCCCCGCCAGCGACGGCGTACCGCCGCCAACATAGACGGTGCGAATCTGGTCGAGGGCCCCAGCCTTGCCAAAAGCATCGAGGCGCGCGTACAACTGCTCAAAATAGGCATCGAACGCAGCGCTCAGGTCGCACGGAGCAAAACTGCGCGAGTCAAAGTCGCAATAGCGGCATTTATGAGCGCAAAACGGCACGTGGACATACAGCGCGGTAACGGCCACCCTTAAGCCTCCAGCGGATGAGGGGGCACCGATTCGCCGGCGGCAAGTGCGGCCTCGCAGGCCACCACATCGCGCTCGATCTCATCGACCAGCGCCATAAACTCCTCGTATGTGGAACAGCGCACCACATGGGCACGCCAAGCGGCGGCATGGGGCATGCCTTTTAAGTACCAGCTTGCGTACGTACGTGCACGCGACATGAGCGGCAGGAGCTCATGCGTCAGCGTTAGGTGCTCACGCAGGGCGTCTAGGCGCTCGACGGAGCTGCGCACCGGCACCGGTACGCCATCGAGCGCAAGGGCTCGAGCATCGCCAAAGACCCAGGGATTACCGTAGATACCGCGCGCGATAAACACCGCGCTGGCACCCGAGCCTTGCAGATGCTCAGCAGCGTCCTCGGCCGAGAACACATCGCCCGAACCGATCACGGGAATCTCGACGGCGTCGGCCACCTCATCGACGACCGACCAATCGGCCTGCCCTGTGTAGAGCTGCGTGGCGCAACGACCATGCACCGCCACCGCGGCGGCACCGGCGCCTTCGAGCATCTGGGCAAATGTCGCGGCATTACGGTCCTCGGCATAAAAGCCCTTGCGGATCTTTACGGTCACGGGTACATGCGCCGCGCCCACCGCCGCCTCGACGATCTTCTCGGCCAAATCGGGCGTGCGCATGAGCGCCGAGCCCTCGCCCTTGGTAACGACCTTGCGGGCGGGGCATGCCATATTGATATCGATGAGCGACAGGCGATCGCCAACGCGCTCCTCGACGGCGGCGACGGCGCTCGCAAACTGCTCGGGCTTGGAGCCAAAGAGCTGCACGCAAATCTGCTGCTCCTCGTCGGCCGGTAGCACCAGGCGCCAGGTCTTGTTGCTGGCATAGGCAAGACCCGCCACGCTCACCATCTCGCTGTAGGCAAGGTTGGCACCGCGGTGGCGACACATGATGCGATAGGCGGGGTCGGTCACGCCCGCCATGGGAGCCATAAGGAACGGCTGCTCGGCATAGGCACCCAGCAGCCGCTTGCTGTATTCAGAAAGCGCCATGGACCTACTCGTCCACCTTGAGGATCGCCATAAACGCCTCCTGCGGGACCTCGACCGATCCGATGGCTTTCATGCGCTTCTTGCCCTCTTTCTGCTTCTCGAGCAGCTTGCGCTTACGCGAGATATCGCCGCCGTAGCACTTAGCAAGCACGTCCTTGCGACGCGCCTTGACGGTGGAACGGGCGATGATCTTGTTGCCGATAGCACCCTGGATGGGCACCTCGAACAGCTGACGCGGGATGATCTCCTTGAGCTTGTCGCACAGGCCACGGGCCAGGCCATATGCCTTGTCCTTATGGACGATAAACGAAAGCGCGTCCACCTCGTCGCCCGAAAGCAGGATGTCGAGCTTGACGAGCTCGGAGGGGCGATATTCGTTGAACTCGTAGTCGAGCGAGGCGTAACCCTTGGTGCGGCTCTTGAGCTGATCGAAGAAGTCCAAGATGAGCTCGGCGAGCGGCATATCGAAGCGCATCTCGACCGATTTGCTCGTCAGGTGGATCATGTCGGTTGTGACGCCGCGGTGCTCGATGGCAAGCTGCATGACGGCACCCGTGTACTCAGGCGGGCAGATGATCTTTGCCTTGAGGTAGGGTTCCTCGATACGATCGATGCGTGTGGCCTCGGGAAGGTCCTGCGGACTGCGGACATCGATCATTTCGCCGTCGGTCTTGTAGACGTGATAGTCAACCGAGGGACTCGTGGCAATGAGGTCCAGGTTGAACTCGCGCTCCAAGCGTTCCTTGACGACTTCCATGTGCAGCAGGCCCAGGAAGCCCACGCGGAAGCCAAAGCCGAGCGCCACCGAGGTCTCGGGCTCCCACACCAACGACGGGTCGTTGACGTGCAGCTTATCGAGCGCGTCACGCAGGTTCTCGTAGTCCTTGTTGTCGATCGGGAACAGGCCCGTATAGACCATGGGCTTGGCCTCGCGATAACCAGGAAGCGGCTCGGGGCAGGGGTTCGACGCCCACGTAAGGGTATCGCCCACGCGAACGGCCTCGGGGTCCTTCAGGCCCGTGACCACATATCCGACCTCGCCGACCGTCAGCGCGTCGACCGGGGTCTCGGCAGGACGCTTGACGCCCACGCCGTCGACCAAAAAGTCGCCCTTGGCTTGCATCATAAGCAGGGTATCGCCCTTTTTGATGGAACCATCGAAGACGCGCACCGTAGCCACCACACCGCGATACTCGTCAAAGTACGAATCCAAAATGAGCGCCTTGAGCGGCGCGTTCGCATCGCCCTTGGGCGGAGAGATCAAAAAGACAATGGACTCCAGCAGATCATGGATGCCCTCGCCGGTCTTGCCCGAGACGCACACGGCATCATCGGCAGGGATCGCCAGGTCATCCTCGATCTCGGTCTTAACCTCATCGGGATGGGCCGAGGGCAGGTCGATCTTGTTGATGGCCGGCACAATGTCCAGATTGGCGTTCATGGCGAGCGTCGCGTTGGAGACGGTCTGCGCCTCGACACCCTGGGTGGCATCGACGACGAGCACCGCGCCCTCGCAGGCGGCCAGAGAACGCGAGACCTCGTAGGTAAAGTCAACGTGGCCCGGCGTATCGATCAGATTGAACTGATACGTCTCACCATCGTCGGCGTCATAGGAAACGCGGACGGCATTGGACTTGATCGTAATGCCGCGCTCGCGCTCGATATCCATGGTGTCGAGCAGCTGCGACTCCATGTCGCGTTCGTCGACGGTATGGGTGAGCTCGAGGATGCGGTCACTGATCGTGGACTTGCCATGGTCGATGTGCGCAACGATCGAGAAGTTGCGGATGTGGGAAATGTCAATTGAAGTATTCATGCGGACTATCTTACCCGAGCGGTACAAAAAATGGAGCCTGTTCCATAAAACAGGCTCCATTTATGCGCGTAATCTGTGTGGTGTGAAATTTACAACTTAGGCGTTGATGCTGTTCACGAGCTTGGCAAGACCGGACTTGCGGTTGGAAGCCTGGTTCTTGTGGATAACATGCTTGGCGGCAGCCATGTCGAGACGCTTGGTGACGGTCTTGAGGGCAGCCTGGGCCTTCTCGGCGTCGCCCTCGGCGACGGCGGACTGGACGTGCTTGGTCAGCGTCTTGAGCTCGGACTTGACAGCCTTGTTACGCATGCGAGCTGCCTCATTGGTGCGGATACGCTTCTTCTGAGACTTGATGTTTGCCACTTCTGGAGTTCCTTTCGAGTTCCTTGCAAAAAATGTATGACACCTCTGAGACACGGTGAGGTCATGCAAGCGCCTACTATAGCACGCTCCCTCTCAAAGGGATAGAACGAATTTGTCAAATAGGCAGGTATCATCACGATTTTCTCAAGATGTTCGTAATCCAGAGCAAAAGCGCAGTCTGAGAATCGGCCGAACCCTTGAGCGCGAGCTCCACATCGACCGCACCCTCGAGCGCTGCGACGAGCTCTGCCATCGAAAAGCGACGTGCCCAGGTCAGGTGATTCTTGACCTGCCAGGACTGGAGCTTGAGCGTTGCGGCCAGCTCACGACCCTGTCCGCGCGCATCGAGCGCCTTGGCGACGATCAGCTCGCGGATGCGACCGCATAGCAGCGTATAGGTCCACACGTAGCTCTTGGAGGGCAGAAGCTTAAAGAGCTCGAGCGAACGCTGCATATCGCGAGCCGAGACCGCATTGAGAAAGTCCCAGGGTTGAACCTCGGCCGTACGTACGATCCAGCGCTCAACGTCGGCAAGCTCAATCTGGGGCGCCTCGACCATCTGGGCAAGCTTAGCCAAATCGTTATCGAGCATGCGCGTGTTTTCACCCGAACGCGAGACGAGTTCCTCGGCGGCCGGCGCCGAGATCGACTTGCCGTGCTGCGTCGCCATCTGCTGTACGCGGCGCGGTAACTCCCAGCGCTTGGTGCCGAAGCAATCGACGATAGCCTTCTTGTCGATCTTGGCGATCGCCTTATACAGGCGCGTGTTCTTGGCAAGCGAGTCGGCGATGATGAGGCAGACCGTTGTGGGGCTGGGACTCGCCAGATACTCGACGAGCGGCTCCGAGACCGCCTTGGCGAGCTTTGAGCAGCCATCAAGGATTACCAAGCGAAACTCGCTGCCCATGGGAAAGGTGTTAAGCGATCCGATAATAGACTCGACATCGGGGTCCTTGGTCATGTCGCGCTCGTCGAGGTTGAACTCGACCATGCCCGTCTTTTCCAGACGCGCTTTCATACGCGAGACGGCGTGATCGCGCTTGACTCCGTCGGTACCGACGATCAAATATGCCGGCAGCAAACCGGTTTCGGACATTGCGCTCCCCTCCCGCGGGCCTTCGTATTCGTTCCGTGCCATTCTAGCCCAGGGGCCCACCACACGCCAACGACGTCGTCACGGTTGCTGGCATCGCATCGCAAAGCCATTCGCAGTCGGCGTGACGGTAATGTCGCCGTGTTCGATAGTGCACGCGAAAACGCCGCCCGCTTCCTTAACGGCATCGATGCAGGCATCGGACGGATGGCCGTATCGATTCCCCTCGCCCGCGCTCGCGAGGGAAAGCTCGGGCTTCAGGACGTCCAGCAACTCACCATCAACTGAAACCTTAGAGCCGTGATGCCCAAGTTTAAGGACATCGATATCCCCCACCTCCTGCACGAATTCCCGTTCTTGGTCGAGCTCGGCATCACCGGTGAGGAGCATACGCAGGCCCTTGCCTTCCTGAACATAAGAGAGCAGCAGGACAAGCGAATCCTCATTTCCCTCGCCATCCACGGACTCGAATGGCCACATCACGCGGGCGCAAAATGTGCCGATGTCGACCGTATCCCCACGGCGCACCTGCCGATACTCCACGCCAGGTCGGTTCAATACCTCGGCAGGAGCATCCTCCAGCGCATCCGCCGCCACGGCAATCGTTCCGACCGAAAACTGTTCGAGCACGGCAGGCAGACCACCCCAGTGGTCCTCATCCCAATGCGTCACAAAGACGGCATCGATATGGTGCACGTTATTGCGAAACAACGCCGCCACCACGCGCTCGTCGAGCCCGCAGTCGACGAGCGCCACTGCGCCGCCCTGGCGAATAAGAATCGCATCGGCCTGGCCCACATCGAGCACCGTCACCGAAGGCGGAGCGAATCGATCCCAGTAGACGTACGGAATCGCAGCCAAGAGCACCAGGCATGCAAGCCCCACCGCCATAGGACGTGCACGGGGACGCGGCCACCAGACAAGCAGAACCGCCAGCAAACACGGCACTAGGTAAATCCACATGCTATCGGGCGGCACGCTCACGGATGCACCCGGCACGGCGGCAAACAGCTGCTCAAAGAACAGCGCGCAACGGGCGGCAATCATGGGCACAACGAGCGCCCAAGTCCGCAACGGCGCCAGGAGCGAAAAGGGAACCAGCACGATCGACACGGCGAGCAGTGCGCTCACCACCGGACCGAGGACCGCATTTGCCAGCGGAGCAATGAGCGAGAACGTACCGAAGGCAGGAATGGTAATGGGAAGTGTCGCCAGTTGCGAGCACAGCGTGACGGAAAGCATGCTGGCAACGCCCGACGGAACACTCAGCTCACCCAAAGCGTAGGTCGCATAGGGGCAAAAGCACAGAATGGCTAAGACGCTGGCACATGAAAGCTGAAAGCCCATCTCGAACAGAACCGTCGGCCGCAGCAACACAAAGATGGACATGGTAAAGAAGAGTGCCGATGCGCCGTGCCGGCGCCGCCCCGCGCCGTTTACGACAAGCGTCGCGAACACCATGCAGCACGCGCGCACGGCCGAGGGAGACGCGCCCGTAAAAGCAGCGTAGACCACAAGCGTTATCGCCAATATCGCCCGTTGAAGACCGCGTGAGCACCGAGTCTTTTGCAATACACCCTCGATTACAAACCCCACGATTGCCAAATGGCTGCCCGAGACGGCGATAAGATGCGCCGTTCCCGTCACCGAAAACCAGTCGCCCGCCGGCTGGGCGCGCAGCTCGGCCGAACGACCGCAGACGACACCGGCTATGAGTGCACGCGCCGGGTCGGTCGCAGGCGCGATGGACGCAAGCAGCCCATTTCGCATCCGAAGAAGCGGCCCCGGAGAGTCTTCATCGACCGACAAAATCCGAACGACTTTAACCTTGCGCACCTCGCCTCGGAGCACGCGCGATCGTCCATACGCATCGTTCTCAAAACGTGAAACGCGACCGATAACACGCACGTGCGCCCCGACCTTGAGCTCGAGGTCGCACGATAGGCGAACCATTGCCAAGTTCTTACCGTCCGTGCGTGCCTCGCAGGTATAGGAATACACGTCGTCGTTTATGGATGGGTCACCCTGCACGACAAACTCAAGGCTGCTTGCCGCTCGACCGTCGAGCGCCTTCGAGGCGCTTAGCACGCCCACAGCCCACCACACCGAGACGACCGCTCCCGCCACGAGACCGACGGACGCGGCATACAGCCACCGCTTCCAAGGGGCAAGCCGCGCACAAGATTGAGCCAGCACAACGAATACCGCCGCCGTAACGGGAATGGCCCATAGCGGCCCGACCGCCGAAGCCCGCTCCCACAGCAGCGCATCGGCGGCCACGTTGAGCACCAAGGCGCAGCTCATGCACATGCCGGCACACAGGGCCATCGTCCACGGCATCAGAGGCCGCGGAGGCATCACATGCTCGCGCTCGGTCGCACTCATACGCAGATGGAATCTTTAATTTTGGCAAGCTTCTTCTCGCCGATTCCCGACACACGCATCAGATCGTCAACCGAGGCAAAAGCACCGTTCTTTGTCCGCTCATCGATAATCGACTGGGCCATGGAGGGACCGATGCCCGAGAGCGTCTGCAGCTCTGCCGCGCTTGCCGTATTGATATTTACTAGGCCTGTTACGCCACTCACGCCCGATGATGCGGAAGCCCCACCATCAACACCAGCTTCCGCAATGGACGCCTGCTGCTCCCCTACCGTTGGAACGTGAATCTTCTGTCCATCGACGACCTTAGATGCCCGATTGAGCCCCGTAACGTCTGCCTCGGGCGCCAGCCCGCCGGCGGCATCAATCGCCTGAGCCACCCGCGCGCCGTCCTTGAGACGATATACACCGGGCGACACAACGGCGCCATCAACATCGACATAAACCTCTGCCGCGGCAGACGCCTTAGGCGAAGAGCCTTCGGATGTCTTTCCGCTCGAGGCATCGCCGGATCCCGGCTCCACTAACGAACCCGAACCATCAGTGTGCTCAAACGACACACTGCCGGCACCGCCGCCAAGGTTCGCCATCGCCAGTCCACTCGCCATCGCAATGACGACCAGTATCGCCATCACCACTGCCTTATGACCGAGCAGCTTGTCCGCCAAGCGGTCCATCCGTTTGACCCGTTCGTGTTGTTCGCGCTGCGCCATAGCAAAACCTCCCAACAACATCGTGTCAGGAAAAGAGCCCTGCAACAGCCATGCTTCAAAACCGGTTTTCGCAGTCAAACCAAAAGCTGACCAAAACCTTGCACAAATCTGTCCATTTATTCAGACACACGTCAGCAAATGAACACTTAGCCGCAAAATGCCCAGATAGCAAAAGACCGACGATGCAAGAGCATCGTCGGTCTATGCACAAATTTACTCGTGATCTTGGTAAATCTCACGCGGAGCAAGCTCCGAATGTTTGCGTTTTAAGGTCTTAGGGGCCTTATACGTGTTGCTTTCGAAGTCGATGTACTCGGTCTGCTTGAGTAGGCGCTCGATCATCTCCTCGTGATCGAACAACTCCCAGGCCTCATGCACGGCATCGAGTTTAGCGTGCGTCTCGGGACGACGCGGCATAAACAGCGTGCAGCAGTCGGGAGCGGCCTCAGTCGAGATATCGAACGTACCAATCTCCTCGGCGCGCGCGATAATCTCCTGCTTGTCCGAACCGATGAGCGGACGGAACACGGGGATCTTCACGGCCTCGTTAACGGCCATGATATTCTCAAGCGTTTGGGAGGCAACCTGTCCAAGCGATTCGCCCGTCACGATGGCCTTGGCGCCCTCGATGTGTGCAATGCGCTCGGCAACCGAATACATAATGCGGCGATACATGATCACGCGCAGGTTGCTGGGACAGGTGACCGAAATCTCACGCTGGCAATCGCCAAACGGCACCACGTACAGGCGGCCGATCTGGACACCCGGCTCAAGCGCACGGATGATGTCCTGCACCAAATACTCGCTCGTGTCGGGCGTCTGCGGACGACCTGAGAAATGTACCGGCACGCACACCGCGCCGCGACGCGCGAGCATCCAGGTCGCCACCGGAGAATCAATACCCGACGACAGCAGCGTCACGACCTTGCCGGCAGAACCCACCGGCAGACCGCCCACGCCGCGCTCGGAGCGCGCGTACACATAAACGCTACCCTGGACCACCAGTACGTGCACCATCGCATCGGGGTCATGCATTTGAACCTTTTTATCGGGGAAGGCCTCGCACAGCACCTCGCCCACCTGACGATTGATGTCAATCGAGGTGAGCTCATAGTCGGTATTGGAGCGCTTGGCGTGCACCTTAAACGAATCGAAGGAACCAAACTCGCGCAGCGCCTTCACGGCGGCGGCACAGTACTCCTGAGGGTCACGATTGGTGTGATACGCCAAAGACACACGAGCAACGCCGGGAACGGTGCGAATGACACGCGCCGCCTCGTCGGCCTGATGCTCGTTAAAGGTCACGAGGATATAACCGGAAATTCGAGACACGGCGTTCACGGAAAAGGCGGCCAAGGCCGCCTTGATGTTATCCATGAGGATATGCTCAAAATGTGCGCGGTTCTTACCCTTCAGTCCAACCTCGTGATAGTGGACCAGGCAGACGCGAGCCGCCATTTAGGCTTCAGCAACCTTGTGGCCGAGCGCTTTCTCGTAACGGGCCTCGTCGTAAGAGATGTCGCCGTCGACAATCTCGTCCATAGCCATCGAGATGGTATCGGCACCGGAAAGCCCGATGGTGATGTCATCGACATCCTGGACGGCAAGCACGCGGTTGTGCTGGCCACGGAGCATGCTATTGATGTCGCAGGCGCGCTTGGAGGCAAGCGAAGCAAGCAGGAAGCGGTTGTGATCGGTCTTCTCCAGAAGATCGTCAATGCAAGGCTTTACAACGGACACGGACCTCAGATCCTTTCATGCATATCGAGAACGCGAACGAGCTCATCGGTCGCGCGGTCGAGATCGTCATTAACCACGACGTCGTCGTAGCGGTCGGCAAGGGCAAGCTCATCGGCGGCGTTTGCCATACGCAGCTCGATTGTCTCGGGCGTCTCGGTACCGCGACCGACTAGACGCTCGCGGAGCACCTCAAGCGAAGGCGGCTTGATAAAGATCAGCACGGCCTCGGGGAAACGCTCCTTCACCTGAAGGGCGCCCTGGACATCGATCTCCAAAATCAGAGACGCGCCCGAGGCGAGCTTGGATGTGACCTCGCTCACCAACGTGCCGTAGCAGTTACCGTGGACCTCGGCCCACTCAACAAACTCGCCGTTTGCCACGCGGCGGTCGAACTCCTCGCGCGTCAGAAAAAAGTAGTTGACGCCGTCGACCTCACCTTTGCGTGGTGCTCGCGTGGTAGCCGAAACCGTCAGGCCCAGGTTCGAGCGGCGCTCGCGCACACGAGTGACGAGCGTACCCTTGCCTGCGCCTGACGGTCCAGAAATCACAAAGAGCTTGGAATCCTGAGCGCTCACTTATTTGGTCAGCTGCTCGAGGAGCTGCTCGCGCTGACGGACGCCGAGGCCCTGGACGCGACGGGTAGCGGAGATACCAAGCTCCTCCATGATCTTGGCGGCCTTGGCCTTGCCATAACCAGGAAGAGACTCGATGAGGGTGGAAACCTTCATGCGGGAAGCGATGGGGTCATCGGAGTTGAGCACGGACTCGAGGGACTTCTCGCCCTTCTTGATCTGCTCGCGAAGCTCAGCGCGGGCGTGACGTGCGGCAGCAGCCTTCTCAAGAGCCTGCTTGCGCTGCTCATCGGTAAGCTGAGGGAGTGCCATTCGTACCTCCAAATAGTTGGGTTATATCTGATTCAATAATTGGCATTTTAGCACGTAGAACGTACAAAATGCCCAATCGCGGCTCCATAGGTTAGACGATACCCGCAAAAAGTGCAATATACTGCGCCCAAAGTTAAGCCCCTGACCTGCGATTCCACACAAAGGATGGGAAAGTTTACGCAGGCACAGGGGCTATTTTGTGCTAATGAGACCCAAAAGTGGTGACTTAGGGGAATCTTTTACGCGACGTTTTCGACCAGCTCGGCGACGATAGCGTCAAAGGCGGCAACCGGATCGTCGGCACCGGTGATGGGACGGCCCACCACAATGTGGCTTGCGCCTCGCTCGATAGCCTGGGAAGGCGTCGCCACACGGGACTGGTCACCAAGGGCGGCACCAACCGGACGCACACCCGGAGTCACGATCAGGGCATCGGGACCCAACAGCTCACGCATGTCGTGAGCCTCCATCGGCGAGCACACGACGCCGTCGATGCCGTTGGCCTGAGCGAGCTTTGCCAGGCGGGCGGCCTCCTCGGCCACGGGCGACTCGACGCCGATCTCGCTCAAGGCATCCTGATTCATGCTCGTAAGAACGGTGATGGCGACGAGCTTGGCGCGGTCCTCGCGCGCCTCCTCGGCACCCTCGCGGCAGGCAGCGAGCATGGCGCCCGAACCCAAACCGTGGACCGAAAGCAGATCGGCACCGGCAAGCGAGGCCGAGCGGGCGGCACCGCGAACCTGATGCGGAATATCATGGAACTTAAGGTCAAGGAAGACCTTAAAGCCCAGGTCCTTGAATGTCTTGACGATCTGGGGACCCTCGGCGTAATAGAGCGTCATGCCAACCTTGAGCCAGGCGGCATGACCCGAAAGCTCGTGGGCAAGCTCGAGCGCACGCTCACGGTCGCAGTCGAGGGCGACGATTACGCGGTCGCGGGCATCGGTCTCTAGCATTCGAAAGCACCTACCAGTTCGTTAATGTCCTTAACGCCCTGGGACTCGGCCCAGGCCTCGAGCTCGTGCGCGATCTTGAGCGAAGCGCACGGATCGACGAAGTTGGCCATACCGACCGACACGCAGGTGGCGCCGGCCAGGATAAACTCAGCCGCATCCTCACCGGTCATGACACCGCCGACACCGTTGATGGGGATATCGACGGCCTGGGCAACCTCCCAGACCATGCGCACGGCGATGTGATGACACAGCGGGCCCGAAAGGCCGCCCTTGGGCTTTGCAACGCGGGACTTGCGGGTATGGACGTCGATGGCCATGCCCTGGATGGAGTTGATGACCGAAAGGCCGTCGGCGCCGGCAGCCTCGAGGGCCTTGGCGATCTCGGCGACGTTGACCGGCGCCATCTTCACGAACAGCGGCTTATCGGTCACCTTGCGGCAGGCAGCCATAACGGAAGAGGCGCCCTCGGGCGTGGAGCCCATGGCGGCACCGCCGGCGGCGATATTGGGACAGCTCACGTTGATCTCGTAGCCGGCAGCCCAGGGGCACAGCTCGACATACATCTCGAGTGCGCGGACAAACTCGTCAACGGAGTGGCCGGCAACCTGACAGATGACCTGGCAGCCGTCCTTGGAGAGCTGCTCGAGCCACGGACCGGACTCGCGAGCAAAGGCGGCCACGCCGGGGTTCTGAAGGCCCACGGAGTTGATCATACCGCCAGGAATCTCGGCCATGCGGGGCGCAGGGTTGCCCGGCCAGGGCTCGGCGGCACAGCCCTTGGTGGTAATGGCGCCCAGCTGGGAAACATCAAAGAAGTTCTGGAACTGCCAACCGTAGCCAAAGGTACCGGCTGCGGTGTTAATGGGGTTCTGCATCTTGACGCCGCCGAAATCGACGGCCATGTTCACGGTACCCACTAGAAGACCACCACCTTGGAAGCATCGAACACGGGGCCGCACATACAAGCACCCTTCATACCGTCGACCGTCTCGACATTGCAGGTGTTGCAGGCGCCAAAGCCACAGCTCATCATGCGCTCGAGCGACACCTCGCAGTACACACCGGCCTCGGCGGCAGCGGCGGCGACCTTCTTCTGTCTCTTATACACATCTCCGAGCCCACG
>URBM01000051.1 GCA_900545995.1 uncultured Collinsella sp. | reverse complement strand
TTCGTTAAACGGGCGCTAGGGCGTCACCCTTACACCAACATTTTCGACGCGATCTGTGAAGGCAATGTGCGCATGTATTATGTTCGCTCTGTCGATGGCCGTAATTCCCACTTATGCGTCGGCGCAACCAGATGCAGGTTCTGTTGCACCTTGTCGTCTTGTGACGGCGGATGTCTTGGACACCTACAAATCGTTCTCCACTGCAAACCACCCGAGCGAGAATATTGATTGCTTCGATCAGACATACAAGAGGCTGTCTTTTAAAACTTCGTATTCTCGTACGGGGCAAACGATTCTCTATACGGGTGCAGCGTTAAGCCCGCGCGGCAACGGGATGCCCGGGTTTGAGACAAAATATCAGTGCACATATCGTACCTGGTAGATAACTCTAGGATCGGATCTCTCCGAATTACTTTGCGGCGGACTTGTTTAACGCTGCTGCCCCTTCGTTCATCTCAATCTGTAACACCTGGCTGGCAAAAACGTCTCTACCTGTTACAGATTGAGACTATTCGACGCGCACTCTATAACTCGTCTCGATCTGTAACAGTAAGACGGCGATTTGTCCTCTACGCGTTACAGATTGAGGCGAATGAAATCATGAACCAAAAACCGCCGCGAAGGGAGACAACTCCCCCGCGGCGGTTGGCGTTTGCCCAGATAAAACTTGCCAAAATAAACCTGTCTCTTTTTGGCAGGTTAGCGCTTTCAGAAGTGGAGGATGAGCGTCGTGCGGTTTTGCTGCTCGGTTTTGACCAGGATGTTGTGGATGTGGGTCTTGACGGTGCCCACGGCAAGGAATAGCTCGTCAGCGATCTCTTGGTTCGACTTGCCCAGTACAACCAGGCGCAAAACCTCGGCCTCGCGGTTGGAGAGCTTGTAGCCGTTGGGGACGTTCTTAAACGACTAGTCAAACAAGAACGTCCCCAATGACCAATGACTACCCAAGGAATGTCCCTGACTGCCGGCAGAAAAGGAGCGTCCCTAACTGCCGCATCAAACGAAAGGGCGCCGACCTTCTGGTCGCGCCCTTGAAGTTGAACGTCAGATTGTCCAGGTGCGGCCCGCGCGGCGTCGAGCCGTTACGCGGTTTGGTGAAACCGCGTAACTAAATACGCCCCGCGATCTCGTGGATGAGGTAGTCGGTCTTTTCCCAGCCCAGGCACGGGTCGGTGATCGACTTGCCAAAGACGCCGCCGTCGACCGGCTGGTTGCCGTCCTCCAGGTAGGACTCGATCATAAAGCCCTTGACCAGCTTGGAGATGGACTCGTTGCGGCGGCAGCTGTCGAGTACCTCCTTGCAAATGCGGTACTGCTCCAGCGGGCGCTTGCCCGAGTTGTCGTGGTTGCAGTCGATGACCGCTGCCGGATTGGCATAGCCGGCGTGCTCGGTGTAGCGCTCGGCCAGGCGCTCCAGGTGCTCGTAGTGGTAGTTGGGGTAGGTGCGCCCATCGAGACCGATGTAGCCACGCATGACGGCATGTGCGAGCGGATTGCCGTCGCACTCGACCTCCCAGTTGCGGAAGATGAAGCTCTGGTGCGCCTGCGCGGCGTAAATGGAGTTGAGCATAACGGTGGTAGAGCCGGCAGTGGGATTCTTCATGCCGACGGGTACCGAAATGCCGCTCGACACCAGACGATGCTCCTGGTTCTCGACCGAGCGTGCGCCCACGGCAACATAGCTCAGCAGGTCAACGAGGTACTGGTAGTTGGACGGATAGAGCATCTCGTCGGCGGTGAAGAAGCCCGTTTCCTCAATAACACGCAGGTGCATATGGCGGATGGCCTTGACGCCCTCGAGCAGGTCGTCGGGAGCCTCGGGGTTGGGGTTGTGCAGAAGGCCCTTGTAGCCGGTGCCCTTGGTGCGCGGCTTATTGGTGTAGACGCGCGGAATGATGATGAGCTTGTCCTTGACCTCCTCGGCGGTCTTGGCCAGTCGGTTCATGTATTCAAGTACCGAATCCTCGCGGTCGGCAGAGCACGGGCCGATGATGAGCACCTTGCGTGCGTCCTCGCCGGTAAAGACTTTGGCGACCTCGGCGTCAAATGCCTGCTTTTTGGCGGTAAGCTCGGCAGAAAGCGGCATTTCCTCACGGATCTCCATGGGGATCGGCAGTCTGCGTTTGAAATCCATGGCCATACGGGGCCTCCTCAATCTATAGAAAGAGCAATAAGCGTATTGTCGAATGCTCGGCATTATCCGCTGTCGCACGCTAAAGTGCAAGCCCTCGCCACCCCGAAACCTACCAAAAAGGGACAGGTTTATTTTGGCAGGTTTTATCTGGGTAAACGTCAGCTGGCCCTGGAATGGAATGATGCCGCGTGGCCTGGAAGGGGCTGTCAATCAGGTCCCAGGGGAGGCGGTTTGAGGGCCGCAGAACAAAAACGGGGGCGCAGGTTGTCCTGCGTCCCCGTTCTCGGGCGTTATTCGTTCCCTGCAGCAGAATTTACGCCGCCTCGTCGAATTGCGAGTTATATAGGTCGGCGTAGAAGCCGCCCTGGGCGAGCAACTCGTCGTGCGTGCCCTTCTCGACGATATCGCCGTCGCGAATCACCAAGATCACGTCGGCGTTGCGGATCGTGGACAGGCGGTGTGCGATGACAAAGCTGGTACGGCCCTGCATCAGCGCATCCATGGCGCGCTGAATAAGCTCCTCGGTGCGGGTATCGACGTTGGAAGTCGCCTCGTCCAGAATCAGTGCCGGGCGGTCGGCCAAAATGGCGCGGGCGATGGTCACGAGCTGGCGCTGGCCCTGTGAGAGGTTAGTGCCCTCCTCGTTGATCATAAAGTCGTAACCGCCGGCGAGCGTATGGATAAAGTGGTCGCAGCGTGCGGCGCGTGCGGCGGCCTCGACCTCGGCGTCGGTCGCATCGGGGCGTCCGTAGCGGATGTTCTCGCGGATGGTGCCGTTAAACAGCCAGGTGTCCTGCAGCACCATGGCAAACTCGCCGCGCAGCGCCGCGCGGTCCCAGTCGCGCACGTCGACGCCCTCGACGCGCAGCGAACCGCCGTCCACGTCGTAGAAGCGCTGCAGCAGCTTAATGAGCGTGGTCTTGCCGGCGCCGGTGGGGCCGACGATGGCGATGGTCTGGCCGGGCTGCGCCTCGCAGCTAAAGTCGTGGATGATGGTCTTGTCGGGCGTGTAGCCAAACTTGACGTGGTCAAACTCCACGTGGCCGGGGCGCTTCTCGGGAATCTGCGCGTCAGCTTTCTGTTCCTCCTCGGGCGCGGCCAGGAACTCAAACACGCGCTCGGTGGCGGCGGCCATCGACTGCATCGTATTGCTCACGTTGCCCAGCTGCTGCACCGGCTGCGTAAAGTTGCGAACGTACTGGATAAAGCTCTGGATGTCGCCGGGCGTGGCATTGCCGGTCAGCGCGAGCTGCGCGCCTACCACGACGACGCCCACGTAGCCCATGTTGCCCACCAAGCTCATAAGCGGCATCATCAGGCCCGACAGGAACTGCGAGCGCCAGCCACTAATAAAGAGGCGGTCGTTTTGACGGTCGAACTCCTCGATTGAGGCCTCGGCGCGGTCGAACACCTGGATGACGTTCTGGCCGGCAAAGTCCTCCTCGATAATGCCGTTGACGGCGCCCAGGACTTGCTGTTGCTCGCGGAAGTACGGTTGCGAGAAGTGAATCATCACGGTCAGGATAATCGCGGCGGCCGGCAGCGTGAGCACGGTGACGCCGGTGAGCGGCAGGCTGATCGACAGCATCATGACGAGCACGCCGATAATCTGCGTCACCGACGTGATGAGCTGCGTCACGCTCTGGTTGAGCGACTGGCCGAGCGTATCGACGTCGTTGGTGATGCGACTGAGCACGTCGCCCTTGCTGTGTCCGTTAAAGTAGCTCATCGGAACGACGGCGATCTTGGCGGCGATCTCCTTGCGCATGCGATAGCAGATCTTTTGCGTGACGCCGGTCATGAGCCAGCCCTGGATGAGGCTGCAGACAGAGCTCGCCAGATACAGGCAGAGCAAAAAGCCGAGCGTCTTGGCAATCCAGGCAAAGTCGACATCGCCGGTGCCGTTGACCTTGGCAACTAAGCCCTCGAACAGTTTGGTGGTAACCTGACCGAGCACCTTGGGCCCCACAATGTTAAAGATGACCGAGCACACGGCAAAGGCGACGGCGGCAAACACGGCAATCTTGTGCTGGCCGATATAGCCGAGCAGCTGCCTCATGGTGCCCTTAAAGTCCTTGGCCTTTTCGCCACGACGCATGCCGCCCATGCGGCCCATGGGACCACGCTGGCGGGTGGGCTTGGGAATCTGAGTCTTGGTCTCGTCTGCCATTAGCGCTCGCCTCCTTCCATGACGGCTGCAATTTCTTTTTGGGTAAGCCCCAGCTCCTCGGCGGAAAGCTGCGACTGTGCGATCTCCAGGTACGCCGGGCAGCTGCGTAGCAGCTCCTCGTGCGTGCCGGTGCCCACTACGTGGCCGTCATCGAGCACGATGATCTGGTCGGCGTGCATGATGGTCGCGATGCGCTGGGCCACGACCACGAGTGCGGCGTCGGTAACGTTTTTGGCCAGCTCCTCGCGCAGGCGCGCGTCGGTCTTGTAGTCGAGGGCGCTAAACGAGTCATCGAACACCACGACCTCGGGCTTTTTGGCCAATGCGCGGGCGATGGCCAAGCGCTGGCGCTGACCGCCCGAGACATTGGAGCCTCCCTGGCTGATGGGGGAGTCGTAGCCGCCCTCGCGCTCGGCGATAAAGTCCTCGGCTTGTGCGATGCGCGCTGCTTGGTGCATGTCATCATCGCTCACCATGTCGCCGGCAAACTTGAGGTTGCTCTCGACAGTGCCCGAGAACAGGCGCCCCTGCTGCGGGATGTAACCAATGCGGCGACGCAGCTCGGAGAGAGTCATGTCACGCACGTCGACGCCGTCAAGCGAAATGCTGCCGCCCGTGACGTCGTACAGGCGCGGAATCAACTGCACGAGCGTGGACTTGCCCGAGCCCGTGGAGCCAATGATGCCGAGCATCTGACCGGCATGTGTGGTGAAGTTCACGCCGCTGATGACATCGGCGCGGGCGTCGGGATACTGGAAGCTTACGTCACGGAAGGTGAGCTCACCGCGCGGCGCGCTGGCAGCAGGCAGTTTGGGCGAGGCAGGGTCGTTGATGCTCGTGGGGCAGGTGATGACCTCTTCCACGCGCTCGGCTGCGACCTCGGCACGGGGCAGAATGACCGACACCATGGTGAGGATCATAAACGCCATGACGATCTGCATGGTGTAGGAGATAAACGCCATCATGTTGCCGACCTGCATCACGCCGTCGGACACGCCCTGCGCGCCAAACCACACGATGAGCACGGTGATGCAGTTCATGACGAGCATCATGAGTGGCATCATAAAGCTCATAGCGCGGTTGGTGTAGAGCTGCGTGGTCATCAGGTCGAGCGACGCCTTGTCAAAACGCTCGAGCTCATGCTCCTCGCGGTTGAATGAGCGGATGGGCATAAGGCCGTCGAGCAGCTCACGGGCGGTAAGGTTCACGCGGTCAACAAAGCTCTGCATCTTTTTGAACTTGGGCATGGTGAGGCCCATGAGCACGCCGACGACGGCCGAAACCGCGATGATGGCCACAGCGATGGTCCACTCAAGGCCGGTGTGGTTGGCCAGGACGCGCATGACGGCGACGATGCCCATGACGGGGGCCATCAGGCACATGCGGATAAACAGAGTTGCGGCCATCTGAATCTGCTGAATGTCGTTGGTGCAGCGGGTAATGAGCGAGGCCTGGCTAAATTTGCCCACCTCGGCCGGCGAGAAGTGCATAACCTTATTGAAGGTCTCGCGGCGCAGGTCGCGGGCGATGGAGCAGGCGGTGCGCGAAGCCACGGCACCGGTCAGGATGGTGGCGACGAGCGACACCAGGCACAGCCCAAACATCGTGGTCGCCATGCGGCCCAGGTAGGCGTTTTGCACGTCGGCGGGGTCGATGCCCTGTGCCTTGTACTCGTCCTGTACATAGCTCACGGCGCGCTGGGTGACGATGGAGCCCGACATGGAGCCCATTTTGTCTGCCATATCGTTGGCGCCCTCGACGAGCTTGCCCTGATCGATAAGACCGCCTTCAACGCCTAGGCGCAGGCTCTTCATGGTGATCTTACCGCCATCGGCATCAATCTGCTTTTGCATGTTCTGCGCCGCTGCGACCTTCTGCTGCATCTCGGCGAGCTGCTCGGGCGTCATCGCCGCCATCTGCTCGGGGGTGGGCATGGCCTGGGCGGCGCCGCCATCGCTTGCCTCGGTGGATGCGCCGGTCATGTCGCCCATGGAGTCGGCGTCGATGCCCTGGTTGAAGGCGAGCACGACGGTCTCGGGCAGGCTCATGATGTCGGCAATCTTGCCGCCGTCGGCGCGCTCCTCCTCGGTGCCCTTGTACGTTCGAATGCCGTTATTGTCCGCATTGCTAAACACGGCCTCCACAGTTTTGGCGTCCTTGGCGCTCATAAAGAGTTCGAGGTCGTCGAGCGATTCGGCGCGAATGGTGTCGGGCACGGGCGAGGCGATACCGCCTTGCTGCACGCCCACGTCGACGATATCGCTCATATAGGTAGGCAGTGCCAGGTCGGCGTTGCAGCTGATTACGATGAGTACGATAGCTGTGAACAGTGCCAGGATATGCTTTTTAAAGAGCTTGAGAATCCTCACTCGGCATCTCTCCTTTCTTGATTGTGGTCGATAATTTCGTTGGCACGTCTAAGAAGGCGTACCATCTCTTGGGTATCTGTTTCGCCGAGCTGCTCGAGGAAAGCCGCGGTGCGGTCCTCGAATTCCCGGCGTTTGATTTCGAGATCCTGGAATCCCTTGTCGGTCACTATGACGTGTACGCGACGACGGTCAGTCTTTGAGTGCTCGCGCTCGACCCAGCCCTTGGCCTCGAGGGCGCGTAAGATATTGGCGATGCGGGCGCTCGAGACCCAGGCGCGATCAGCGAGTTCGCTCGGCGTGAGCGAACCGCCGGCGAGTATGAGGGCGCGCATGACGGCCATCTCGCCGCCGAGGGCTTTGTCCGCAAAACGCGAAATGCGCTGATGCATGCTGCCGAACTCGGTAAGGAGCTGACGCCCAAGTTCACGGAAATCGGTATCTTCCACCGAAAACCCCTAACACTAGAAACTATTTTCGGTGAAAGATGATACCCTTGCACGCGCACCCTATGCGGTAGATTTTGGGACATGCCTAGAAAACTACCTTTAGGCGACCTCCGTACATCGTCGGTGCCAGCAAAGTTAGGGGCAGATCGTTAGGCATGTCCTAAAGCCTACTCAGAGGTACTTTACCCTGCTAAAGCTGGCATAACAGCTAGAGTGAACGTCGTACAAAGGCAAGGAAAAAAACTAAACAAATCGGTGAACGGTAGTTGTTTGCGCTCGCATTTCCTGCGAGTTTGTAAAAAACGCTCTTATGATATAAAAAAAGAAACATATAACAGCCCAGATGGAGAGGGTGGCTATGTTATCCTTCTCAGACGGGTGAAATCTTGGGTTTTGGGTTGTAGTTCCAAGGTGGACAAACGTTTTTCCTGCACCAACGTGTGGTGAAGAACGGAAGAAGCCGGTAGTGCAAGCCGAACATTCAAGAATTCAATAAGCAGCGGTGTGAGAGAGCGCCGCATAACACGTAACTAGGAGCGTGGTTACACAATGCAGGAGGCATGGGAAGGCTTCAAGGAAGGCATTTGGACGGGAGAGGTTGACGTCCGAGACTTCATCCAGAAGAACTACACCCCCTACGAGGGCGACGAGTCGTTCCTCGCCGGCCCGACCGAGCGTACCAAGGAGCTGTGGGGCGAGGTTCTCGACCTGCTGCTTAAGGAGCGCGAGCAGGGCGGTGTCCTCGATATGGACACCAAGACCGTCACGGGTATCGTGAGCCACCCCGCTGGCTACATCGATAACGCCCACCGCGAGAAGGAGACCATCGTCGGCCTCCAGACCGACAAGCCGCTCAAGCGCGCGCTGCACGTCAACGGTGGTATCCGCATCGCTTGCCAGGCTGCCAGCCAGCACGGCTACAAGGTCGACGAGAACGTTGTCGAGCGCTACACCTTCGAGCGCAAGACCCACAACGCTGGCGTCTTCGATGTTTACACCCCCGAGATGCGTGCTTGCCGCTCGGCTCACATCATCACCGGTCTGCCCGATGGCTATGGCCGCGGCCGCATCATCGGCGACTACCGTCGTGTTGCCCTGTACGGCGTCGACTACCTGATCAAGGACAAGGAGGCCCAGAAGGCTTCCACCCCGACGGTCATGACCGCCGACAACATCCGCGATCGTGAGGAGCTGCAGGAGCAGATCCGCGCCCTCGGCGAGCTCAAGATGATGGCCGAGACCTATGGTTTCGACATTTCCAACCCTGCTACCAACACGCAGGAGGCCATCCAGTGGATGTACTTCGCCTACCTTGCTGCCGTCAAGGAGCAGAACGGCGCCGCTATGTCCATCGGCCGTACCTCTACGTTCATCGACATCTACGCTGAGCGCGACCTTGCCAACGGTACCTTCACCGAGGAGCAGATCCAGGAGTTCGTGGATCACTTCATCATGAAGCTCCGCATGGTCAAGTTTGCCCGTACCCCCGAGTACCAGGCCCTGTTCACCGGCGACCCGCAGTGGGTCACCGAGTCCATCGGCGGCATGGGTGTCGACGGCCGTACGCTCGTTACCAAGATGAGCTACCGCTACCTGCACACGCTCGAGAACATGGGCACCAGCCCCGAGCCCAACATGACCGTTCTGTGGTCGACCCGTCTGCCCGAGAACTTCAAGAAGTTCTGCGCCAAGACTTCTGTCGCCAGCTCCTCGATCCAGTACGAGAACGACGACCTCATGCGCGTCTATCATGGCGACGACTACGGCATCGCCTGCTGCGTGTCCTCCATGCGCATCGGCAAGGAGATGCAGTTCTTCGGCGCTCGCGCCAACCTGGCCAAGTGCCTGCTGTACGCACTCAACGGCGGTGTTGACGAGGTCTCCAAGAAGCAGGTCGGCCCCAAGTATCGCGCCGTCGAGGGCGATACGCTCGATTACGACGACGTTGTGGCCAAGTACAACGACATGATGAAGTGGCTCGCTGGCGTGTACGTCAACTCGCTGAACATCATTCACTACATGCACGACAAGTATTGCTACGAGCGCATCCAGATGGCTCTGCACGACAAGCACGTGCACCGCTGGTTCGCTACGGGCATCGCTGGCCTTTCCGTTGTGGCTGACTCCCTGTCCGCCATCAAGTACGCCAAGGTCCACCCCGTCCGTGATGAGAACGGCATCATCGTCGACTTCGAGACCGAGGGCGAGTTCCCCAAGTACGGTAACGACGACGACCGCGTCGACCAGATCGCTCATGACGTTGTGCACCAGTTCATGGAGTACATCCGCATGAACGACACCTACCGCAACTCCGTGCCCACGACCTCGGTTCTGACCATTACCTCCAACGTCGTGTACGGTAAGAAGACCGGCTCCACGCCCGACGGCCGCAAGGCTGGCCAGCCGTTCGCCCCGGGTGCTAACCCCATGCACAAGCGCGATAGCCACGGCGCCATCGCTTCGCTGTCTTCGGTTTCCAAGCTCCCGTTCCGCGATGCTCAGGACGGCATCTCCAACACCTTCTCCATCATCCCGAGTGCGCTCGGCAAGGAGGACCAGGTGTTCTTTGGCGATATCGACCTTGATCAGCTGGGCGAGTAACTATTGTTAGTGCTATACTAACAATAACGATTACTGATTAGTGCGCCGGTTTCGGCCGGCGCCTATTAATCGAAGGAGACACATTATGAAGGTTTCTGAAGTTTCCGAGACCCAGGCCGATAACCTGGTCCACATGCTCGACGCTTACGCCGAGAAGGGTGGCCACCACCTGAACATCAACGTCTTCAACCGTGAGACGCTGCTCGACGCTCAGGCTCACCCCGAGAAGTATCCGCAGCTGACCATCCGCGTTTCCGGCTACGCCGTGAACTTCCACACGCTCACCAAGGAGCAGCAGGACGAGGTCATTGCGCGTACCTTCCACGACAAGTTCTAAAGGGGTTTAACTCCCGCAGGATCGCCGGGCCGCTTTGGGTTACTTTCCAAAACGTCCTCGGACATGCAAAGGGCTCCGCTGCGCGCTTCGCGCGGCGGAGCCCTTTGCATCCTGCGGAAATGTTTTGGAAAGTAACCCAAAGCGGCCCGGCGGGGGTCCTGTGTAGTCACCCTTTAGGCGGAACTCTCCTAATTATTTGGATGAGTCGTTTACTTACTTGTACTGTTACCGTCTTCCCGCTCTTGTTGGGGTATGCTTTGTTCGTATGTAAACGTATGACATGTTGATGGGGGAGGGTGCTATGGCTCGCGAGAGTGCTCGTTCTAAGGATACGGCTAAGCCTGGCATCAAGGAAGTTGCGGCGGTGGCGGGGGTTTCGCCTACTACGGTATCTCGCGTGCTTAATAATCGCGGCTATATTAGCCAAGAGACCCGCGATAAGGTCCATGCCGCGATGAAGCGCATCAACTATACGCCCAACGATATCGCCCGTGCCATGCTCAACGGTCGCCTGAATCTTATCGGTATGATCGTCCCCTATGTCAGCAGTCCGTTTCATGCCCAAGTGGTTCAAGTCATTGAGCATACCCTGGCCGAAAACGGTTTTAAGATGCTGCTGTGCAATAGCGCCAATCGACCCGAGCTTGAGCGCTCTTATATCGACATGCTTCGACGCAATATGGTTGATGGCGTCATCGTCAACTCGCTTAATATCGGTGCCGAGGCGTATGCCGAGATGGGCTTGAGTCTGGTTGGTATCGACTGCGACCTTGGCGAGACCTCTGTTCAGATTGCGAGCGACAGCTATGGCATCGGCGAACTTGCCACGCGTCGCCTGATTGATGACGGGTGTTCGCGCATCTTGTGCCTGCGCAACAATAGCCGCATGCGCATGCCTGCCAATAAGCGTACCGATGCCTACCACGATGTTGTGGAGCAGGCCGGTTTGCCCGCGCTTGTCCGTGAGGTCGAGTTCGTTAAGTCCGATGACGAAAAGAGTGCGGTCGTTGCGAAGATCCTCGATGAGAACCCCGATATTGACGGCATCTTTGCGGGAGACGACACGATGGCGGCTATCTGTCTTAACGTGATGAAGCAGCGCGGCTTGAGCGCTCCGGACGATATTAAGGTCGTGGGCGCGGATGGCGCCCGCCGCACTATGACGTTTATGCCTGACTTAACAACCGTTCGTCAAGATATCGATCGCATCGGAGAGCTCGCGGCGCAATCCATCATCGCTCTTGTTAACGGTGAAAAGCCCGAATCGAATACCAAGCTCCCCGTTGAACTCATTGAGGGCAAAACCGCGTAGTTCATCCCGTGCCAAAAGAATTCCTCAAACGCCTCTGATGACCGTTCGCCGGCATATGTCAACCGTTTGCCGACGACTGGAACTGCGAAAAGACGTATTGGTGTGAAAACGTTTGACATATGAAAACGATTGACATATCTTGCAGTTGTACCGAGTTAGTATCACGTGGGAAGGAAGTCTCGGATGCACAAGGTGTATTACCAGCCTGAGGGAATTTGGGTGGGCGACATCATGCCGTACGGCGAGGACGGCACGTTCTATCTCTATCATCAGCGTGACACGCGAAACCCCGGACCTTTCGGAGAGCCGTTTGGCTGGGCACTCGCGACAACCAAGGACTTCGTCAATTACAAAGACTTTGGCGAGAGCCTTGAGCGTGGCGGCGACGAGGAAGTCGACCAGTATGTTTATGCCGGCACGGTGTTTAAGGTGGGCGACAAGTACCATGCGCTCTACACTGGTTGCAATCGCGATAAGGTCAAGGCACGCTTGATGAAGCAGGTTCTTCTTCACGCAACGAGTGACGACGCCGTCAAGTGGGAGAAGAACATCGCCGAGACGCTGCTTCCGCCCCAGGAGGGTTACGATGACCGCAACTGGCGCGATCCCTTTGTGCTTTGGGATGAGGAGAACGAAGAGTACATGCTCATCCTCGGCACGCGTGTGGGCGAGGACAAGCGTCTGATGACCGGGCGTCTGGTCAAGTTCACCTCCAAGGACCTGGATACCTGGGAGTTCCAGGGCGACTGGTGGAATCCGGGCCTGTACACCATGTTCGAGATGCCTGATCTCTTTAAGATGGGCGACTGGTGGTATCTGGTGTTCTCCGAGTACAGTGATGGCAACAAGACCCGTTACCGCATGTCTCGCTCTATCAACGGTCCTTGGATCACTCCTGCGGACGATTCCTTCGATGGCCGCGCGTACTATGCCGCGCGTACCGCATTTGACGGCGAGCGCCGCGTTCTCTTTGGTTGGGTTCCTACGCGTGACGAGGGCGGCGACCCCAGCTCTTACCTGTGGGGTGGCACCTTTATGCCCCTCGAGATCGTTCAGCGTGCCGACGGAACGCTCGGCACCAAGCTTCCTGACAGCATGCTTGGCGCCTTTGGCGAGGCTAAGGCAGTCGAGGCCTTTGAGCTTTCCTGCGAGTCGGGCAAGGTCGAGCAGGTGCTCGCCGCGGATGCCGGTTCCACCTATATGCTCGATGCCGACATCGAGCTCGCCGGTGACGCTGCCGGCT
>URBM01000050.1 GCA_900545995.1 uncultured Collinsella sp. | reverse complement strand
TCCTGAGATGTCTCGTGGGCTCGGAGATGTGTATAAGAGACAGCGCTTGGGGCGCCGAGGTGGGTCGTACGCTGCTGGGTGCTCGTGCCGATGACGTCGCCTGCCGTGCCCGTGCCCGTGCGGCCGCCGGGTCCGACGCCCGCATGAACGGCTGCGCGCTGCCGGTCGCCATTGTGTGCGGCTCGGGCAATCAGGGCATTACCTGCGCATTGCCCGTCATGGAGTATGCCGAGTACCTGCGTTGCGACCACGAGCGCCTGGTGCGCGCCGTGATGCTGTCCGATCTTATCGCTGTGCATATCAAGAGCTATATTGGTGCGCTCTCGGCGTTTTGCGGTGCTATTTGCGCCGCGTGCGGCGCCGGCGCTGCGATTACCTGGCTGTGCGGTGGCACGCGCGAGCAGATTGGCGCGACGGTCTCGAATACGCTCGGTAACGTGGGCGGCATCGTGTGCGACGGCGCCAAGGCGAGCTGTGCCGCCAAGATCTCGGCTGCCGTCGATGCGGCGATTCTGGGCCATGATATGGCCATGCAGGGTCGCGGCTTCCGCGCCGGCGAGGGCCTGATCCAAGATACCGTTGAGCAGACAATCGCCAGCATGGGCTACGTGGGCCGTGTGGGTATGAAAGATACCGACGTCGAGATCCTCAACATCATGATCGGCAAAACCCAGGTTTGTTAGTTACGCGGTTTTACCAAACCGCGTAACCGGTCGACGCTGCAAACGCCCCTAAGCGGCAATCTACCTTTCAATCGTCGGGCATGGCCAGAAGGCCTATGCCCTCCTCTTTCAAGGCACATTGCTCGCTTAGGGGCGTTTTCGCTGGCTTATGCTCAACCTGCGGCGTTGTTTTGTTTGGAGCGAGTGAGGGGTTCTATGACAGTTCGTTGGCTATTTGGTGTTCGTAGAAGGCCTCGATTACGGCGTTAAAGTCGTGGGCGAAATCTTCCATGGTTCCGCGCCAGGTGGCGCGTCCCGGTTTTCCTTGGCCCACAAAGGCGGTTTGGATGCCGCAATCGGGGGACGGGAAGTCGCGTTTGGGATCGTTGCCCACCATAAGGACCTCGTGCGGCTCGAGTCCCATCACCTGAAGCTGCTCTAGATAGTAGGTGGCATCGGGCTTGCAGCGGGTGGTGTTTCCCATGTGCGTGACGAGCTCAAAGGGAGCGTCGGCCAGGTCGCCCCAACCCATGCGGCACTCGATGGCCCCCTGGGGAAAGCTGGGGTTGGTAAAGAGCGCGCAACGCAGCCCTGCGTCCTGTACGGCCTGGAGCGCGGCGTGTGCGCCCGGCATGGCGTGGGCGTTAATGACATCGTCATTCTTGTACGGAAGAACTTCGCGGTCGTAGTAGGTAAACGCCTCGTAGATGAGGGGATCGGAGAGGCGGATCCCGCATCGGCGCTCGACCTCTTCTTGGTAAAACTCAAGATTGGTGCGGTTGTCCGTGCCGCTGCGGCGATTGGCGTTGAGGTCGACCAGGATGGTGCCGAGGCGTGCCATCGTGCCACCGCGGCTGCGGCGCCCGATATCCGCGAGCATCGAAGAGACATCCTTAAAATAGCGAAGGATGAACGCGTTGAGGTTGATGCTGAGAAGCGTCTCGTCCATATCGAAAACGACTGCTTTGAGCACGCGGGCACCTTTCTCGAAAAATCGATCTAGAATCGTTGGCTCCGGATACTTTACCCCAAAGCCGAATGCCTAGCTGGTTATCGTCAAGTTGCGGAGACGTGTGTTCATAAGATTACGAAAAAGTCTCCACACGAGTAAAAAATCGCAGTTCACGCTTGAAATCGAACTCATTTCCCCGTAACCTATACGAACGTGATTGCATAAGCGTCACATTAGTATCTGTCGGCTCCCGAGTGTTCCTAAACGTTGTGTGCTTGTCGCACCCTTCTGTAGGTCCTAGCAATCGGGGCCCCGTAGTTCGAAAGGGGTCCACCTTTGAGTGAGATTCAGAACTCGTCCATTTTCTCTCTTGACGATGTCAACGAGGAGGAGATGAACAACCTCATCGACGGTACGATTACCGACTTTGATGAGGGCGATCTCGTTAACGGCACTGTCGTTAAGATCGAGCATGACGAGGTGCTCGTTGACATCGGATTCAAGTCCGAGGGCGTTATCCCGGTCCGCGAGCTGTCCATCCGCAAGGACGCTAACCCTGCAGACATCGTTGCACTCGGTGATCCCATCGAGGCTCTGGTTCTCCAGAAGGAGGACAAGGACGGTCGTCTGGTCCTGTCCAAGAAGCGTGCCGAGTACGAGCGTGCTTGGAACCGCATCGAGGAGAAGTTCAACTCTGGCGAGAACGTCGAGGGCGAGGTTATCGAGGTTGTCAAGGGCGGCCTGATCCTCGACATCGGCCTGCGTGGCTTCCTGCCCGCTTCCCTCGTCGACCTCCGTCGCGTCAAGGACCTCACCTCCTACATGGGCACCCGCATCGAGGCTCGCGTCATCGAGATGGACCGCAACCGCAACAACGTCGTCCTCTCCCGTCGCGTCGTGCTCGAGGAGTCCCGTAAGGCCGAGCGCTCCGAGATCCTGTCCAAGCTCAAGTCTGGCATGCGTCTCCAGGGCACCGTTTCCTCCATCGTCGACTTCGGCGCCTTCGTCGACCTCGGCGGTATCGACGGCCTCATCCACATCTCCGAGCTCTCCTGGAACCACGTCAACCATCCTTCCGAGGTTGTCAAGGTCGGCCAGGAGGTCGAGGTCGAGGTTCTCGACGTCGATCTCAACCGCGAGCGCATCTCCCTGGGTCTCAAGCAGACCACCGAGGATCCGTGGCGTGCACTGGTCAAGAAGTACCCCGTCGGCGCTATCGTCGAGGGCACTGTGACCAAGCTTGTTCCGTTCGGCGCTTTCGTCGACCTGGGCGAGGGCATCGAGGGCCTGGTGCACATCTCCGAGATGGCCAACAAGCACGTCGATCAGCCTTCTCAGGTCACCCACGTGGGCGACAAGGTTCAGGTCAAGGTCATGGAGATCGACCTCGACCGTCGTCGTATCTCCCTGTCCATGAAGTCTGCTGCTGAGACTCTGGGCGTCGAGATCGAGGTTACCCCGCTGCCTTCCGAGAAGAAGGACGAGGAGACCGACGCCGAGTAAATCGGTTTGACGATCACTTGTTTTAAGGGACCCGTCCGCAATGGACGGGTCCCTTTTTGCATTTGGTGCCGAGATGCATGATGCTGCCCATGCTATCCACAAGCTATTTGGTTGTCGGTGCATGAAAAATGCCGACATCCCGCCTCGGGGAGGAGGCGGGAACGCACCGAGTAGACGGAGGGTTGCGGAGCGCGGTCGCGTCTCGACTGACGACATTGCCCATCGACAACCCTATTGTACTGCATGGTGTGGTTCTTGGTTTATCGTGTCGAACGCTTGCGTTGTGCCATTGCCTGCGGCAACGGTGTGTTACACTCTTGCACTGCTGAGTGGGCCAGACGGTCGCGCGATGTGCTGCTTGCAGTACGCGTGAGGAAAGTCCGGGCTCCAGAGGGCGGGATGCCGGCTAACGGCCGGGCGGAGTGATCCGACGGAAAGCGCCGCAGAAAAGAAGACTCCCACCTGCGCCGCAAGGCGTAAAGGGAAAAGCTGAAACGGTGGTGTAAGAGACCACCAGCGTCGTGGCAACACGGCGGCTTGGCAAGCCCCATCCGGAGCAAGCGCGAATAGGAACGCTATGGGCCGGCCCGGTCCGCGTTCGGGTAGCGTGCGTGGAGCTGCATGGTAACGTGCAGACAAGATAAATGACCGTTCACGACAGAACCCGGCTTATAGGCCCACTTGGCACTTTGTTGACGCTGCGAACCCGTCAGCGCGGCAATCTGCCTTTCAAGCCTTCGGGCATGACCAAAAGGTCAATTCGTCTTTCAAGGCACCTTGCTCGCGCTGACGGGTTCTCGCTGTTGGTGACGGCATCATTGGCGTTTCCGCTCTTGTTGGCGAGGGCAACGGTGCTGTCTTTGCCGTATTATTGAGGCTGTTTGTTGCTTTGCTTGTTGTTGAGGGGCTTTGTTGGACAGCTATTTTACTCTGCAATCGAATATTGAGGCTTCGGGCGAGTTTGTGGACCGCAAGAGCCGGTTTATTGCCCAGCTGGTCCATATTGAGTCCGAGGATGAGGCGAATGCCTTTATCGAGATGGTTCGCAAGCGTCATTACGACGCTCGACACAATGTTCCCGCGTGGATTTTGGTCGATGGGCGCGAGCGCCAGAGCGATGATGGTGAGCCGAGCCGCACGAGCGGCATGCCGACGCTCGAGGTGCTGCGTGGCGCGGGGCTCAAAAATGTTTGCTGCGTAGTGACGCGCTATTTTGGTGGCACGTTGTTGGGGCCTGGTGGCTTGGTACGCGCCTATACCGCGGCGACGCAGGCGGCGGTGGCCGCGGCTCAGGAGGCCGGGCAGATCGTTGAGATGACAAGCGTCGTGCCTGTTGACGTGCATGTGGCCTATCCGCAGTACGAGCAGGTGCTTCGTTTGGCGCAGGATTCGGGTGCCAAGGTTTCGGATACCGATTACGCGGATACCGTGACGATTCATTTGGTGTTCAAAGCGGGGGAGCAGGAGCCGTTTTGCGCTAAGATGCGCGAGCTTATGGCGGGGCGCGAGGAGATTGAGGTCGGCGCTCCCGAATTTGCCGAGTTTTAACGGCGACGGCCGGCGTGCTTTTGGATGGATCCCAAGCGCGCCGGCCGTCGTTTTTCTGTTGCTGCCGCTTACTCGGCGAGCTGCTTTAGCACATCGCAGGCGATTTCGACGGCATCGTCGATGCAACCGGGACAGCTGCGGAGCGGACCCTTGTCCGATCCGATGCCCTTGAGCGTGCCGCAGACGGTCGTCGTGTTCTTCTCGCCAAAACGCTTGGCGATTTCGCGCGACAGCTTGTAGGTCTGGCCCTTGGTCTTGGGGTTTTCCATGCCGTCGCTCATCACAAAGCCCATGATGGCCACGGCGCCCGAGATGGCACCGCAGGTTTCGGTCATGCCGCCCATGCCGGCGCCAAAGCCCTCGGTGAGGGTAAAGGCGACCTGAGGGTCGAGTCCGACGGCAGGTGCGAGCGTGCAGGCGACGGCCTGCGCGCAGTTAAAGCCACGGGCGTGGTATTCGGCAGCCTGAGCCTGACAGGCGGTGATGTCGAGCTGGGCCGTATCGATTTGCTTCATCGTTGTCTCCTTGGTCACGGTGTACTCGCCTATGGTACCCGTGACGGGGCATGTAATCATCGAGAGCTTCATGTATGCCTCGTTTTTATCTATCGAGCAAATGCCCAAGGCTTGAGATAAATACCCCTGATCAATTAGTCCCATAACCTACCTTGGTGATGGGTTGAGAGGGGTGCAGGGTAGCGGTATCGTGAACCGAATGAAACGTAACCCAGGCAAGGGAGCTAGATATGAGCGAGCAGACCATCGGTACTACATGTGTTCAAGGCGGCTATCACCCGGGAGATGCCGAGCCGCGCCAGGTGCCCATCTACCAGTCCACCACGTGGAAGTACGACACGTCGGAGCATATGGGCAAGCTGTTTGACCTGGAGGAGTCGGGCTACTTCTACAGCCGCCTGCAGAACCCCACGTGCGATCTGGTTGCCGCCAAGATCTGTGAGATGGAGGGCGGCACCGCTGCGATGCTCACGAGCTCGGGCATGGCTGCGAACTTCCTCGCGATCTTTAACGTGGCCGGTGCCGGCGATCATGTGGTCGCGAGCTCTGCCATTTACGGCGGTACGTATAACCTGCTCGCCCACACCATGGGCCGCATGGGCGTGACCTGCACGTTCGTCGCCCCCGACTGCACCGATGAGGAGCTCGAGGCAGCCTTTGAGCCCAATACCAAGCTCGTCTTTGGCGAGACGATTGCCAACCCCGCCCTTGCCGTGCTCGATATTGAGCGCTTTGCCAAGGCCGCTCATGACCACGGCGTGCCGCTGATGGTCGACAACACCTTCCCGACGCCCGTGATGTGCCGTCCCTTTGAGTGGGGTGCCGACATCGTTACGCACTCCACCACCAAGTACATGGATGGACATGCTGCCTACCTGGGCGGCGTGATCGTTGACCACGGCCAGTTTGACTGGATGGCTCATGCGGACAAGTTCCCGGGTCTTACCACGCCCGATGAGAGCTACCACGGCGTGACCTATGCCGAGAAGTTTGGTCGCGAGGGTGCCTTCATTACCAAGGCAACCGCTCAGCTCATGCGCGATCTTGGTCCTATGCAGAATCCGCAGGCGGCCTTCTTCCTGAACAGCTCGCTCGAGAGCCTTCATGTGCGCATGCCGCGTCATTGCGAGAACGGCCTGGCCGTTGCCAAGTTCCTGCAGAGCCATCCCAAGGTACGCTTCGTGAGCTATCCGGGTCTGGAGGGCGATAAGTACTATGACATGGCTCAGAAGTACATGCCCAACGGTACCTGCGGCGTTGTGAGCTTTGGCTTTAACGGTGGTCGCGCGGCGGCCGAGACCTTTATGAAGAGCCTTAAGCTCGCCCAGATCGCCACGCACGTGGCCGATGCGCGCACCTGCTGCTTGCATCCGGCAAACGCTACCCATCGCCAGATGAACGATGAGGAGCTCATCGCCTGTGGCATCTCCGCCGACATGGTGCGCCTGTCGTGCGGCCTCGAGGACACAGCCGATCTGATTGCCGACCTTGAGCAGGCGCTCGAGCAGTGCTAGGCTAGCGTGCGTGCGAGGCGTGGGACGGCTTTTCGGCTGACGACGTCCTCATAGTTCCGATTCCGTAGGCGGGACCCCGATCGTGTCCGTTTGTAGGCGATTGGGGTCCCGTTTTTGCGTTGCACGATAGAAAGGATATACATGGAGAAAACTGCAGAGCAGCTGCGCCGCGAGCACATTGCCCTAGAGGGCGACACCCACGGTAAGAATAAATGGGCGATTCTGTTCACCGTGCTCGTCATGACCTTTATGGCGTGTCTGGATGCGAGCATCGTGACGGTGGCGCTCCCAGTGATGCAAAAGGAGCTGGGGGTGGGTCTCGACCGCATTCAGCTCGTGAGCTCGGTGTATCTGCTCGCGACGTGCGTCGCCATGCTGCCGTTTGGCCGCTTGGGCGATGTGCGCGGCAAGGTGAATGTGTTCCAGCTTGGTGTAATCGTCTTTACGGGTGGCTCGTTGCTTTGCGGGCTTTCGGCTTCGCTCGAGGTGCTTATCTTGGCGCGTTTCGTGCAGGGCATTGGCTGTGCCGCCGCGATGGCCAACAATATGGGCATCATCACCGAGTCGTTTCCGGCGCGTGAGCGCGGCCGTGCCATGGGCATTCTGGCGACCTTTGTGGCTCTTGGCATGATGTGCGGCCCCGTGCTCGGCGGCGTGCTGGTGGCGAGCTTTCCCTGGGAGAGCATCTTCCTTATCAATCTGCCCATTGGCGTAATCTCGTTTATCGTGGGACTCTATACGCTGCCGCATGTGAAGCCGGAGGCTGGCGAACGCCCTATGCCGTTGACAGAGGCGGCGCGTCGCTGCTTTGCGAGCTCGGCTTTCACGATTAACCTGGCTTGCATGCTTATCGTGTTCGTGGGTATCGGTGCCTCCGAGTTTGTGCTGCCGTTCTACTTTCAGGATGCCCACGGCTTTAGCTCCGATATCTCCGGCCTGTTGTTTTTGGCGATGCCGGTCGTGAATGCCTTTGTGGGCCCGCTTTCGGGCTCGGTGTCCGACCGTGTTGGTTGTGAAGCGCCCACGGCCGTTGGCCTGGGCGTGTACGTGTGCGGTCTCTTTGCGGTGAGCACGCTTGACGAGCACTCTTCCATCTTGATGATTGTGTGCTGCGTCGCGTTTATGTCGTGCGGCACGTCGATCTTCCAGAGCCCCAATAATTCGCTGTATATGGGTTCGGCTCCGCGTGAGGCGCTTGGCTTTGCGGGCAGCTTGAGCAGCTTGGCGCGCTATGCGGGCATAGCGCTGGGTATTACGGCGGCGTCGCGCATCCTGTATGGACAGACGAGCGCGGCGATGGGCAAGACGGTCACGAGCTATGTGGCGGGTCGTCCGGACGTGTTCCTCTTTGGCTTTCGTTTGGTATTCTATGTGCTGATGGCCGTTGCTACCGTGGGCTTTGCGCTCACATTGGTACGTTTGGTGAGGACGCGCACCCGGCATTAGCGTGTTGGGAGGCTGTCTGCCACGAATCGGGCCTATCTACTGGTCTTGCAGCTTTATAGTGCGATGCGGCTTGTGGGGCGGGCGGGGGTCGGTCCGTGGTAGACTATCGAACAACGTTTATTAATCGCGCGGTATCGTTGCCGCGAGAAGGGGTTGCGCCATGCAGGAGCTTGAGGATCGTATTCGCCATGACGGCATCGTAAAGGCCGGTAACGTCCTTAAGGTTGATGCCTTCCTCAACCACCAGTGCGACGTTGAGCTGTTCGACCACATGGGCGCCGAATGGGCCCGTCTGTTCGAGGGTGTCGAGATCAACAAGATCCTGACGATTGAGGCTTCGGGTATTGGTATGGCCTGCATCGCAGCTCAGCATTTTGGCGGCGTGCCGGTGGTCTTTGCAAAGAAGGCCCAGTCCATCAACCTTGACGGCGAGCAGTATGCCACGACCATCTATTCCTTTACCAAGCAGAAGGAGTACCCGGTCATTGTCGGCAAGCGCTTTCTGTCCGAGGGCGATAAGGTCCTGATTATCGACGACTTCCTGGCCAACGGCTGCGCGCTTGAGGGCCTTATTAAGATCTGCGAGGCTGCGGGCGCCGAAGTTGCCGGCATTGGCATTGCCGTTGAGAAGGGCTTCCAGGGCGGCGGCGATAAGCTCCGTAAGCGCGGCTTCCGCGTTGAGAGCTTGGCCCGTATCGCCGATATGGACTGCGAGAACGGCGAGATCACCTTCGCCTAAGCGCGCAACACAAGCGATTGGTATGCGATGTGACAAAGGGACTGTCCCTTTGTCACATTTTTTGTATGAGGGGAGGTGTTGATATGGACGAGAACAAGATGGGCTGGCGCGAGTATGCGCGCTTTGCCGAGATGTCGGTTGAGGAGCTGGCGCGCGATTGCGAGGTACAGGTGTTTCGCGCGACGGGTCCGGGTGGGCAGGGCGTGAACACGACGGACTCTGCGGTGCGCATGAAACATGGGCCCACGGGGATTGTCGTGACGGCGCGTGAGAGCCGCAGCCAGTTTCAGAATCGCGCGAGCTGCCTGCGTAAGCTGCGCGCTGAGCTTGAGCGTCGCGGGCGTCCACCGCGTCGACGCGTAAAGACCAAGGTGCCTCAGCGCTCTCGCCAGCGCAGGCTTAATGACAAGCACTTCAACGCCATTAAAAAGGCCAACCGTCGCAAGCCGGGCGGGGAGGAATAGCCTCCTCGTAAGTTGCGGTGAAATAGGGACTGTTTATGCAGCTAAAGCCGTAAGACAGTCCCTATTTCACCGCAACTTAGGTGGGGTTAGCGGGTGGGGTGCCAGACCTCGAGGGCGCCGGCGAGGATGTCGACCTCGATGCGTGAGGCGACAACGGGCTCGCCGTCGGCCTGGATGGGGTAGTCGGGCTCCTCCAAGGTGAGCGCGGCATGGCGGCATCGGCGCATGCGAACCGGTGGCAACTTGGTATGGTGGCCGTCCTTAGCCGAAAGAAACATAGGCAGGGCAACCGCGCGAGGGACGGGGCCGCAGGCGTAGCAGACGTCGAGCATGCCGTCGCAGGGGTCGGCATCGGGGCAGATACGATAGCCCGAGCCATACGTGGGGCCCAGCTGAATCGCCATGATGATCGCCCTCACGCGCTCGGCGGGCGCGCCGTCAAAGCTGGCTGTCATGGGGTAATTGCGATAGCGTAGGCCAAACTGCTCAAGTCCCGAGAGAGTGTAGAGCGGAGCGCCGGCGAGACCCGTCTTTTTGCGCAGCTCGGTGGTGCCCAGGCCGATGGCGGCATCGATGCCGATCGAAAGCGTCTGGTCGTAGTACTCAACGGAAGCCTCGCCGCTACCGCTTGCGGGGTTCCATGAGCGAATGCGCCCGATGTCCTGACGCTGCAGCTCGCAGGAGAGCAGCGCGCCAAAATTCTTACCGGAGAAATCGTCGATGCCGAGTGTTTGGGCAAAATCGTTGCCGGAGCCCACGGGTAGGATGGCGAGAGCGGGGCGGACCGCCTCATCCTGCGTCATAAGCCCGTTGACGACCTCGTGAATCACGCCGTCGCCGCCAAGGGCGATAACGGTGCGATAGCCCTGAGCCTGTGCGGCAAGCTCCTTGGCGTGTCCCATGCGCTCGGTTAGCACCAGGTCAAACTGGGATGCGCGTGCAGTCATGTCCATAAAGCGTTGCAGGCGCTCGGCAACTTCGCGCGCCGCACCCGACTGGGCGGCTGGGTTGGCGATGATGAGCGTGAGGCCAAAATCAGTTGCGTGCATGGGGCGACTCCCGGCGTATGACGTGACGGTGCGGTCGCGCTCAGGTCGAATTGCCCCCGATTGTGGCTGCACGTCGAATACTTACGTCTACTCTATCAGGTCGTTGTGGCGCTCGATAGCATCCGCTACCGTACCGCCCTCATCTACAATAAGCGAACGGCGCTTGGGCGAGATAATGCGCTGGGCGGGGTACACGCCGCGGTGTCCGGCGGTTAGGTAGCTGATAAAGGCCACGATGACAAAGAACCCGGCAGCCGTGCCGTGGAACAGGTCGATGGCCATCATACAGGTGGTGATAGGCACGTTAAGGCCGGCGCAGAACACGCCGAGCATGCCCAGCGCTGCCAGAAAGCTGGGATCGATTCCGACGAGGCAACCTATCCAGCCGCCGAGCGCCGCACCGATGCCAAACAGGGGCGTGACCTCGCCGCCTTGGAAGCCCGCGCCCAGGGTAAGCGCTGTGACGACCAACTTGATGGCTGCGTCCGCCAGGGTGGTGTTGCCGGCAAATCCGGCGCCGGAAAGCCACGTGGAAAGGCCGGCGTAGTTCCAGGCGTCGAGGAGGGCATAGGCGGCCAAAACCACGAGTGCGCCGATGAGTGCGCGAACGAGGTAATTGGTGATAAAGCGACCGTAGAGGCTCTTGACGGTTCGAACCGACCAGGCAAAGAGGCGTGCCGTCAGACCGAAGATAATTGCGCTGATAACAACGATGACGACCGTTTTGGGCGTCATAGCGGGAACGCTGGCGATGACATTCGCCTCGTACTCGGTACCTAGGGCGAGTGATGTAAAGTAGCCGGTAAACGAGGCGACCAGGCAGTAGATGCCCGCGGTGTAGTCGATCTTGCCGATAAAGCACATCTCCATGCCAAAGAAAGCCCCGGCAAGGGGCGAGCCGAATACGGCGCCAAAGGCCGACGAGATGCCGGCGAGCATGAGGTCGTGGTGGTCATGCTTTTTGAGGTGGGCGAGGCTCGAGATGTTGCTGGCGATGGTGCCGCCAATCTGCACCGCAGCTCCCTCGCGACCGGCCGATCCGCCCGTTAGGTGCGTGAGCGTGGAGCAGACGAAGGTGAGGACGGCCATGCGCATATGGATGAGGCGGGTGCCCAGAGCGGAGTCGATGACCAGGTTGTTACCGCGTTTGGCGGCGAGACCGTGGTTTTTGTACACCCATGCGGTGACAACGCCCACAACGGGAAGCAGCGCGTAAATCCACGCATGCTGCTCGCGATAGTCGGTCGCGATATTCAACGAGGCCAAAAACGCCCAAGCGGCAACGCCCATGGCGAGCGAGACGATGACGACGAGTGCGAGCAACTTGGCGCTCGCGAGTAGGTTGCGGGCGTTGCGGCGCGTGTCGGCAGCCAAGAGATGCTCAGAGCGGGTGAGCTGATGCCTGCCTGCCGCGATGACGTCGTTCAGAGAGAAAAAACCGCCTTCGTCGAGCGGCTGGGAATGATCCTGCGCTTCGTTTGCGCTTTCGGGTTTGTCGTTATGAGCCATACGTTCCTCTTTTAGGTTGCAACGCAAGCATTATAAAACGCGGTAAACGCGACGAGCCGGTGGGTTGGTTTCCATTCTGTTTCGCGGCCTGCAACTGACAGGTGTATTTGCGGGTGCAGGCCGAGTCGCGGTCGTGCGTCGGGGGATTATACTGAGACAAGCATAAAGAATCGGCGCCCCTGTTGTGCGCCGTGGCATTAAGAGGTGCATATGGCAGAGAAACTCATTCCGCTGGAGGACGCGCAGTCGATTGTTCTGTCGCACGTTGCTCCGACCGATCTCGTCGAGATTCCCGTGTGGCAGGCCGCCGGTCTTCCCTTGGCCGAGGACGCGGTGGCCGATATCGACATCTCGCCGTTTGCCAACAGCGCCATGGACGGGTATGCCGTGCGCTCGGCGGACTTGGCGCAGGCATCTGGCGAGGCGCCGGTGACGCTCGATGTTATCGGACATGAGGCCGCGGGTCATGTGTTTGGGGACGCAATCGGCGCGGGCGAGACGGTCCGCATCATGACGGGCGCGCCGGTGCCCGAGGGTGCCGATGCCGTGGTGAAGTACGAGATCGTCGATGTGCTCGACGGTGACGGCAACGAGGGCTCGCGTGTGAGGTTTTTGGCGCCGGCCAAGATGGGGAAGAACGTTCGCTCTGCCGCCGAGGAGGCCCATGCCGGCGAAGTCGTGATGCGTGCTGGCGAGGTTGTGACTCTGGCCGGCGCCGGCCTGCTGGCAAGCGCCGGTTCTGTCTCTTATACACATCTGACGCTGCCGACGATAAGGCTCGTGTAGAT
>URBM01000049.1 GCA_900545995.1 uncultured Collinsella sp. | reverse complement strand
TCTACACGAGCCTTATCGTCGGCAGCGTCAGATGTGTATAAGAGACAGGGGTATTTCCTCCGCGCGCAGTTTCGCAGCGAAGCGAGAATGTTTGAGCACGGAGGAATTACCCCGCCCGCCCCCGGGGCGCCCTCCGTCAGTAACCGGTCCTATTCCAGCTCAAACGCTCCGGTATAGAGCTGGTAGTAATACCCGCGCTTGGCGATCAGCTCGTCGTGGTTGCCGCGCTCGATGATGCGGCCGTGGTCCAGACAGATGATTGCGTCGGAGTTGCGTACGGTGGAGAGGCGGTGCGCGATGACAAACGTCGTGCGGCCTTCCATGAGCTTGTCCATGCCGGCCTGCACGATAGCCTCGGTGCGGGTATCGATGCTCGACGTGGCCTCGTCCAGAATCATTGCCGGCGGATCGGCGACGGCGGCGCGTGCGATCGAAATCAGCTGACGCTGGCCCTGCGACAGCTGCGCGCCGTTGCCGGTGAGCATGGTGTCGTAGCCGTCGGGCAGGCGGGTGATAAAGTCATCCGCGCCCGCGAGCTTGGCCGCCGCGATGCACTCCTCGTCGGTGGCATCCAGATTGCCGTAGCGGATGTTATCCATCACGGTGCCGGTGAACAGGTTTACGTCCTGCAGCACCACGCCCAGCGAGCGGCGCAGGTCTGCCTTGCGGATCTTGTTGACGTTGATGCCGTCGTAGCGAATCTTGCCGTCGGCGATGTCATAGAAGCGGTTGATGAGGTTGGTGATGGTCGTCTTACCGGCACCGGTGGCGCCGACAAACGCGACCTTCTGGCCCGGCTTGGCAAACACGGACACGCCGTGCAGCACCTCGTGGTCGGGCGTGTAGCCAAAGTCGACGTTGTCCATGACCAGGTCGCCACGCAGCGGCACGTACTCGATCTCGCCGGTTGCGCGGTGCGGATGTTTCCAGGCCCACATGCCGGTGCGGTGGTCGGCCTCCTCGAGCTGCCAGGTATCGGGGTTCACCTGAGCGTTGACAAGCGTCACATAGCCTTCGTCGGCTTCGGGCTCCTCGTCGATGAGCTCAAAGATACGGTCGGCGCCGGCGAGGCCCATGACCACGGCGTTGATCTGCTGCGAGATCTGGCCGATCTGTCCACAGAACTGCTTGGTCATGTTGAGGAACGGCACCACGACGGCGATGGACAGCGCCATGCCCGAGATGCTCAGGTTGGGCACGCCCAGCGCTAGGAAAATGCCGCCGGCCAGTGCGACCAGCACGTAGAGCAGGTTGCCCAGGTTCATAAGGATGGGCATGAGGATGTTGGCGTACATGTTGGCCTTCTGCGAGACCTCGAAGAGCTTTTCGTTGCGCTCGTCAAAATCGGCTTCGGCGGCAGACTCGTGGCAGAATGCCTTGACGACCTTCTGGCCGTTCATGACTTCCTCGATATGGCCCTCGACAACGCCGAGCTCGGTCTGCTGCGCAATAAAGAAGCGCGCGGAGTTGGAGCCGAGCAGCTTGGTCATAAAGGTCATAAAGGCGACGCCGGCAATAATGACCAAGCACATCCACACGCTGTAGTACAGCATGATAAAGAACACCGTGACGATGACGATGACCGTCATGAGCAGGTTGGGCAGCGACTGGCTGATCATCTGGCGCAGCGTGTCGATGTCATTGGTGTAGTGGCTCATGATGTCGCCGCGCTGGTGCGTGTCGAAGTAGCGGATCGGCAGGTCCTGCATGCGGTTGAACATCTTCTCGCGCAGCTTCTCCAGCGAGCCCTGCGTGACGATGGCCATGGCGCGGTTCCAGAAGAGCGAGGACAGGATGCCGATGCCGTAGATGCAGGCGAGGGTGGTCACGAGCTGTGCGATCTTGGGCTGCGCGGCTCCCCAATCGCCCGACTGCCACGATTCGCTAATAATCTGCAGGGCGCTCTGAAGGAAGGTCGCGCCGATGGAGTTGATGATGGCGCAGAGCACCACGCCGGCGACGACGAGGGGCAAAAGCACGGGGTAAAAGCCAAAGAGCGTCTTGATGAGGCGCGACATGGTGCCGCCCTTGCGGTTGAGCGCGCGCTCGGCGGTCGTTGCCTTACTCATGTGCCTCGCCTCCTTCCTGGGTCTGAGCTTGCGTTACGGATGCCTCGGTGTCGGCCTCGACGGCCTCTTCGCCCTCGGCAGACATCTTGTTCTGCGAGGTAAAGGTCTCGCGGTAGATCTCGCTCGTCTTGAGCAGCTCGTCGTGGTTACCGATCTGCGCGATGCGGCCGCCCTCCATGACGATGATGCGGTCTGCGTCCTGCACGGAGCTAATGCGCTGGGCGATGATGAGCTTGGTCGTGTTGGGCAGATAGCTTGCCAGCCCTGCGCGAATCTTGGCGTCGGTCTTGGTGTCGACGGCGCTCGTGGAGTCGTCCAGGATCAAGATCTTGGGGCGACGCAGCAGGGCACGCGCAATGCACAGACGCTGCTTCTGACCGCCGGAAACATTGGAGCCGCCCTGTTCGATCCAGGTGTCATAGCCCTTGGGGAAGCCGTCGACAAACTCGTCGGCGCAGGCCAGATGCGCGGCCTCGCGGACCTCTTCGTCGGTGGCGTTCGGGTCGCCCCAACGCAGGTTCTCGGCAATCGTGCCGCTAAACAGCACGTTTTTCTGCAGCACCATGGCCACCTGGTGGCGCAGGGCGTCCAAGTCGTAGTCGCGTACATCCACGCCGCCCACGCGCACGGTACCCTCCGTGACATCGTACAGACGGGCGATCAGGTTCACGAGCGTCGACTTGGCCGAGCCGGTGCCGCCGATGATGCCGATGGTCTCGCCGCTCTTAATGTGCAGGTCGATATCGTCGAGCGCCTGGCGCTTCGCATGCGCGGAATACTTAAAGCTCACGTGGTCAAAGTCGATGGAGCCATCGGCGACCTCGAGCACGGGCTCGGCGGGATCGGCGATCGTGGGCTCGGCGGCCAGCACCTCGGTGATGCGGTGCGCCGATTCGTCGGCCATGGTCACCATGACAAAGATCATCGACAGCTGCATTAGGCTCATCAGAATCTGGAAGCCGTAGGTAAAGATGGAGGAGAGCTGGCCCACGTCGAACAGCGTGCCCTGGCTCGTGATGATGAGCTTGGAGCCCAGGTAGATGATGACGACAAACGCGCCGTTGACGCAGATGTTCATCATGGGGTTGTTAAAGGCAAGCAGCTTCTCGGCGCGGGTGAAGTCCATCTGGACGTCGCGTGCGGCGGTCGCGAACTTCTCCTTCTCAAAGTCTTCGCGCACGTAGCTCTTGACCACGCGCATGCCGGTGACGTTTTCCTCGACGGACTCGTTAAGGGCGTCGTACTTGTGGAACACGCGCGAGAAGATGGGACGCACCTTAAAGATGATAAAGAACAGCCCAAAGCCCAGCAGCGGAATGATGACCAGGTAGACCATGGCGACGCTGCCGCCCATGATAAATGCCATGGTAAAGGCGAAGATCAATACCAGCGGCGCGCGCACGGCGATACGGATGATCATCATAAAGGCCTGCTGCACGTTGTTGATATCGGTGGTCAGGCGCGTGACGAGCGAGGAGCTCGAGAACTCATCGATGTTGGCAAAGCTGAACGTCTGGATCTTGTAGAACAGGTCGTGACGCAGGTTCTTAGCGAAGCCGCAACTCGCATGGCTGCAGGTGACGCCGGCAGCGGCGCCAAAAGCAAGCGACGTCAGCGCGATGAGCACCAAAAAGCCTGCGGTGGGAAGCATCTCGGCTACGGTGGTGCCATCTTTGATGGCGTCGATCAGGTTGGCGGTGATAAATGGAATCAGCATCTCGCAGAGCACCTCGCCAAGCACGAGCAACGGCGTGGCAACGGTGACTTTTATATAGTCGCGGATGCTGCCCATGAGGGTTTTAATCATCCAGTTCCTCCCAGGTTACACGGATTTTCTCGAGCATTTCGGCGAGCTGCTCGCGCTCGTCGTGGGTGAGGGCACCAAAGGCCTGCTCTCTAAAGCGAATGCGGGCTGCCTGGTCGATGCGGGCGTTTTCCCGGCCGGTTTCGGTCAGGCGAATGGTGAGCTGCCGTCGATCCTTGGGGTTACGGCTGCGCTCGATGAGGCCGTTGAGCTCGAGTTTGGACAGGATCTCGGAAAGCGACCCCGGCTTGAGGTCAAAGTGCATGCCGAGTTCCTGCTGCGACATCTCGCCGCCGGGTTGCTTGGCCAGCAGGCAGATGATGGGCGCCTTGCCGGACACGCCTCCGCCATGAAAATGCATGTAATGGCCGCAAAAGCCCAGGCCATTGAGGATGCGCTTGGCAAGCTTGTCTTCTGAGCTAACCGCTTCGGGTGCATCCGCCAGCTGTGACGGGTCGCCGCCGGGCTCGTGCGAACAAAGGTTAAGAGGTTCATCGCACATGAATTAGTGTTGCTCCTTTCTTTAGTTAGGTAGTGGAATTGTTTTGTGCCTAACCAATCTAGGAGCATGAGAAATGAATGTCAAGGTACCAAACTAGTGGTTACGCGGTTTTACCAAACCGCGTAACGGCTCGACGCTGCAAACGTCCCTAAGCGGCAATCTGGCGTTCAATCGTCGGACATGGCCACAAGGCCTATGCCCTCCTCTTTCACGCCACCTTGCTCGCTTAGGAACGTTTTCGCTGTCCGTCCTCAACCTGTGATTCCGCCACGGTCCGCTTGGGTGCATGTGATCCCTTGGGGACGGAGGAAAAGGGATCATTTTCCGAAACCTTTCCGCAACAATGCGCTCTTCGCGGCCCTGGCGCCTGCTCGCAACGTCCCCTGCGCTACACTTAGTCGCACTGTGGCGACTTTGCGCCGCTCCCGACCCAAGGGGGACTCTCATGAAGAACACTCAGCTGCTGCTGATCAACGATATGTGCGGCTACGGTAAGGTCGCGCTTTCCGCCATGCTGCCGGTACTGTCGCACATGGGCTATCGCATCCACAACCTGCCGACGGCGCTTGTGTCCGATACGCTCAACTATCCCAAGTTCTACATCCATGACACCACCGAGTACGTGCGTCAGAGCCTCGCCATCTGGGAGGAGCTCGGCTTTGAGTTCGACGCCATCTCGACCGGCTTTATCGTGACCGAGGAAGAGACGCGCATCATCTCGGACTTTTGCCACCGCCGCGCGCAAAAGGGCACCAAGGTTTTCGTCGATCCCATCATGGGCGACAACGGCAAGCTCTACGCCGGTGTTCCCGAGTCCACGATCGGCCTCATGAGGCATCTGCTCGAGTGCGCCGACTATGCGGTGCCCAACTATACCGAGGCGTGCCTGCTCACCGACACGCCCATTGCCGAGCAAATCACGCCTGACGAGGCCCACGCCCTTGTGGACGCCATGCGCGCGCTGGGCGCCAAGTCGGTGGTCATTACGAGCGCTGTGGTCGACGGCACGAACGCCGTCATCGGTTACGACCACGTGGCGGGGGAGTACTTCACGATTCCCTTCGACCTGATCCCGGTTTACTTCCCGGGTACGGGCGATACGTTCTCGGCGGTGCTCGTCGGTCGCGTGATGGCCGGCTGGAGTCTGCAGCGTGCAACGGCCGATGCCATGCGCGTGGTGGCAGAGCTTATCGAGCGCAACGCCGACCAGGAGGACAAGTCCGCCGGCCTGCCCATCGAGGCCTGCCTGGATGTGATCGACCATGAGTAGCGCCGGCGAAAGCATCCCCGAGCCCGCGAGCGAGAACAAGCCGCTCGGTGCGCCGCGTGGCAAGCGCCCGCGTATTCGCATTAGCTGCGTGGACCAGCTGGGTACGTGTCGCTGCCACCATGGGCACAAGCCGGGCGACGTCTTCGACTTCGACCGCGATCGCGGCAAGATGTGCTCCATGGCCTGCCACGTGGGCTTTCCCTATATCGACATCCTGCGCTACGGCGGCACCGTGCCCGGCAACGAGCCCGGCACGGCAAAGTTCTGCTGTCCCGAGGTCGATACACTGAACGTCTGGCTCGCCGAGATCGTCGACGAGTAATCGAGCGTGGATTTTCTCCCACCGAGATAATGAGCGTGGATAATCTCCCGTTTAGAGCGTGGTTTTACGCTCAAAGTGGGAGAAAATCCACGCTCAATTTGTATGCGGGAGATTATCCACGCTCATTTTATGCCGATGGCGTGGCTCACGCATCCGCGCCGCCCGGGCGCCTACAGTTGCTCGAGCATGGCCGTGCAGCCGGCGAGCACATCGCGGTAGGTGGCATCGAAGTTGCCGGTGTACCAGGGATCGGCGACGTCGCCGGGGCTATCGGTCCAATCCAGCAGCCGCGAAATCTTGCCGTCGGCATCGTCGCCGAAGATGCGACGCAGGCCGCGCGCGTTCTCGGCATCCATATAGACGATGTGGTCCCAGTCACCATACTCCGCGCGACGAACCTGGCGCGCGCGGTGCGCAACGACGGGAATCCCGACCTCGCGCAGCTTGGCGACGGTGCCATGATGCGGAGGGTTGCCAATCTCCTCGGTCGAGGTCGCGGCAGAATCAATGATGAACTCCGCCTCGCGCCCAGCACGGCGCACCAGCTCGGCAAACACCGACTCAGCCATCGTCGAGCGACAGATATTCCCGTGGCAAATAAACAGTACGTGCTGCATATGATGGTTCCTTTCTGGGCGGTCGCGCGGGGGTTACAGACTGCCCTTGAGGCAGTTTGCTCCGATAAAGCCCGCTGCGTACAAGGGGAGATGGCGCAGCTCGCGTCCGTCATCGGTTTCGCTGCGGGCAAAATTGTTCTCGGACAATATGTAGGCATACGGCGACCGGGCTTTTTCCATAAACGACCCGAGCGTTCTCGCGCGCACGTTGCGTGCGGATTTTACCTCGACGGGAACGATCTCCATACGGTCGGTCTGAAGTAGAAAATCGAGCTCGCCGTTCGTCTTCCAAGACGACGGTGGCATCCAGTAATACGTCTGCAAACCATTGCCCGAAAATGCCTGCATGACCGAGTTCTCCGCCAAGGCACCTCGAAAGTCGGAAGACAGCGCAATGGCGGAATCCTCTTTGAGGTCGAGCCAGAGTCGCGGGTTGATACCGAGTTTGTAGAACATGAGGCCCGTATCGAGAAGATAGACCTTAAAGAAGCTCCCGTCTTCGTCGTCGAAGGGGACGAGGGGAGGTTCGATGCCTTCGGTCAGGTTGTTGACCGATATGATGCCGGCGCCCTCGAGCCAGTCGAGTGGCTCGATGAGCTTTGAGCGTCGGCCTCCGCGTTCGACCTCGGAGTACTTGAATTTCTTGGTTGAGGATCGTAGCAGCTGGGATGGAATGGAGCGCCAGACCTTGCGCGCTGCTACGCCGCTGATCCCGTTTTCGGGGTCGGTCATATCGGCGGTGTAGGTCTCGTCGATTTCGCGCTGCTCGACGCGCGCGTCTTCGATGGAAAGCGTCTTGCGATATGCGTTGACGGCGGCGGGCATGCCGCCCACGATTTGGTATCGATGAAACAGGTTGAGCGCGGCTTGGTGTGCGGCGTAGGTCTCGAGCGTGTCGGCGTGGGTACGAACGGCATCGGCCATCTGCTCCTCGCCGAGCGCCCAGAGAAACTCCTCGAACGACATGGGATGCATGGTCTCTTGGCGGACGCCGCTGGGAAAAGGCAGCTTGCGCTTGCGCGTGGCGACGCCGAGCTGACTGCCGGTCGCGCATATGCGCCAGCCCGAACCCGAGAAAAAGCGAAGCGAGTTGACCGCGCGTTCGCAGAGCTGCACCTCGTCAAACAGGATGAATGCGGTTTCCTTGCGAATGGGGGTGCGCTTATAGTCTGAGATTCGTGCCACGATGGTGTCTACGTCGTCGGTGGGGCAGTCGAACAGTGGGGCAATCAGCTCAAGATCGGTCTGAAAGTCGAGTTTGACAAATGCATCGCCGGCGATTCGTCTGCCGATTTCCTCGGCAGCGTACGTTTTGCCCACGCGTCGCGCACCACGGATGAGGAGGGGGCGCGACGCGTCCTCTGTCGCCCATGATTCGATGACGGATTCGATTGATCTACGCATGGAGCCGCCTTTCCAATTCCGTGTATTTCAAATACATAGTTTAGTACGATTTCGTGTACTTGAAATACACGAAATTGTGGAAAAGCGTGTATCTGAAGTACACGAAATTGCACTGCTGGAGCTTGCGGGCGGATAAACACTGCTCGTATGGTGTGGTTTTCATCGGACGCCCGCCGCGCTGAGCTGTACTTGCGCCTGCCTCGATCCCACCCCTATGCCTGCATCGAAGATTGTGCTGCCCGCTTGCGCTCCCAGCGTGCCAGCTTGATCGTCACTAGCGTGAGTATCCAGGCTACGAGCGAGAATGCGGCGCCAACCGCGCCCACGTAGGCAATGCCAATCCCGCTTACCACGGCGCCGCCCACTGCGGTGCCAAACGAGATGCCGACGTTAAACGCCATGGGCTCCACCGAACTTGCGAGTACCATCGACTTGGGATGGCGGCTGCGTGCCACGTCCATAAAGTGCGTGATGCACGACACCGAGAACAGGTACATGAGCAGCGCCAAGCTAAAGACAAAGACCAGCGCGAGCGGCATGGTGCCGCCCACAGCAAACAGCCCGAGTAACGCCGCAGCTTGCAGCACAAACGTCACAAGCAGCGCTTTCATGCCAAAGCGCGCATCGATCCATCCGCCCAGGATGTTCGAGATCAGGCAGAATACGCCGTAGGCCATAAGCGTGGTACTGGCTTCGACCGTGCCCATGCCCAACACCTGCTCTAGATAAGGCGTCACATAGCCGTAGAACACATAGACCGACCCCACACCAAACAAAAAGATGAGCATGCCGGTGATGATGCTCGGCTCGCGCAGAAGCCCCGCCTGCTCGCGGAAGGTGGCGGGCTCATCGGTCTGACCGGCGCGCGGCATAAACGCCACGAGCGCTCCGCAGATTAGAACGGCAAAGGTAAGCGTGCCGTACATGGCTACGTGCCAGTCGAGCGTGTCGGCCACAAACTTGCCGATTGAAGTGACAAAGACCATTGCCACGGAAAACGCACCATATACCACCGAGATGGCAAGCGAAGTTTGCTGCGGGGACAGCAGCTCGGGGATGTACGTCACACCCACGGCGAGCAGTGCGCCCGAGACGGAGCCCAGGACAATGCGCGAGATAAACAGCACCTGGAAGTTGGGCGCCAACGCCATGACCAGGTTGCCGAGCACAAAGACGATGCTGTAACACACGAGCAGCTGGTAGCGGCGGAATCGCCCCGTGCTGAGCGCAAGCACCGGCGTCGCGATGGCGTAGACGAGCGCAAACACGCTAATAAGTTGGCCCGCAGTGGCAAGCGATATGCCGAGTTCCGTCGCCAAGTCGCTTTCGATGCCGATGACCACGAATTCGGAGCAGCCGAGCGAGAATCCCAACAGTACGAGCAGCGCCAGGCAGAGCTTGGTGCGCGCGGGGGAGAGCGCGGCGGCGGTTGACTTGCTTTTAGGCGTGGTTGCGGCGGTCAAGGTTGTCACTCCAATGTCGCATGAATAAGCGGGATTCAATCCCTGCAACTCTAACAGAATGTGACAAAGGGACAGCCCCTTTGTCACATTGCGCTGCCAGCCAGTCGCCCAAACCATCACAACATTCGGCGAAAATCTCGAAATCGAGGAAAAGCGTCGAATGTTGTGATGGTTTTCCTGTCTGTGCCGGCGAGCTCCAGCGCCGTCTGGGGGTATAAGGCTAGCAAGTGTTTATTTGCGAGGCCTAAGGGGCGCCCCGTATGGATATCGATAACTTTGAATGGTGGTATAGCGAGGGCGAGGCTCCGGACGAGGAGTGGGACGAGCCCGCGCCGCGTGACGTGACGAGCGACGAGGCCGAAACCGGCAACGATGCCGCTGAGCCTCTGACCTTCGAGCAGGCCTGGGCCCAGGCTGAGGCCGACGAGGCTAAGGCCGATGCCACGGCCACACTCGGTGAGCCGGCGGACATGTCCATCTCGCCGGCCAAGACCCCGCAGCCGCGCCATACCATCGATCCCGGCAGTACGGCATCCTTTAGCATACTCGACGTGCCCGCGCAGGGCGCTCAGGCGCCCGCGCCCACGCATCGTCCCGATTTGGCTCGCGAGGAAGATGCCGGCCGCCGCTCGCCACTCGGCCCCATCCTCGTCGCCTTCATGGCGGGTGTCATCGCCTGCTCGGCAATTGGCGGCGTTTGGAGCCATGTTGAGCAGCAACGCCAAGACGCCGCCAAGGTCGAGATGTCCGTCGAGCAATCGCTCAGCCGCACGCGTTCGGTGCATGTGTCGGTTGAGGTCAAGGACGGCGCGACGTGGGACACCGCGCGCGGCGACAGCCAGATGCTCGTCCATATCGTGGGCCGCACGCTCAAGGGGCATACGATTGACGAGTATCAATACGTCAATTCCGCAGGTGACGGTATCGAGCTTAAGCCCGGCGACTACGAGCTTACGGTCGATGAGGCGCCCGTCGCTACCGACGGCACGCGTTTTCGCGCCTCAAAGCGCATGGTTCCCGTGAGCTTTAACTCGCAAGCACCCGATGCGGTCGACTCCACGCCGCAGGGCGGGTTCGACCTTTACGCAATCGCTCAATAACTGCGCCTGCCGCCCCGCCTTGCCGCCAAGAGTGGGACAATAGCCCTCGACACTATTGTTTACTTTTGGAGGAAGTAGCATGTCCACCGTCACTACCATCAAGCGCGGCAGCCTTACCGCAGCCATCGATTCCATGGGCGCCCAGCTCACGAGCCTTGCCCTCAACGGCAACGAGTATCTGTGGCAGGGCGACCCCACCTTTTGGGGCAAGCACGCGCCCATCCTGTTCCCCATTGTGGGCTCACTGCGCAACAACACGGCGACGTCTGCCGCCGGTACCTGCGAGATGGCGCGCCACGGCATTGCGCGCATCGTCGAGCACAAGTTGGTCGAGGTCTCCGAGGACGGCTCGTCCGTCACCTACGAGATCACCGACACGCCTGAGTCGCTCAAGGCTTTCCCCTTCCACTTTAAGCTCAACATGACCTATGCCCTGACCGGCGATGCCACTCTTACCCAGACCTTTGCCGTCACCAACACCGGCGACGTGGACCTGCCGTTCTCGGTGGGTGGCCACCCCGCATTTAACGTGCCCGCTCCCGGTGCCGAGGATGAGGCGTTCGAGGATTACGAGCTGGCATTCACCGAGGCGTGGACCAACGAGGCTCCTATCATTACGCCCGATGGCCTTATGACGTTCGAGGGCTCCTACAAGGCTCCCGAAAACGCGGACGTTGTGCCCATCACGCACCGTAGCTTCGACAACGACGCCATCATGTTCACCGACGTTCCCGGCTCCACGCTCACCCTGCGCGGCCGCAAGTCGGGCCACGGCGTCAAGATAGACTTTGAGGGCTTTAAGTACATCGGCGTGTGGTCTGCCGCCAACGACGCCCCGTTTGTGGCGCTCGAGCCCTGGACCGGTCATACCACCATGGACACCGAGGACGACGTCTTTGAGCGCAAGGTCAACACCATCACCTTGGCCCCCGGCGAGACGGATGTTCGCAGCTTTAGCGTTACGCTGCTCTAGAGGTTCCGCCGTTCTAACGAACGGCGGGCCGGTCGACGCTGCGCGCCACCCAGAGCGACAATTTGTCATTCAAAAGGCACGGCATGACCAGAAGGTCTATGCCGTGCCTTTTTCATGCCAACTTGTTCGCTCTGGGCGGCGCTCGCTGGCATTGCCAAAACATCGACGTTCCCAATGACTACCGCGTGTCTATTAATTTTTCGAGCTTGTGCTGCGCTGCTGGTCGCTGGCGTATATCCTGTTACGTCGTTAGCATACGATTCAACAGGGAAGGCAGATTATGCATTCTCCCCAACAGCGCGATGCGCAGCGCCAACCGGTGTGCAGCCGTCGCATCTTTCTGGGTAGCGCTCTCGCTGCGAGCGCTACCGTCGTCGCCGGCGCGCTTGCCGGCTGCCAGCGTCCGTCCACGCTGGAAGTTGTTCAGCCTACGACGGGTGGCGGTCGCGACGATCTGTCCGATTCCGTGATCGGCAAGGACAAGATCCGCATTGGCATGGAGGCTGCCTACGCCCCGTACAACTGGCAGGTTTCCGAGGCCAGCGAGTTCACCATCCCCATCGATAACGTGCAGGGCGCCTATGCCGACGGCTACGACGTGCAGATCGCCAAGATCGTCTGCAAGGCCCTCGGCGGCGAGCCCGTCGCCGTTAAGCAGAGCTTCTCGGGTCTTATCGATTCGCTCAACAACGGCCAGATCGACCTCATCATCGCCGGAATGAGCGCCACGCCCGAGCGCGAGGAGTCGGTCGGCTTTTCCGATCCCTACTTCATCGGCTGCTTTGGCCTGTTCGTAAAAGAGGGCTCGCCCTACCAAAACGCCACCAAGCTCAGCGATTTTAGCGGCGCCACGGTCCTCGGCCAAAAAGACACCATGCTCGATACCGTCATCGACGAGATCCCGGGCGTCGTGCACAAAAACCCGGTCGATTCGGTGCCTACGGTGTTCTCGAACCTGCTGCAGGGCACCTGCGACGCCGTGACGTACAACACCGAGAACGAGAAGGGCTATATGGCCCAAAATCCCGGTATCGTCCCCATTCAATTTGCCGAAGGCGAGGGCTTTAAGCAGGAGGTCACGGCAAACGTCGGCTGCCGCAAGGGCTCAAAGAAGCTCCTCAAGCTTATCGACAAGGCCCTCAAGGGCATCAGCCAGGAGGAACGCGACCAGATGTGGGACGCGTGCCTCGACCGTCAGCCGGCATAGGGAGGCAGCATGAAGACCATCAATCGCCTGGCCTCCTTTATCAAGGCCGACCACCGTTATGTCTACCTGGGCACGAGCGTTATCGCGGCACTCGGCCTGGCCGCGAGCCAGCGCAACCCCACACCGCTGAGCTTTTTGGCGCCTACGGGCTGTCTCTTATACACATCTCCGAGCCCACGAGACATCTCAGGA
>URBM01000048.1 GCA_900545995.1 uncultured Collinsella sp. | reverse complement strand
GCTCGACGCCGAGTTTGAGGGTGGTCGTCACGAGCGCCGCGTTAACCTCCTCAACGAGATCGATCACACGCGCGGCCTTAAGATCGTCGACGAAGCCTAAACTATTCAGTGCCACAAGCTAACAGCAGGGGCCCGCTCGGAACACATGTCCGAGCGGGCCCCTTCATAGATTTTGGAATAAAAGAGCGCCGCGGATGGAGTTCCGCGGCGCCCAAGCCACACGCTAACAGCTTTAAGGAGTCAAAGCTGGTTTAGCCAAAGAAGCGCTTGATCTCAATCTCGGCGTTCTCCAGGCAGTCTGAGCCGTGGATCACGTTGGCGTTGACATCGACGGCAAAGTCGCCGCGGATGGTACCAGGAGCAGCGTCAAGCGGATTAGTAGCGCCCATGAGGGTGCGCATCTTAGCAACAGCGGAGAGACCGGAAACGACCATCTTGACGACCGGACCGCTCGTCATAAAGTCGCAGAGACCGCCAAAGAAGGGCTTGTCGGCCAGATGGGCGTAGTGCTCCTCGACGGTAGCGCGCTCGAGCGTGGTCATCTCCATGCGCTCGATGACAAGGCCGCTGCGCTCAATGCGAGCAACAATCTCGCCGATTTTGCGATCGCGCACCGCGTCGGGCTTAATCATGATGAAGGTCTTCTCGATAGCCATAAGGTAGCCTTTCAAGTAGGTTCGCGCGTGCCCAAGTCCCATTCCGGCACCCGCCTGGACTGCATCGTAACAGAGTTTTAGCTGCAGTTAAACAAAAAGCTGTTTATTGAAACGTTGCAATTTATTAAAGCGCTCCATATGTGTCACTTCTGTTTCGAAGCCCGATTAGAGTACCATCCGACCGCCCATCAACCGCATCGAACAGAGCAGACGGTCGGTTGCCACCCGCGAACGTACCCCCTTCACAACCTGCCCAAAGGTCCTACAGAAGTTCTCGACAAGCCCCTCCCCCATAGCAACAAAATACGGACGCCCACATCAGCAGACGCCCGTAAAGCAAAACGATTTATCAATACATGGCCAAAACGGCTTCAGCCAAACCTCTACTTTGCCCCGTGACCCATCTCGACGACCTTGGTCAGCGATCCAAACACTCCCTCGTCAGCCACGAGCTGTGCCTCGGCACGCTGCAACTGCACGGCAACGGCGGCAGGAGCGGTGCCGCCCTCGGTCGTGCGCGCGGCGACAATCGACGGGATGTCGAGCGCCTCGGTAATATCGCGTTCAAAGAGCGGGCTTGCCCCCTGAAACACCTCAAACGGCAGGTCCTCAAGATTGCAGCCGCGCTTCTCACACATCAGAACCAGATGCCCCACCACGGCATGTGCCTCGCGGAACGGCAGGCCACGCTTGGCCAGGTAATCGGCAACATCGGTAGCGGCAAGGTGCCCCACGCCGCACTCGCGCGCCATGGCATCCTCGTTGACGGTCCAAGTCGAAATCATTCCGGCCATAACGGACAGGCACTGCATGAGCGTATGGGCGGTATCGAGCGCGCCCTCCTTGTCCTCCTGCAAGTCCTTGTTATAAGCAAGCGGCAAGCCCTTCATGGTTACCAGCAGCTGCACCAGGTTGCCGTACACGCGACCGCTCTTGCCGCGGATAAGCTCGGCAAAGTCGGGGTTCTTCTTCTGCGGCATGATAGACGAGCCGGTGGAGTACGAGTCGGAAAGCGTGATAAAGCCAAATTCGGAGCTCGACCACAGCACGATCTCCTCGGAAAGACGCGACAGGTGCATGGCCATGACGGAACCGGCGTAATGCAAATCGAGCAGGAAATCACGGTCGGAAACAGCATCGAGCGAATTGGGGATCACGCCCGCAAAGCCAAGTTCGGCAGCCGTCATCTGACGATCGAGCGGATAGCTCGTACCGGCAAGCGCGGCAGCACCCAGCGGGCAGTTGTCGGCGGCATCAAAGGCGGCCTTCAGGCGTGTAAAGTCGCGCGCGAACATCCAGGAATACGCCAGCAGATGATGCGACAGCAGCACGGGCTGAGCGTGCTGCATATGCGTGTAGCCCGGCAGAATCACCTTGTCGTACTTCTTGGCCGCATCCACCAGCACATGGCGCAGCTCAAGATTGGCCTCCATGAGCTCCTTGGCCAGCGCCTTGACGCCCAGGCGCGTATCGGTCGCCACCTGGTCGTTGCGCGAACGCCCAGTATGCAAGCGCTTGCCAGCCTCGCCGATGCGACGCGTCAGCTCGCTCTCGATGGACATATGAATGTCCTCATCGTTGATATCGAAGGTGAAGTTGCCGGCATCGATATCCTGTTCGATTCCGGTCAGGCCCTTGGCAATCGCCTGCTCGTCCTCGGCACTGATGATGCCCTGGGCGGCCAACATCTTGGCATGCGCCTTAGAGCCGGCGATATCCTGCTTATAGAGATGTTTGTCGACCGGCAGCGACGCGCCAAACTCCTGCGTGACCTCGGCCACGCCCGCCTCAAAACGACCGCCCCAAAGAGCCATGGAACCGTCTCCTTTCTCCAAATACCAAAACAAGCGTCCAAAGCAATGTGCCCTGTCGCTAAAGCGATTTATCAACCGCTAGTTTTACACACTCCCTGCCGCGCGCGGGGCCATGTGGCTAATTTGCAAAGAAGTGACGCGCCATGCACTTGGCGCCCAACGTCTCCCTCCGGATGTTGCCCTGCGAACCATCGATCCAGGCTTTCAGGCTCATAGGGACATCCTCGACCTTTGCAGCATCGAACTCGGGCGCGAGGGCAAGTAAAGCATGCGCGATAGCATTGAACATAATGGATACTCCTCATATATATAGGCGCAGAGCCGCCAAATTGATAGAAGGAGCCCCGCCGGACAACCCCGGCGGGGCTCGGACTCAGCCGCAGACGCGGCATCATATATGCGGGCGGAACGTAGGGGCCACCGATGTTAAGAAGTGTCAGCAAGCATAACGAAAGGTAGGGACCCCGTGCGCCCGTTATGTATCACGCGGATGGGCCGCGCGGATACCAAGGGAAGGAGGCGCTAGGCCTGGGCGGCAGCAGAGCTGGGGCCCTGGACCTTTGCCCACGTCTTGAGCGACAGCGTATCGATCTCGATAAAGCCGGCGCTGGCCTTCTCGTCAAACGTGGTGTCGCGGTCGTAGGTAGCCAGACCGTAGTCGTAGAGGCTGAAGGGGCTCTTGCGGCCGACGACATGGCAGTTGCCCTTAAAGAACTTCAGACGAACAGTGCCGGTCACGAACTTCTGGGTATCGGCCATAAAGGCATCGAGCGCGTTTTTGAGCGGGCTGTACCACTGGCCGTTGTACACGGCGGTGGCCCAATCCTGCTCGAGCTCGATCTTGGTCTTGAGCAGGTCGCCCTCGACGCAGATGTCCTCGAGCGCCTTGTGGGCGGTGATGAGCGTCAGGGCGCCGGGAACCTCGTAGCACTCGCGGCTCTTAAGGCCCACCAGGCGATCCTCGACCAGATCGAGACGGCCAAAGCCATTGTCGCCGGAGATCTTGTTGAGGGCGATGACGATCTCGGAGAGCTTCATCTTCTTGCCGTCTACGGCGACGGGCTTGCCGGCCTCAAACTCAATCTCGGTGTAGGTCGGGGTGTCCGGCGTGTCCTCGGGGTTCTTGGTCATAACCCAGGCGTCGTCGAGCGGCTCGTTCCAGGGATCCTCCAGGTGGCCGCACTCAATGGCACGACCCCAAAGGTTGTCGTCGATGGAGTAGGGGTTGTCGTTGGCACCCTCGGGAACCGGCACGTTGTGGGCGTGGGCATAGGCGACCTCGTCGGGACGGCACTTCAGATCCCACTCGCGCACCGGGGCGATAACCTTGAGCTCAGGGTCGAGGGCCTTGACGGCGGCCTCAAAACGGACCTGGTCGTTACCCTTGCCGGTGCAGCCGTGGGCGACGTAGGTCGCGCCAAACTCGTGGGCGACCTCAACAAGCTTCTTGGCGAGCAGCGGGCGGGAAAGAGCGGAGAGCAGCGGGTACTTATTCTCGTACATGGAGTTTGCAGCGATGGCCTTAGTCAGGAACTCATCGGAGAACTCGTCGCGCAGGTCGAGCACCTGGCAATCGAGAACGCCCAGGTCGAGCGCCTTCTGCTTCTTGGCATCCAGTCCGGTCTCTTCCTGGCCCACGTTGCCGCAGACACAAACGACATCGAGATTCTTCTCGTCCTGGAGCCACTTGACACATACGGATGTATCAAGACCACCGGAATATGCGAGAACGACTTTTTCCTTGCTCATGGCTGTTTCCTTTCGCCCTTGGTAGCTAGTTAGAACATCGGTCAGTTGCAAGTCATTTCAAGGTCATATACCGTGCAATATCAGGTTAAATAGCAAAAATCAGCACATACATGCCCTAGAAACATGCAGCAATGTCGTGCTAAAACCCAACGACCTCAAAATGACTCTGTTGAGGCAATTCGCCCCATGCGGACAGAGACGATTGTTATCGTCGTCGGGAAATTGCGCGCTGGCGTCGGATGGCATTGTCTGCAGTGGTGATGATCTTTACGAACTGCATCTGCCTCTCCTTTCACCTATCGCCGGGCGCAATTCTAATATCGTAAACGGTACCTTTTCCTCGGTAAGCGGTTGTTTTTCCGTCTCCGTTTTCGATGGTCGCTATATTACGATAAAGTGCCCGCTGCACAAGCGACAAATTCAAATTTCTGAAAAGTTTTTTCATTAGTTTGTGAAATGCAGTGCAAATACGCTGCGCTCCTGCGAAAATACGCCTGACTACGAGTTGATGGTTATAATATCTGAAACAATTTCGAAACGAAAGGCTCGCTTTTATGCAAACTTACGAATCGGACGCCAATATTGGAAACATTAAGATTCTCGCCGTTGATATGGACAAGACGCTTCTCACCGACGAGCGCGTGCTACCTCAGGGTCTTGATGAGCGCCTGGACAAGCTCGCCGAGGCTGGCATCGTGTTCTGCCCCGCTAGCGGACGTCCGGCCCCCAAGCTTGAGGAGATGTTCGAGGGCATCAAGAACCGCCTCGCCTTTTGTCCCGACAACGGAGCCTGCGTCATCTATCGCGGCAACTATATCTATAAGAGCAACATCGATGTGGCGCTGTATCAGCAGGTCTTGAGCCGTGCCTCGGAGGACCCGCGCGCCGTTCCCGTCCTGTGCTGCTTCGACGATTTCTACGTGCTTGCCCGCGACCATCAGTACCACGACGAGATCAGCGTCTACTACAACACAATCAACTACGTCGACAGCTTTGAGGGCATTGATTTCGAGTCCAACAAGATTTCGGTCTTCTTCCCCGACTACGACGCCGAGCCCGCTTTCCGCGAGACCTATAGCCCCGAGTTCTCGGACAAGCTCTACGTCACCAACGCCGGGCGCGAGTGGATCGACTTTATGAACCTGGGCGTCGACAAGGGCGCCGGCGTCGCGCACCTGTGCGAACACCTGGGCATCGATATCGCCGACGCCGCCGCCGTGGGCGATACGTACAACGACATCCCCATGCTGGAGCGCGTCGGTCACAGCTTTATCGTGGACAATGCCGAGGAGCACATGAACGCGCACGCCAAGTGGCGCATTCCGAGCAACAACGACGGGGGCGTACTGACGCTCATCGACGCCATCTTGGCGGCTCGTTAAACTCGCCGCCATGCCCGGCGCCGGCCGTTTGATTTTTGCTCGGTCAGGTCCTGGGCTCGCTCGAAGAGCACATTTAGTGCTCTTCGGCTCGTGCGGAATCTACAAAAATCAAACGGCCGGCGCCGGGCATGGCTACATATTCGTTCATGTCGCCTAGATGGCGTCTTGAGTGTCTAGATACTTAGCTGAATATATTTGGATGAAGGGGGCTCCTTGTTGGCAAGGAGCCCCCTTCTGGTTTGGTTACTTTGGAACTGTGGGCGCTTCCCTATTTGGCGTCGGCCCAGGTTATGCCGGTGCTGGCTTCGGCGATCAACGGTACGCGGAGGTCTACTACGTGCTCCATGACGTCGCGGACCATGGCGGTGAGGCGCTCGACTTCGTCGACGGGGCACTCAAAGTCCAGTTCGTCGTGTACCTGCAGAATCATGTGGGCGGCAAAGCCTTCTTCTTCCAGGCGACGGCTTACGCGGGCCATCGCGATCTTGATGATGTCGGCGGCGGTTCCCTGCATGGGATGGTTCATGGCCGTGCGCTCGCCAAAACCGCGGAGTTGCGGATTTTTGGCCTTGAGCTCCGGAATATGACGACGGCGGCCGTACATGGTCTCGGCGTAGCCCGTCTGCTTGGCGCGCGCCACCACGTTGTCGAGGAACGTACGCACGCCCGGGTAGGCCTCGTAGTAGCGGTCGATCATGTCGCGCGCCTCGGCCATCGAGATATGCAGCGACTGCGACAGGCCGTAGGCCTGCTGACCATACACGATGCCAAAGTTCACGGCCTTGGCGCGGCTGCGCAGGTCGGGTGTCACCTCGGACACCGGCACTCCAAACACGCGCGCCGCCGTCTCGGCATGGAAGTCCTCGCCCTCGTTAAAGGCGCGCACCAAGTGCTCGTCACCCGAGAGATGCGCCAGCAGACGCAACTCGATCTGCGAGTAGTCCACCGCCAAAAAGACGCTTCCCTCGCCTGCCGAAAACGCCGTCTTGACGGTACGCCCCAGCTCCGAGCGCGTCGGGATGTTCTGCAGGTTCGGGTCGCTCGAAGACAGACGCCCCGTCGCGGTGATGGTCTGGTTGTACGTGGTGTGCACACGGCCGTCACCACGGCGTAGCGGGCCCAGCGTATCCAGATAGGTGGACTTGATCTTAGACTTCTCACGCCAGTCCAAGATCAGACGCACGATTTCGTGGTCACGCGCAAGGTCGCTCAACACCTTGGCGTTGGTCGAATAGTAGCCGCGCTTAGTCTTCTTGAGGCCCTTGGTCGGAAGCCCCATCACATCAAAGAGCACATGCGACAGCTGCATGGGACTACCAATATTAAAGGTCTCGTCACCCGCCAGGTCGCGAATGCTGCGCTCGACCTCGGTGATCTGGGTCGCCAGGCCCTCGGACAGACTATGCAGACGGTCGGGGTCTACGAGCATGCCCGCGCGCTCCATCTTGGCAAGCACCGGCACAAGCGGCATCTCGATGCCGTCGAACACGTTGGTGGCGTTCTCACGGGCCATGCGGTCGCGCAGCGGTGCGACCAGCGCCAGCGTTAAGGCCGCCGTGCGAGCGGCGGGCGCGGGGGCGTCCTCGCCGGCACCCTCTGCACCGCGCGCCGCAGGCAGCGCCATCTGCAGATAGGTATCGGCCAGATACGCCTCATCGAACTCGGAGCGGTCGGAATCCAGCAGGTAGGCGGCAACCACGGTATCGAAGATGCGCGTGGAATCGACTGCCAGCGGGTCCATAAGCTCGGGCTCAGAAGAATCGATGGGCGAAAGCTCGTGCAACAGCGCCTTCATATCCGGGCTCGCCACGCGACCCTCCATAAACAGACGCGCGAGCACGCCGGCAATCACGCCGTGGACGAAGTTGAAGCCCTCAACCTCAGCCGCCGCACAGCTGTCGCCCTCCTCGAGCGCGAACAGGCCCTTGGACGTCGCCAACCACAGCGTGCGCGTCAGTCCAAAGAGCGCGCCCTCTTCCTTGTCGTCGTCCACCACGGCGGCGACCCACTCGCCGGCATCAATCGCGCGGGAGACCTCAGCCGCAACGGCACCAAGCGCGTCGGCATCGCCGGCGGCTGCGCGAACCATAGCAGGTATCTCAAACACACTGGAGGCAGCAGCCCCGCCCTCGCCGCCGATCAGCGCCAAGAAACGGTTCTGCATGGCGGTGATACCAAGCGTACCCAGCGCCGCGGAAACCTCATCGGCAGAAAACGCCGGGAAGGACGTCGCCTCAAAGTCGAGCTCGACGGGCGCATCGGTGCGAATTGTCGCAACCTTGCGGCTCAGTAGTGCGTCATCGATGTGTGCACGCAGGTTCTCGCCCATCTTGCCCTTGACCTCATCGGCATGCGCGATGACTTCGTCCAGGCTACCGTACTTCGCAATGAGCGCACTCGCCTTTTTGGGACCGATGCCCGGTACACCGGGGATGTTGTCGGACGTATCGCCCTTTAGACCGTAAAAATCGGGCACGAGCGCCGGCGTAATGCCGTGATACAGGTCGTCCACGCTCTCGGGCGTCATAATCGCCACGTCGGACAGGCCCTTGCGGGTCGAGACCACGTTGACGTGCTCGGTCACGAGTTGATACATGTCGCGGTCGCCGGTCACCAGTAGCATGTCGCAGCCGGCCTCCTCACCCAGGCGCGCCATGGTTCCCAGGATGTCATCGCCTTCCCAGCCCTCGGACTGCAGAATCGGCACGTTGAGCGCGGCGAGCAGCTCCTTAATCATAGGGAACTGCGCATGCAGATCGGGGTCCATGGGCGGGCGTTGCGCCTTATACTGCGGCAGCATCTCCATGCGCACGCGCGGTTTACCCTTGTCAAACGCCACGACGACGCCGTCGGGGTTAAAGGCATCGATCATCTTGAGAAACATGTTCAGAAAGCCAAAGATCGCGTTGGTGGGGCGACCGTCCGGCGCGTTCATGGTCGGCGGCACGGCGTGGAAGGCGCGATGCATGAGCGAGTTGCCGTCGATAACGGCAAAGGTGCGGCGCTTGTCAGACATATTGAATACCTCGCTTTGGGCTGGGCACGGTTTGCTCACTCCAGTTTACACGCTCCCCGCCCCGCGGCCACCTCACATCAAGCTCCCCCGCCACCGTGAGCCCGCGCGTGATACGATGGCTCACGGTACATCAACCAGCACGATCGATCCGAAAGGAGCCTGCGTCATGGAGCGTCCCTGCGCATGGAAAAAGTACACGCCACAGCAAATCGAGGAGCTCGAGGAGCTTTGCCGCGGCTATAAGCAGTTTTTGAGTGAGAACAAGACCGAGCGCCTGTGCGTCAAGGCCGGCATCAAGATGGCCGAGGAGGCGGGATACGTCGACCTGGAGACCGTAATCGCCGCAGGCCGCGAGCTTAAGGCAGGCGACAAGGTGTATGCCGCTAACCACGGCAAGGACCTTATGCTCGTCAATCTGGGCACCGCCCCGCTCGAACAGGGCTTTAACATCCTGGGCGCGCACGTGGACTCGCCGCGCCTGGACCTCAAGCAGAACCCCGCCTTCGAGGCCGGCGACATGGCTTATCTCGACACGCACTACTACGGCGGCGTCAAGAGCTACCACTGGGTAGCCTCCCCGCTCGCACTCGTGGGCGTCATCTGCAAAAAGGACGGTACCACCGTCGACATCAATATCGGCGACAAGGCGGACGATCCGGTCTTTACCATCTCCGACCTGCTGATCCATCTCTCGAGCGAGCAGATGTCTAAGCCTGCCAAAGACGCCGTCGACGCCGAGATCCTCGACGTGATCGTGGGCGGCCGTCCCGTCAAGTTCGATGAGGACGACAAGGACGCCCCCAAGGAGCCCGTCAAGCAGATGTTCCTGGATATCCTCAAGGAGCAGTACGACGTCGAGGAGGAGGACTTCCTCTCCGCCGAGATCGAGGTCGTGCCCGCCGGCCCCGCCCGCGACATGGGCCTCGACCGCTCCATGATTCTGGGCTATGGCCATGACGACCGCGTCTGTGCCTACCCCTCCATGCTCGCCCAGATCAACGTCACCAACGTGGAGCGCACGAGCATCACGCTCATCGTCGACAAGGAGGAGATCGGTTCCGTGGGTGCCACCGGCATGACGAGTCGCTTCTTCGAGAACACCGTCGCCGAGATCATGATGCTCGCCGGCGAGGACAGCCCGCTGGCTCTGCGCCGCGCGCTCGCCCGCAGCCGTATGCTCTCCTCCGACGTGTCCGCCGGCTTCGACCCGGGCTATGCCGGCAAGTTCGAGACCAAGAACGCCGCCTTCATGGGTCGCGGCCTGTGCTTTAACAAGTACACGGGCAGCCGCGGCAAGGGCGGCTCTAACGACGCCGACGCCGAGTATGTGGCCCTCGTCCGCGACATCATGGACGAGGCCGGCGTGGACTTCCAGACCTGCGAGCTCGGCCGCGTCAACGCTGGTGGCGGCGGCACCATCGCCTACATCATGGCCAAGTACGGCATGAACGTCATCGACTCCGGCGTTGCCGTCCTGTCCATGCACGCCCTGTGGGAGGTCGCCAACAAGGCCGACATCTACGAGGCATATCGCGGTTACAAGGCCTTCATCGAGCGAGCCTAACCAACCCTTCATCAGTTGCGGTGAAATACGGACTAAACTGGCCCATAAACAGCCAAAACAGACCGTATTCCACCGCAACTTTTTTGGCAGAGGAGAGCCCATGCTGCAGGTCATCATTTCGCCCGCCAAGCAGATGCGCGCGGCCCAAGATGCTTTTGAAGTCCTGGGCATCCCACCCTTTGTGCGCGAGACGGCTCGCCTCCACCGCGCACTGCTAGATATCGAGCGGAATGAAGGCAGCGGCGGCCTGCAGGCGCTGTGGAACGTGAGTGACAAACTGCTGGGACCTTGCCTCAACACCCTGCATGAGTTCGGGCCCATCCTGAAAAGCGGCGATCTCGACAATCCCGCACTCGCCCGTCACCTCTCCCCTGCCGCCATGTCCTATCACGGCATTCAATACCAGAGCATGGCACCCGAGGTGATGGATTCCGCGCAGCTCGCATGGCTGCAAGACCATCTGTGGATCCTCTCCGGCCTCTACGGGTGCGTTCGTCCCTTTCATGCCGTCGAACCGTATCGGCTGGAGATGGGCGCGAAGCTTGTCGTCGACGGTGCCCGAGGCCTCTACGCATTTTGGAGCGATAAGCTCGCGCGGGCTATCGCCCCGGCAGGTTCAAACACCACGATCGTCAACCTCGCCAGCGTAGAGTATGCCAAAGCCGTTCTGCCCCACCTCGCGGGCGACGCCACAACCGTCACGTGCCTCTTTGGCGAGGGTATCCGCAACGGGAAGCCCATCCAACGGTCGACCGCCAGCAAAAAGGCGCGCGGCTCCATGGTGCGGTGGATGGCAGAAAACAAGCTCGAGGATGCAAGCGAACTTACCGCATTCAACATCGGCTATCGCCACGTCCCCGAGCTCTCATACCTAGGCACCCTCATGTTCATCAACGAACAGATGCTCTAGAGCCGGCACCCAACACTGACCCGCTCAGCCTTCTCTATATAACTTGCGGTGGAATAATTCCTATTTGAGCCTTTTTCGCACAATCAGGAACTATTCCACCGCAACTTTTATGAATTGGCTGCTAGGCTCGACACCTATTCTGCTAGACCGTCGGCCTTTGCAATCCCGTTTGTCGAACCGTCCTGATAGACAATCTTGACGTGCTCGACCTCGGACACCGCAACACCCGACGGGGGCTCCAGGCGCCATTCCGTCAGCGCGATATCCATCGTCGTGGGCACATCCCCTTGATCTTTGAGCTTCACCGTCAACGTTTTGAACGTCGCATCATACGTCACGCGTTCGATTTCCTCACCAGGAATAGACCCACCACTCAGCTGCAACTGCACAAACTCATCGCACGGGTACCAATAATCGCCCGGAACGGCGAGCGTATTGGCATTACCGCCAGTACTCCTCACCGTCATAATCGGTAGGCTATCATCAGCCTCGAACTCCCATGCAGCGCCGCCGCGACCACCAAACGTCCAGATACAAAAGGCAATCACCAGCACGGCAAGCACCGCAAAACCGATCGCGACAAGGCCATGGTGCGCACGGCTTTCCTCGGCCGATACATCCCATTGCGTCTCTCGATATAGATGCTTGTCTTCCATGTTCGCCTCCCCACAGGCACGCTCGTTAGGCCAATCGTACCCATTCGAGCTATACTTGAGCCCATTACATAAACGGGGGGCTTGCAGGACAAGACGGCAGGCTGAGATTGGGCGCGCCCGCCCTGACCCGCAAACCTGATATGGGTAATGCCAACGAAGGGAGCCGTGCCAATGAGCACACAGACCGAGCCCAAGCTCGTCACGCAAATCGACTTCGCCCGCGCCGGGCAGATCACACCGCAGATGAAGGAGGTCGCCGAGCGCGAGCATCGCGACCCCGAGTACATCCGCGAGCGCGTGGCCGACGGCCGCATCGCCATTCCTGCCAACATCGTGCACATCAAAAAAGGCATGCGCGCCTTTGGCGTCGGTGAGGGCCTGTCCACCAAGGTCAACGTGAACTTGGGCATCTCGGGCGACAAGGCCGATGCCGCCGAGGAATGGAAGAAGGTCAAGATCGCCGAGGACTTTGGCGCCGACGCCATCATGGACCTCTCCAACTCGGGCAAGACGCGCCAGTTCCGCCAGCAGCTCATCGACGAGACGCCGCTCATGGTAGGTACCGTCCCCATGTACGACGCCATCGGCTACATGGAAAAGCCGCTGGTCAAGCTTACCAAGGACGACCTGTTCGAGGTCGTGCGCGCGCACGCCGAGGACGGCGTGGACTTTATGACCATCCACTGCGGCATCAACAAGTCGGTCACAAAGACCTTTAAGGAGACCGGCCGCCTCATGAACATCGTGAGCCGCGGCGGCTCGCTGCTGTTTGGCTGGATGGAGGTCACCGGTAACGAGAACCCGTTCTATGAGTTCTACGACGAGCTGCTCGAAATCTGCCACGAGTACGACGTGACGATTTCGCTCGGCGACTCCTGTCGCCCGGGCTGCCTCTACGACTCCAACGACGCCACCGAGACCGCCGAGATGATCGAGCTGGGCAAGCTGTGCAAGCGCGCATGGGCCGCCGGCGTCCAGGTTATGGTCGAGGGTCCGGGCCACATGGCGCTCGACGAGATCGCCGCCAACATGAAACTGCAGAAGCGCCTGTGCCACAACGCCCCGTTCTATGTGCTCGGGCCGCTGGTGACCGATATCGGCGTGGGCTACGACCACATCACCGCTGCCATCGGCGGCGCTATCTCCGCCAGCTCCGGCGCCGACTTCCTGTGCTACGTGACGCCGGCCGAGCACTTGTGCCTGCCCAACGCCCAGGACGTGCTCGACGGCCTCATGGCCACCAAGATCGCCGCACACGCCGCCGACATCGCCAAAAAGGTGCCCCACGCCCGCGACATGGACGACAAGATGGGCCAGGC